>NZ_JAUNRW010000164.1 GCF_030535495.1 Corynebacterium sp.
GCGAAGACGTCGAGGCCGACCTCCTCGGCCTTCTTGGCGATGGCGACGGTGGCCTTGATGCGCTCGTTCTCGGTGGGGGTGGTGCCGGTGGTGGGGTCGGTGGTGACGTCACCGATGGTGAAGATGCCGAACTGCATGATGATTCTCCTTTGGTGGTTTCTTTAGCTGAGCCCACTGTAGGTGACACGTCAACATCATGTCAAGGGGGACTAGGGAGGGCTTTTTCCGCGAACGCTCGAAATCCCCGAATTGGCCGAGTCAGGAGTCGACAGCCTCCATGAGCAGGGCGATGTCGGATCCACCGATGACGCGGATGGGACGCTGATCCTTCCGTCCGTGCTCGGTGATGATGCCCGCCCGCGGCATCGACCCGTCCTTGCGGGGTGTGGTGAGCGCGTCGATGGCCTCCTGCGCCAGCACGTCGCGGGGGAGGAACACCGCGCGGTCGTTGTCCTCGGCCCAGTCGAGGACCTCGGCGACGGTGCGGGCGTCGAGATGATCGTTGTCGTCGAGGTCCGCCGCCACCCACCGCGCGATGGTGTTGGTGGTGAGGATGCCCGTGCACGTGCCGCCCTCGTAGATCGGCAGCTGCGAGATGGTCGTGGAGCGGATGACCTGCAGCGCCTCCCGGATGTCATCGCCCGGCGCGACCGTGCGCACCTCGTGATGGCCCAGGGCGCCGAGCGCTGTCGGCGGATCCCGCAGAATGTCCCGGATCCGCTCGATGTCCGCGACCGTCTCTTCCAGCGGCTCCGCGATGGGGCGCATGTCCTCGGTGTACCGGCCGTGGCTGATGGCGTTGCGCAGCTCGGCGAACTCCTTGAGGTCCCCGGCATGCTCCTCATTCATGAGGTGCCTACGCACCGCCTGATCCACCATCCAGCGGAAACTGTCGGATTTCTTCGCGCTCAACAGATCCCGCAGGTGGGCCTCGATGTCATTGAAGGCCGCCAGAAAGGGAATGGCGCGGTTGGGGGCAGTCGGCTCAGTCACATCACCCAGGGTAATGAGAAGATGAGTTCCATGGCCGAGTTCACACGCCCCGAGCTGGACGCCCTGCTGCGGCAGGCTGATGACGTCGCGCAGCGCGCCGCCCAGGCCAGGTCGCTTATCGACGCCCCCCGCACCCCACCCCGCGCCCCCGGCGCCGTCCGCATCGGTGACAGCGTGCTGCTCCCGCCGGGCGCGGTGCAGTGGCCGCCGCACTTCTACGCGCAGGCGGAGATCGACGGGCTGCCCCAGGCCTGGGAGCACCTGCGCGGCTATGTTTCGCAGGCCGGAGTGCTGGGGATGCTGCGCCATGAGGCCCGCAACGCCGCGCCCTCCATCCTGGGGCGCATCTTCGCCGGCGGGAAAATCGCCCGGGCCCGAGCCGCCGCCGGAGATCTGCGGACGCGACTGGAGGATGCGACCTTTCAGGTGCTGGATGCGGACGTCACCCGCTACCTGGAACTGGCCTCGCTGGCCGACATGCTCCAGTCCCGCGGCGTGCGACTCCACCCCGGGGGAGCGGCGGATCACCTGCTGGCGCACGCGCGATCGGCGGTGGAGGAGGCCGTCGGCGCGCCGGGCTCGACCTTCGTCCAGCACGACGCAGATCCGCAGGCGCGCGTGCTGGAGCGGGCGCGGGCCCTGTCGCGGGACCCGAATTCGGAGCCGGCGATGCGTCGAGAAGCGGAGCGGTTGCTGGATGCACTGACCGGCGAGCGGGCGGAAATCCTGCTGCGGCAGCTGCCCGTCGACGCGCTGAAGACCGCCACGAACGAGCGCCTGCGTTTCACCGGCCTGGAGACCATCGGGGTGTCCACCGTCGCGGACGTGCTGGCCACGCCGACCGGGCGCCTGACCCAGGTCCCGGGCATCGGCGCGACTACCGCGCGTCGCCTACGCGCGGCTGCCGAGACCCTGCGGCAGGAGGCCGTCGGCACGCACACCACCGGTATCGGGGACACGCCCACCCGCGCCGCGACCGGGCTGGTGCGCCTGCTGGCGCAGTTCGACCAGATCAACACCCTCGACGAGATCCAGCGCGCCCGGCGGCGCCGCATCCTGGCCCGGGCCGAGGAGCTGCCCACCACCGGCGGGCTGTGGGACGTGCTCGTCGGTCAGGGCCCGGAGTGGCAGGAGTTCACCGACGACATCGCCTGGGCCGACGTCCACCCGGAGACCCTGGAGCCCGCACGCCCCGTGCCGGTGTCCGGCGAGACCTGGGCTGACTACCTGGATCGCCCCGCGCACTACCAGGCGCTGCTGTCCACGCTGCTCGATCTCGAGGTCGAGGGTGGCGATGACCTCGCCGCCGACATCCTCGAACGCATCCGCGCGCTGCGCCTGGACACCACCCACCTCACCGACCTGCACCTGCGCGGCTACCAGTCCTTCGGCGCCCGCTTCACTCTGGTGCAACGCAAGGTGATCCTCGGCGACGACATGGGCCTGGGCAAGACCGTGCAGGCCCTGGCCGCCGCGGCGCATTTGTTTGCGGAGGGGCAGTCGCGCACTCTGGTGGTGTGCCCGGCCTCGGTGCTGACCAACTGGGAGCGTGAGGCCCGCCGCTTCACCGATCTCCCCGTCTACCGCGCCCACGGCCCCGAACGCGTCGAGGCGGTCCGCGCCTGGGAGTCGACCGGCGGCATCTGCCTGCTCACCTACGACGGAGCGCGCACCACGACTCTGTCCGCACCGGATTTCGTCATCGTCGACGAGGCGCATTTCATCAAGAACCCGTCCACCGGCCGCACCCGTGCGGTCCGCTCGCTCATCGACGCCGCCTCCCACGCTCTGCTCCTCTCCGGCACGCCGCTGGAAAACCGCGTCTCCGAGTTCGCCACGCTGGTGGGCTTCGTGGCACCGGATCTCATCTCCACGGGCATGTCGGAGATGGCCGCGGCCGACTTCCGCAAGCGCATCGCCCCCGCTTACCTGCGCCGCAACCAGGCCGATGTCCTTGACGAACTTCCCGAGCGCCTCGACCAGACCGACTGGATCGACCTCACCCCGGCCGATGAGAAGCACTACGCCGCGGCGGTCGAGGAGGGCAACTTCATGGCCATGCGCCGCGCCGCCATGACCACTCCCGGTGCGGTCCCCGCGAAACTCGAGCGCATCCGGGAGATCGTCGAGGAGGCCGAGGAGGCTGGGCGCAGGGTGCTGGTATTCACCTATTTCCTCGACGTCCTCGACCGCCTCGAGTCAGCGCTCGGCTCCCGGGTCGTGGGTCGGTTGTCCGGCCAGGTCACGCCCGCCGCGCGCCAATCGCTTATCGACGCCCTCGCCACCGCCCCTCCCGG
>NZ_JAUNRW010000165.1 GCF_030535495.1 Corynebacterium sp.
TCCCCGAAGCGCCGCGAGATCGGCCACGGCGCACTCGCCGAGCGCGCCCTCGAGCCGGTCATCCCGTCCCGCGAGGAGTTCCCGTACACCATCCGCCAGGTCTCCGAGGCGCTGGGCTCCAACGGTTCCACCTCCATGGGTTCCGTCTGCGCGTCGACGCTGTCCCTGTACAACGCCGGCGTGCCCCTCAAGGCCCCGGTCGCAGGCATCGCCATGGGTCTGGTCTCCGATGAGGTCGACGGCGAGACCAAGTACGTCGCGCTGACCGACATCCTCGGTGCCGAGGACGCCTTCGGCGACATGGACTTCAAGGTCGCCGGCACCCCGGACTTCATCACCGCCCTGCAGCTGGACACCAAGCTGGACGGCATCCCGTCCCAGGTGCTTGCCGACGCCCTCTCCCAGGCCAAGGACGCCCGCCAGACCATCCTGGCCACCATGTCCGAGGTCATCGACGGCCCCGACGAGATGAGCAAGCTCGCTCCGAAGATCACCACCGTCAAGGTCCCGATGAACAAGATCGGCGAGCTCATCGGCCCGAAGGGCAAGACCATCAACTCCATCACCGAGGAGACCGGCGCTGACGTCTCCATCGAGGACGACGGCACCGTCTACGTCTCCGCCGCCTCCGGTGAGGCAGCCGATGCCGCGATCGAGAAGATCAACGGCATCGCCAACCCGCAGCTGCCGAAGGTCGGCGAGCGTTACCTGGGCACCGTCGTCAAGACGGTCGCCTTCGGTGCCTTCGTCTCCCTGACCCCGGGTCGCGACGGCCTCATCCACATCTCCAACCTCGGTGGCGATGAGCGCATCGAGAAGGTCGAGGACGTCATCAACGTCGGTGAGAAGATCCAGGTTGAGATCGCCGACATCGACAACCGCGGCAAGATCTCCCTCGTGCCCGTCGAGGGCTAAGACCCCGCTTATCGACGCCCCCGTTCACCTTCCTGGTGAGCGGGGGCGCTTCGCGTGGGTCCACCCCCGCACGTGGACTCGGGGCTCGGGGCTCGGTGTCGTTCAGTAGGGGGAACAGCGATACCGAGCCCAGGAGGGGCGAATCGGCATGGTCGCGAGGGGACGCCACCGAGGGAGCGAGGCCGAGCCCACCGGTAGTGGGTCAGTGCTGGATATCCACCACCACGCGCAGCGGGTTCTGCAGCACGCTGATGGAGTACGGGCGTTGCTGGTCCAGCCCGATGTAGGTGAGCGTGTGGCCCTCGAAGGTGCCGGTGTTGACCACCTGCGCCACCACGCCACCGCTGGTGACGGGGCCGACATCGAGCCCCTCGTGGTCATGGTCGAAGGGGTAGGCCGTGCCGGTCAGGTCGATCTTGAGGTAGGCCTGGCCCTCGACGTCGACGTCGAATCCGGAACCCTGCTGCTGCGGCCGCTCGACGTATCCGGTGAACCAGCCGGGTTCGCCCTCGCCGACGAAGTCGTAGACGACGCGGGTGAAACTCTCGTGTTCACCGACGCGGATGCCCGTCACCAGCGGCGGGGGATCCACCCACACGGGGTCGCGTTCCTGGTCGGAGGTAGCCGGCTCACCCATGGCGCGATCGGTGGGTTCGCTCGTCTCGGCGGCGGTGGCCACCTCGGTTGTGGTGGTCTCCTGCGCCGGGGCGGCGGTGGAGGTCACGGTGGACGGGGGATTGGTCGTGGTGGTCGTCGCGTCATCGGCGCCGCCGGCGCCGTTGCATGCGGCGAGCAGCAGTGCCGTCGTGGTGAGGGCGGCGGGGAGGAGGGGGCGTCGATAAGCGGTCATACGTCCACGATAAGGGGCATAACATGCCCCTGTCACCGGTCATTACCGAATCGTTAGCGCTTCACCAGGTCAATGACCAGTCGTTTCGGATCCTCCAGGAAGGTCACGGAGTAGGGGTGACGCGCGTTGAGCCCGATCACGAACTCGGAGTTGGCCTCGAAGAGGCTGGCGTAGGTGACGTGGTTGATCACGCCGCCGCCGGGATGGCGCCCGGCGGGGAGCAGGACGTCCTCGCCCTCGGGCGGATAGGGGGTGCCCATGATGATGACCTGCAGGGCGGTCGTGCCTTCGACATCGACGGGCAGCCCGGAGGCCTGCTGCAGGGGCTCGTCGGTGTACTCGATGAACCAGCCCGGCTCGCCCTCGCCCTCCAGATCGAAGACCAGGCGGTCGAAGCCCTCGTGTTCGCCGATGCGGTAGTCGGTGACGTGGAGCTGCCCGAGAATCGGCCAGTGCTCTTGACGGTCGGTGCCCGGGGCGCCCAGCGCCGTGATCTCGGGCGAGGTCACCGTCGAGGGCACAGCGACCGGCTCCGGGGCAGGCGACCCACACGCCGCCAACGCCAGCGGCACCATCAGGAGCAGGCGTCTCATTGCTGGATGAGCTGGATGTAATGCCCGCAGGTGTCGTCGAGAACCGCGATGGTGACGGGGCCGGCCTCGGTGGGTTCCATGCTGAACACCACGCCCAGGTCAAGCAGGCGGGCGTACTCGGCCTCGATGTCGGCGACCTGGAACTGGGTGAAGGGGAGTCCGTCGGCGTAGATGGCCTCGCAGAACACGGCTGCCGCGGGGTGCCCCATGGGCTCGAGCAGCAGCTCGGGTCCCTCCGGGTCCTCAGGGGAGACGAGGGTGAGCCAGCGGGCGCCCTCGCCGACCTCCACATCGTGCTTGACCGTGAAGCCCAGGATGTCCCGGTAGAACTCGAGCGCCTTCTGCTGATCGGCGACGTAGATGCTGGTGATGTTGATACGCATGCCCCGAGTCTAAGCGCCTACACTGGGACACCGACATAACCGGATTTCAAGGAGGAACCATGGCGATCAAGGTGGGAGTGCTCGGCGCGCGGGGTCGCGTCGGCTCGGCGGTGTGCGAGGGCGTGCAGGCGGCCGAGGACCTCGAGCTCGTGGCCCAGGTCGATCAGGGCGATGACCTGCAGATGCTTATCGACGCCGGCGCACAGGTCATCGTCGACTTCACCACCCCCGGTTCCGTCATGGACAACCTCGAGTTCACCACCGCCAACGGCATCCACGCCGTGGTGGGCACCACCGGTTTCGACGAGGAGCGCCTCGCCCAGGTCCGCGAGTGGACGAAGAAGGAGGGCGCGGGGCATGTGCTCATCGCCCCGAACTTCGCCATCTCCGCGGTGCTCGCGATGACCTTCGCCAAGCAGGCCGCCCG
>NZ_JAUNRW010000047.1 GCF_030535495.1 Corynebacterium sp.
TCGGCCGGGAGCTCCGGGGCCACGCCCGTGCGCTCGTAGTCGGCGAGGATGTCGATGCGACGCTGGTGGCGCTCCGCCTTCGACCACTCCTGCTCCAGGAAGGCGTCGACGATGGCCAGCGCCTCCTCCTCGGAGTGCATGCGGCCACCCAGGCCGATGAGCTGGGCGTTGTTGTGTTCACGCGCCAGGCGGGCGGTCTCCGGGGACCAGGCCAGGGCGCAGCGGGCGCCCTTGACCTTGTTCGCGGCGATCTGCTCGCCGTTGCCGGAACCGCCGAGCACGATGCCGAGGGAACCCGGATCGTTGACGGTGCGGGAGGCGGCCTCGATGCAGAAGGCCGGGTAGTCGTCGTCGGCATCGTAGGTGTGGGCGCCACAGTCAATGACGTCGTGGCCCTGCTTCTTCAGGTGCTCGGCGATGATGTTCTTCATGTCAAAGCCGGCGTGGTCTGCTCCAAGGTAAACGCGCATGCTGCCGATCCTACCTGGGAGCTGTGCGCCACCGGGCACCCCGGTTCCCGGTGCGCGCTCCCCGCCCTCCGCTTCGCAGCTTGTGCAGTCTGGGGATGTTCAAACAACCCCCAACTGCACAAGCTGCGACGTCTCAGCGCCCTACACCTGCGGGCTCTCCGTGCGGGAGCGCTTGATCTCGAAGAAGTAGGGGTACTGGGCGAGGCGGAGGGCGGCGTCGAAGATCTCCCCGGCCTCCTCACCTTCGGGGACGCGCGTGATCACGGGGCCGAAGAAGGCGGTGTCGCCGAGCTTGAGCACCGGGGTGCCCACGTCGTCGCCGACCTCCTCGATGGCGCTGCCGTGGAACTCGCGCAGCTTGTCGTCGACCTCCTCGGTGTTGGCCACCGAGGCGTAGGACGCATCGAGGCCGACCTCCTCGAGCGCGCGCTTGATGACCTCGTCGTAGGCACCGAAGCCCTTCTTCCCGCCTTCCTTACCGGCGTGGATGATGGTGCCCATGGCGGTGTAGAGCGCGTCGACCGAGCCCGGCTCCTCCACTGCCACGCGGGCGAAGACGCGCGCCGGACCCCAGGCGGCCTCCATGGCGGACATGTAGCCGGGGTCGAGGTCGCGGCCGTCGTTGAGCACGGCCAGGGACATGGGGGTCCACTCGATGGTGAGGTCGCGGACCTTCTCCACCTCCTTCATCCAGCGGGAGGTCTGCCAGGCGAACGGGCAGGTGACGTCGAACCAGAACTGCACAGTATTAGTTGTCATGAGCACAGGATACGTGCGGTGTAGTTTGGGCGGTGGAAAAGCAACCTGACCCAGGAGAACCGACAGTGACCTCCATCAACCTCACCCGTGAGGAAGCCACCCACCGCGCGCGCCTGCTCGAGGTGGACAACTATGACATCGCCCTCGACCTGACCGGGGACGAAGAGTTCGGCAGCATCACCAACGTGACCTTCACCGTGCGGGAGGCCGGTTCCACCTTCATCGACCTGCGCGCCACGCACGTCGACGGCGTCTACCTCGACGGCACCAACATCCGCCGCGAGGCACTGACCCTCGACGAGGACGGCTACGACGACACCCACGGGATCGCCCTGCGCGATCTCACCCCGGGCCGCCATTCCCTGCGCGTGACCGCCACCATCCCCTACTCGCGCACGGGTGAGGGCCTGCACCGTTTCGTCGACCCGGCGGACAACGAGGTCTACCTCTACTCCCAGTTCGAGACCGCGGACGCCAAGCGCGTCTTCGCCTGTTTCGACCAGCCGGATCTCAAGGCCACCTACGACATCGCGGTGACCACCCCGGCGGACTGGAAGGTCATCTCCAACGGCGCGCAGTCCACGGAAATGCAGGGTGAGCGCGCGATCCACCGCTCCCGCATCGACTATCCCCTGTCGACCTACCTCGTCGCCGTGTGCGCGGGTCGGTTCACCGAGGTCACCTCCACCTGGCGCGGCACGCTCACCCACCATCCGGAGACCCCGGCCGGCCAGCCCACCGAGCTCACCGTTCCCATGGGCCTGTACTGCCGGCGTTCCCTGGCCCAGCACCTCGACTCGGACCGCCTGTTCGCCGAGACGAAGCAGGGTTTCGACTGGTACCACGCCCACTTCGGCATGGCCTACCCCTTCGGCAAGTACGACCAGGTCTTCTGCCCGGAGTTCAATTTCGGCGCCATGGAGAACGCGGCGTGCGTGACCATCCGCGACGAGTACGTCTTCACCTCCAAGGCCACGCACTACCGCTACGAGCGCCGCGCGGAGACCATCCTCCACGAGCTGGCGCACATGTGGTTCGGCGATCTGGTGACCATGCGCTGGTGGGATGATCTGTGGCTCAACGAGTCCTTCGCCACCTGGGCCGCCGTCATCTCCCAGGCGGAGGCGACGGAGTACGAGTCGGCGTGGGTGACCTTCGCCAACATCGAGAAGTCGTGGGCCTACCAGCAGGATCAGCTGCCCTCGACGCACCCGATCCTGGCGGACGCCACCGACATCGAGACCGTGGAGCAGAATTTCGACGGCATCACCTACGCCAAGGGCGCCTCCGTGCTCAAGCAGCTGCAGGCCTATGTCGGCCGCGAGGCGTTCCTGTCCGGTGTGCGCCGCCACTTCGCCGACCACGCGTGGGGCAACGCCACCTTCGACGACCTGCTTGCCGCCCTGCAGACCGCCTCGGGCCGGGACCTGTCCGGCTGGGCCGACGAGTGGCTCAAGACCACCGGCATCAACCGTCTGGCGCCGGCCGTCACCGTCCGCGACGGCGTCTACGAGTCCTTCGCCGTCGAGCAGACCGGCGCCGAGCCCGGCGCGGGTGAGCTGCGCACCCACCGCGTGTGCGTGGGGCTGTACTCGCTTATCGACGACCGCGTCACCCGCACCCACCGCGTCGAACTCGACGTCACCGGCGCCTCCACCGAGGTGCCGGAGTTGGTTGGCGTCGAGGCCGCCGACCTGGTGCTGGTCAACGACGAGGACCTCACGTACTGCCTCATGCAGCTCGACGAGGATTCCCTGGCCTTCGTGGTGGACAACATCGACCGCATCGACGATGCCATGGCCCGCACCCTGTGCTGGTCCGCCGCCTGGGAGGCCACCCGTGACGGCCGCATGAAGGCGCGTGACTTCATCCGCCTGGTGGCCCGCGGCGCCGCCGCCGAGACCGAGCTCGCCGTCCTCGAGCGCATCCTCGGGCAGGCCACCACCGCCCTGCGCACCTACGTCGACCCGGCGTGGGAGCGCGAGGGCACCGCCCTGCTTGTCGACGCCTACCTCGCCGGGCGCAAGGCCGCCGACCCGGAGGTCGCTCTCGTCTTCTCCCATGCGCTGACGCGCCTGCCGCTCAACCCGCGCGCCGCGGACCGGCTCCTGCAGGTGCTGGAATCCTCCAAGGACGCGGATCTGCGCTGGCTGGCCCTGACCGCCCTGCTCGCCTACGACCGCATCGAGGTCACGGCCATCGAGCAGGAGCGCGCCCGGGACCGCTCCGCCTCCGGCCGCCAGGCCGCTCTAAGGGCCGAGGCCGCCGTCAATGATCCCGCCACGAAAAAGCGCATGTGGGATGAGATCGTCGCCGGGGACCTGTCCAACGCCGACGCCCGCTTCCGCATGGAGGGTCTGGTCTACCCGGGTTCCGCCCCGCACCTCGAGCAGTTCAACGACGAGTACTTCCGCATCGCCGGGAAGCTGTGGGAGCACTCCTCCTCCGAGATCGCCCTGACCACGCTCACCGGCCTGTACCCGGTGTGGGACATCTCCGCGGCAGGCCTGGCCCGGGCCGATGAGTTCCTGGCCACCGAGTTGCCCACCGGGCTGCGCCGCGTGGTGGCCGAGCAGCGCGACCGGGTCGCCCGCGCCCTGCGCAACCGGGAGGTCGACGCCTCCTGACTCCCGGCAGGGGCCGGTACATGAGAGTTCCTTCATTCTGGGCTCACCAGGGCTTCACAGCGCGGGCTCAGGCTGGTACTCAAGAGTTCATATGACCCGGAAGGATCCTCATGCCCACCCTCCGCCGCTTCGCCCCGCTGCTGGCCATCCTGGGACTGCTCGTCCTGGTGGCCGCGGCGGGCTCCGTGCTGGCCAACAACTCCTCGGCGCCGAACATCGACCCCGCCGGGGCCACCATCACCCGCGAGTCTGACACGGCGGTGACGGTGACCTCCACCCTGCCGTCCTCGCCGGCCACCAGCACCAGCACCGAGCCGACCCCGGAGCCCGCCTCGGCCCCGGCTCCCGCACCCGCACCCGCACCCGCCCCGGTGCCTGCCCCGCAGCCCCAGCTCAACTACCAGCCCTATCCGCAGGGCAACCAGCACTGGGATGACGACGACGACTGGGACGATGACTAGGTGAATGCTCCTCATTCGCTGCGCTGGCGCATCATGTTCGGCATCACCGCGGTGGTGGTCGTGGCGCTGACCAGCGTCATCGTCATCACCCGGGCCGTCATGCTCAGCCAGGTCACCGATGCGGCGAACCAGGCGGTGGAGCAGGAGATCGAGGAGTTCCGCCACTTCGCCACCGACGGCACCGACCCGGAGACCGCGGAGCCCTTCGCCACCCCGGCGCGCCTGGTGGAGGTCTACCTGTCCCGGCAGATCCCGGATGTCAGGGAATCCCACGTCGGGCTCATCGGCGACCGCCTCCTCCAGATGGACACCACCGCGTTCAGCGGCGCCCACCCCGCTCCCTTCACCAGTACCGAACCGTTGGTGCACGAGATCCTCGACAACCCGGCGCCGGCCGGGGTCACCGTCGATCCGGAACGGGGCCGGGCCCACTGGGGTCGGGTCAGCGTGGACTTCGGAACGGACGAACCCGCCCAGTTCGCCGTCGCCTACTTCACGGACCGGGACCGCGCCCAGGTCAACGAGCAGGTGCGCACGCTCACGGCCCTGGGGTTCGGTGGCGTGGTGGCCAGCATCATCATCGGCTGGCTCATCGCCGGGCAGATCATCGCACCGGTCCGCCGTCTGCAGGAGGTGGCCGGGTCCATCGGCGACGCGGATCTCACCCGCCGCGTCCCGGTGAGCGGCAACGACGAGATCGCCGAGCTGGCCACCACCTTCAACGACATGCTCGACCGGCTGGAGCAGGCCTATGAGCGGCAGCGGCAGTTCGTCGATGACGCCGGTCATGAGCTGCGCACGCCCATCACGGTGGTCCGCGGCCAACTCGAGCTGCTGGAGACCACCCCTCCGGAGGAACGGGGGCGCTCCATCGCCCTGGCCACCGCCGAACTGGACCGCATGGCGCGGATGGTCAATGACCTGCTCACCCTCGCCGTCGCCGATTCCGGTGAGTTCGTCGTCCCTGAGCTTATCGACGTCGCCGAGCTGAGCATCGACCTCGAGGACAAGGCCCGCACCCTCTCGGAGCGGGTGAGCCTCGTGGAGGTCAGCGAGGGCACCGTGCTTCTCGACGACGAGCGCATCACCGAAGGTGTTCTCGAGCTCGTCGGCAATGCGCTGCGCTACAGCGAGGGGCCGGTGGACCTGGGCTCGACGTTCGTCGATACGCAGGCCGGACGGTCGTGGCGGATCTGGGTGCGCGACTCCGGGCCGGGCGTCCCCGAGCATCAGCGCACGACCCTGTTCAGCCGTTTCCACCGCGGGGACACCGCCGGGCCACGGTCCGGTGGTGCGGGCCTCGGTCTGGCCATCGTGCACGCCATCGGCCAGGCCCACGGCGGCCGCGCCTTCGTGGAAACCCAGGTGGGTGTGGGCTCCGTCTTCGGACTGGAGATCCCCGCCCCAGCAGACAAGGAGAACACACAGTGAGCCGGATACTCATCGCCGAAGACGACCGCGGTATCGCCGACTTCATCGACCGCGGACTGCGCGCCGCCGGGTACGCCTGCGACGTCGTCGACGACGGGGCCCTGGCCTTCGAGCTGGCCCGCAGCGGCGATTTCGACCTCATGGTCCTCGACCTGGGGCTGCCCCACATGGACGGGGCGGAGGTGCTCGAGCAGCTGCGTGCCCTGCGCGTGACCCTGCCGATCATCGTGCTCACGGCCCGGACCAAGCTGGCGGACCGGATCCGCTCCCTGGAGGGCGGGGCCGACGACTACATGCCCAAGCCCTTCCAGTTCGCCGAACTGCTCGCGCGTGTCCGGCTGCGCCTGGCGGACCGCGCCCCGGTGGACAGCTCGGAATCGTCCTTCCGTCTGGTCCGCGAGGATCTGGTGCTCGATCTGCGCACCCAGCGCGTGGAGATCGACGGCCGCAGCCAGGACCTCTCCCGCCGCGAGGTCGGGCTGCTGGAGACCTTCATGCGCCACCCCGCGCAGATCCTCTCCCGCTCCCAGCTGCTCAGCCAGGTGTGGGGCATGGACTTCGACCCCGGCTCCAACGTGGTCGACGTCTACGTCCGCACCCTGCGCAAGAAGATCGGGGCCGAGCGGATCGAGACGGTGCGCGGCTCGGGCTACCGGTTGGTGTAGCGGGCGTCGAGAAGCATCCCGCACAGCTCGTGCGGGGCGATCTCCGCCGGCCACTCCGGCAGCGCCCCCGTCGGCGACCAGGCCACCACCCAGGACTCGCGCTCGCGCGGATCATCCCCGCCGTGACCGCCTTCGTCGAGGTGGCCGTGATCGGTGGTGAGCACCACCAGCCAGTCCTCCCCGGCCTGTGCGCGGGCGGTGACGGCGTCGACGAGGTCGCTGACGTGGGCGTCGATACGCGCCAGCGCATCCCGGTACCCGGCGCCGTCCACCAGCCCGTACACGTGACCGGCGTCGTCGGCGTCGCAGAAGTAGACGAAACCGACGTCGAAGCCTCCGGCGCGGAGCTTGGCGGTGGTGATGGCGGCGATCTCGGCGTCGATACGCTCGTAGCCGTGGGTCTCACCGTCGCGGGCGATGACGTTGTGCAGGCCGGCGTACTGCTGCTCCATGCGCGGATGGATCACCGGGCCCAGGCCCTGGGGATCGACGAGCACCGGCCAGCCGGCGGCCGCGAAGGTGCGCGTCGACTGATCGCGGTAGAAGGCCCTGCTGAGCACATCGGGGTGCTGCCACAGGCGGGCGCCGATGAGCGAGTTGTCGCGGACCCCGTGCTCGGCGTGGGTGGTACCGGTGAGGATCGACGACCAGCCGGGTCCGGAGATGGTGGGCACCTCCATGGTCATCCCGTGCCAGGACCCCTCCGCGGCGAGCGCGGCGAGGCGGGACTGCGCGGGGATCATCTCCCAGCGGGCCCCGTCGATGCCGATGAGGAGGATGTGGCGGGCGGTGGACTGCTGACCGGGGTGGACCCGGTGCTCGGCGCGCGCGATCGAGTTCATCGGTAGGACTTCTCCTGGGACAGGGTGCGGGCGACGACCGACTCGTTGTCCACCGGGTGGTCGACGACGGTGTCGGCGCGCTGGACGAACATCTGCACGCCCATGCCGACCTGGAAACGCTCGGCGGCACGCGTCGGCAGGTCAATGCGCAGCGGCTGCTCGAGGACCTCGTCCTGGACCATGACCGCGGTGAAGATGCCGCGCAGCTGCTTGTCCATCACCTTGAAGCGCGCGGAGTCATCGTGTGTGAGGTCGATGTCCTCCGGGCGGATGAGGGCGGACGCGGCGTCGCCGTCGGCGAAGGGGATGTCGCGGTTGACGATGTCCAGTTCCGCGCCCAGTACCCGGATCCGGCCCCCGGAGACGATGCCGGGGATGCGGTTGATGATGCCGACGAAGCTGGAGATGAACGGGGTCTGCGGGTGGCTGTAGAGCTGCGCCGGGGTGCCGATCTGCTCGATCCGGCCCTCGCGCATGACGCCGACGCGGTCGGCCATGATGATGGCCTCCTCCTGGTCGTGGGTGACCAGGAGGGTGGCGATGCCCTGGGAGAGCTGGATGCGGCGGATCTCGTCGCGCAGCTGGCCGCGGACCTTGGCGTCGAGGGCGGAGAGGGGTTCGTCGAGAAGCAGCACATCCGGCTCGATGGCCAGGGAACGGGCCAGGGCGACGCGCTGCTGCTGGCCGCCGGACATCTGGTTGGGGTACTTGTCCATGTGCTCGTGAAGACCGACGAGCTCGAGGAGTTCCTCGGCGCGGCGGGTGCGCTCGGCACCCTTGACCTTGCGGATCTTCAGCCCGTAGGCGACGTTCTCCCGCGCGGTGAGGTGTGGGAACAGGGAGTACGCCTGGAAGACGATGCCCATGTTGCGCTCGCGGGTGGGCTTGCGGGAGACGTCCGAGCCGGCGATGAGCACCTCGCCGGAATCGGCGTTCTCCAGGCCCGCGAGGATGCGCAGGGAGGTTGACTTGCCGCAACCGGAGGGGCCGAGGAGGGCGACCATCTCGGCCTCCCCGATGTGCAGGGTGAGGTTGTCGAGGACGGTCTTGTCGCCGTACCTCTTGACGATGTTGCGCAGCTCCACGTGCGGGCGCGCCACGGTCAGATCAGACATGGAGTATTCCTTCTAGTTCTTGCGGACCTTGTCCGTGCGGGACAGCGCTGAGATGGCGACCAGCAGCAGCCACGTGATGATGATGGTGATGAACGACAGCGCAGCGATGCCGCGCGGGTTGTTGTTGGACACCTGCACGAGGAACACCGGGAAGGTGTAGTGCAGCAGCAGGGAGGCCATGGCGTACTCGGCCAGGCACATCGCCACCGACAGCAGGGAGGCCGAGAGCATGGCCACGCGCAGGTTGGGCAGGACCACCTGGGTCAGCGTCGTCCAGGTCGACGCCCCCAGGGACGAGCTGGCCGCGAACATGGTGCGCAGGTCGAGCGACTTCACGCCGGCGTCGAGGGCGCGGTAGCACAGCGGCATGGAGAGGATGACGTAGAGCGGGACCAACGACCACAGGGAGTTGATGAACGACGGGGCCACGACGCGGTAGAACTGCGAGACACCGGAGACCAGCGCCACGGCAGGCACCACCATGGGCAGCACCGAGAGGACCTCGGCGACCTTCGCCAGCTGCGGGGCCTTCATGTTGAGGTAGACGATGGTGGGCACGAGCAGCACCAGCATGAGCACGGTGGAGGCGACCGTGAGCAGCAGGGTGTCGCGGATGGCGGGCCAGGCGCGCGGGTTCTGCAGGGACTCCACCAAGGGGTCGAGGGTGAAGCCGACGCCGGGGCGGGAGAAACCGAACATCGCGGCGGCGATCCACGGCGCGAAGAAGAACACGAGCGCCACGACGAAGATGGCGACGGTGGTGGCGTTGGCACCCCACCGACGGGCCGGCCGGCTGGCCGGGGCCGCCGTGGTCTGCGGCCGGTCGAGTACTAGTTGCTGAGCCACTGGTCACTCTTTCGGGTCAGGAGGAAACGGATACCCATGGCGGCGAGGATGATGACCATCATCCAGGTCACCAGCGCGGCCGCCAGGCCCGGGTCGAGCAGGACGTTGCCGCTGATCATGAAGCCGATGACGATGGGCACGAGGTTGAGGGAACCGCCGGCCAGGGCGTAGGCGGTGGCGTAGGCGGCGAAGGCGTTGGCGAACAGCAGCAGCAGGGAGCCGATGATCGACGGCCACAGCACCGGGATCGCCACGTCGCGCAGGTACTGGGCTTTCGTGGCTCCGAGCGAGGAGGCCGCGTCGTACCAGGCCTTCTTCACCCCACCCATCGCGGGCAGCATGAGGATGGCCATGAGCGGGATCTGGAAGTACAGGTAGACGATGGTCACGCCGAGAAAGCCCGTGACCTTGAAGTCACTCATGGACCCGGGGACGAGCCACTCGATGACACCGGTGAGCACGCCCTGGGTTCCCAGCAACGCGACGAAGGCGAAGGCCAGCTGCACGCCACCCGACTGGGAGGCCAGCGCCGAGAAGCTGTTGACCAGGGACTTCAGCCACCTCGGGCGCTCGGCGGTGACCAGGGCCCACGCCAGGACGAGGCCGAGGACACCACCGACGAGCGCGGTGAGCAGCGAGAGCTGGGCGGTGAGCAGGAACGCCGGGCGGTAGATGGGACCGGCGGCCTCCGCCATGGTGCCGACGCTGAGGTTGCCCGCCGGGTCCTGGAAGGCCCGGATGACGTTGGCGATGATGGGGATGAGCAGGAAGGCGGAGACGAAGGCGAAGAAGGGCAGCGCACCGAGAACGGACCCCGAGGTCAGGGTCCGCCAGGTAAACCGCGTCGACTTCTTCGTCTCCGCCCCCTGGGGGTCCAGGAGGACGGGGACGGAGGCGGTCATGATCAGATACGCACCTTCTGGGCCCACTCGGCGGCGATGATCTTGTTCGCCGCGTCGCCCTGCTCGGTGGTGGGCAGCTCGACCTGTTCGACGATGGCCGGGTCCGGCAGGCGGGACTGCGCCTCGTCGGAGATCTTGCCGGCGTCCGCCAGCTCGGTGTAGCGGGCGGGCACGGCGCCACCGAGGGCGTACTGCTCGGAGCCCTCGTCGGAGGTCAGCCAGTCCACCCACAGGCGGGCGGCGTTGGGCTGCGGGGAGGCGATGGTGATGGGCTGGGCGTAGTAGTTGCCGAACACGCCGTCCTCGAGGACGGTGTACTCGAAGTCGACGCCGTCGGTGACCAGCTGCTCCTCGCGGCCGAGCCAGTTGTAGTTCCAGTCGAAGACCACGGCCGCCTGGCCGGTGGTCAGCGCCGAGGACTCATCGGAGATGGTCACCAGGTTGCCGATCTCGGCGAGCTCGGCGAAGTACTCGATGCCGGGGGTGATGTCGTCGAGGGAACCGCCGTTGGCCAGGGCCGCGGCGAAGACGGTGGCGACAGAGGAGGCGCCGGAGCGCGGGTCGCCCGGCAGGGCGACCATGCCGCGGTACTTGGGGTCCTTGAGGTCCGCGAAGCTGGTCGGCACATCGGCGCGACGCTTATCGACGCCGACGGACAGCACGCCGAAGTAGGCGCCGACCCACCAGCCCTCCGGGTCCTTGAGGTTGTCCGGGACGGCGTCGAAGTTGGAGGGCTTGTACTGCTCGATGAGGCCCTGGTCGATGGCGGGCTTGGTGAAGGAGTAGCCGATGTCGAGGACATCCGGCTGGGAGGGCTGGCCCTTGAGGTTCTGCACGGCCTGCAGCTCCTCGGCGGAGGAGGCGTCCGGGGAGTCGACGGTGATCTCGATGCCGTACTTCTTGGTGAACTCCTCGAAATGGCCCTTGTAGTTGGCCCAGGTCTCCGGGTAGGCGATGAGGCGGAGGGTGCCCTCCTCCTGGGCGAGGGAGATGATCTCGTCGAGGTCAGCACCGATCTGGGCGGCGTCGGTGGCGGCGCCGCCGCCGTTGCCGCAGGCACTGAGCAGCGGGCCGGCAGCGGCGAGTCCGGCGCCCACACCGAGGGCGCGCAGGAGGGTACGACGGGAGAGGATGAGGTCGGACATGGTGAGGGCCTTTCTCAGCGACGTCCCCGGGGGCGGGGATGAGGGGAAGGATTCACCGACGTATCGTCGGTACGTGATGAAGACTTCCAGAGCCGTTTGACGTTCAGGTCACCCCGACATGAACGTGAGAAGAATAAAGAACTAGACCTAATGGCATAAGTCTCATACCTTTGTCACCAGCACTTATAGTGGCGAGCATGCTGACAGACCTCCGCGCCGCCCGCGGCATCCTCTTCGACTTCAACGGCACCCTCTCCGACGACGAAACCGAGCTCGCGGCCGCCTACGGCCAGGCCCTGCTCGATCTGGGACTGCCCGCCATGACGCCGGGAGAATACGAATCCCTGCTCGGGATGAGCGAACCGGACATCGCCGCCGCGCTGGTGTCCCGCCGCGGGCAACCTCACCTGGCCACGCGACTACTCGACGAGGTGTGCGCCCGCTACGTGGCACTGTGCGCCCAGCGCCCCCGCGTCTCCGACGCCACCGTCAGCTTCGTCCGGGACCTCAAGCAACGCGGCCTGCGCGTCGGCATCGTCACCGGGACGCTGCGTCAGCTCATCGAGCCCGTCCTGGCCGAACGGGGCCTGGCCCCGCTTCTCGACGCCCTGGTCACCGTCGAGGACGTCGCAGCCGGCAAACCCGATCCGGAGGGCTTCCTGCGCGGCGCCGAGCTGCTGGGGCTGAACCCGGCGGAGATCGTGGTGTTCGAGGATTCGCCGGCGGGTGTGCGCGCTGCCCACGCGGCCGGGATGTCCACGATCGGCATCGGCCAGGCCGCCGGCTGCACGCCGTGCTACCCCACCATGGACGCCGCCGTCGCAGCGCTGAGTTAGGGCCGCACGTCGGTGACCACGCGGATGTGCGCGATGTCGGAACGCAGCACGTCCTCGGAGTATTCGATGGGTGCGCCGTCCGCGGTGTAGGCCGTACGCGAGATGCGCAGCAGCGGCAGGTTGCGGGTCACGCCGAGGACCTGCTGCTCCCAGCTGGAGGCGACGCCCGGGATGATGGTCTCGGATTTGCGGACGGGGCGCAGGTTCCACTCGGCGTCGAGAAGCTCGTACATGGAGCGCGACAGATCGGCGTCGAGCATGCCCGGCACCCGGAACGAGGGGAAGTACGAGCTCTCAACAATGAGCGGGGTGGCGTTGACCGAACGCTGGCGGACGATCTGGAAGACGGGATCGCCGACGGCGATGTCCAGGGCCTCGGCGACGGTGGAGCTGGCGCGCGAGAGATCGGACTCCAGGATCTGCGAGCTGACGTCGAGCCCGTGCTCGCGCAGCTGCGGCATGAGCCCCTCCATGCGGGTGAGTTCGACCACCGGGGGGACACTGCGGATGAAGGTACCGCCCGTGCGCCCGCGGCGGCGCTCGATGAGCCCCTCCATCTGCAGGATGTCGAGGGCGTGCCGCACCGTCATGCGGGCGACACCGAATTCCTCGACCAGCTCCCTTTCTGTGGGAAGCTTGTCGCCGCCGCTGAGCTCTCGGCGCTCGATGCGCCCGCGGAGATCATCCGCGATTGCCAGGTAGGCCGGGGAACGACGGGACGGGAAAGTCACGCCCCAATAATAGCCAGAACCATAGGCTTCAGCGCATATTGGGTGGTCTACCCGGACATCATATGTCTTACCTGTGGCGGTAGCGGGCGGGCACATCTACCTGCCCGAGCACGAGCATGAGCCGATTCGCCCAGTTGAAGAACGCACTTGCATATAAATGATCGATGAGCGACATGTCGTCGAGCCCGACCGCCCGCAGCGCCTCGACGTCCCCTGCCGTGTAGGCCACGGGGGTGGCGGTCAGCGCCAGCGTGGCGTCCCGCAACGCCCGGCTGCGGGCATCGGCGAGATCGGCGTGCACGCCGGCGTCGAGAAGCGCGTCGACATCGCCTGCGTCCCCACCTTCCTCCACCGCGCGGGCGGCGTGGACGGAGGCGCAGAATTCGCAGCCGTTGAAGCGGGAGGTGACGGTGGCGGAGAACTCGCGCTCGGCGCGGCTGAGCCCGCCGTCGGTGTTGTAGAAGATGTCCAGGTCCGTCAGCGTGCGGGCCGTGAGCGCGGCCGGGTCGCGCGCGAGCAGGCGGAAGTAGGGCATGGCCTTGCGCTCGGGGCGGATGAGGGATTCGAGCTGCTCGGCCGTCAGATCCTCCTCCGCCACCGGCTCCACCCAGGGAGCCCAGGACAGCGGGTGCCGCACGAAACCGGTCGGTGCCACCACATCCGGGCCGGCCACCTCCGGCCAGTCGGGGATCTGCCCCGGCAGCTGTGCGCGTTGCGGCACGTTGATCTCACGCCCGGCGAGCACCTGCAGACCGTGGACCACCCGGAGCTGGAAGGTGAGGAAGGCGATGAGCTGGGTGAGGCTGACGATGTCATCGGCCGACCACCCCGCCTGCTCGAGGTGCCCGATGGCGGACGGGGAGGCGTCGCGCGGGTGGAAGACCATGAGGTGGGCCATGTCGAACGCGGCGGCCAGACGCTCGCCGAGGGCGGCGGCGTCGTGGAGAATGTACCCGCCCTCCGCATACGGCCCGCAGGTGGCGCCGGCGCTGATGGCCACGTCGATGTGCTCGCGGAGAGCGGCGGGGGCGTCGTCGAGAAGCAGCTCGGCGTAGAAGGTCCGGGCGTTGGCCGCACCGTGCAGGCCGGCGACATAGGTGGCCACGGCGTAGCGCTCGCCGTAAGTGAACGCACCCGGGTGGGGCGGTTCGAGCAGCGCCTCGAAGCTGCGCTCGGCGTTGAGCAGGGCGTCGGGGCGCAGTTCGCGCAGGCGGGCGAGCGGATGATCGGGGGCCAGGGCGGCCAGCAGGTTGATGATGTTGGTCATGATTTACAGTCCCAGGTTGAGTGCGCCGCCCCGGTAGTTGCCCCCGGGGATGGCGTCGATGAGCTGGCGGGTGAAGTCGGAGGCCGGGTGGTCGAAGACGTCGGCGGTGGCACCGTACTCTACCTGGCGGCCGCGGCTCATCACCGAGACCGTGTCGGAGATCTGCCGCACCACGGCCAGGTCATGGGAGATGAACACGTACGTCAGCCCCAGCTCGGCCTGCAGCTCATCGAGCAGGCGGAGGATCTGGGCCTGCACGGTGACGTCGAGGGCGGAGACGGCCTCGTCGAGGACGACGAGCTCCGGTTCGACGATGAGCGCCCGGGCGATGGCCACGCGCTGCCGCTGCCCGCCGGACAGTTCCGCGGGGCGGCGCTGCGCCGTCGCGCGGTCCAGCGCCACGAGGTCAAGGTAGCGGTTGACCTGCTCTGATGCTTCTCGACGCGAGGCCCCGGTGACGTTGCGCAACGGTTCCGCGATGATCGCCCCGATGCTCTGGCGCGGGTTCAGGGAGGAGTAGGGATTCTGGTAGACCAGCTGCACGTCCTTGCGCAGCGCGCGGCGCTGGCGGTGGTCGGCGGTGGTGATCTCGCGGGCGTCGATAAGAATCGAACCCTCGGTGGGCTGGTTGAACGCGGCGATGGAGCGGCCGAGTGTGGTCTTGCCGGAGCCGGATTCGCCGACGATCGCATGGGTGGAGCCGCGCGCGACGGTGAAGGAGACATCGTCCACGGCGGTGAAGTCCCCGTAGCGCTGGGTGAGCGAATCGACCTCGAGGAGCACCGGGGCGTCCGGGACGACCGTGTGGCGGCGGTCTCCGGCGGCGGTGGCGGTGGCCAGGGAGGGGGCGTCGGCCAGCAGCTGGCGGGTGTAGGTGTGCTGCGGGTCGGTGAGCACGCTGGCGGCGACACCGGATTCGCGGACCTGGCCGCGCTCCATGACCACGATGTGGTCGGCGCGGTCACCGGCCACCGCGAGATCGTGGGTGATGAACAGGACACCCAGATTGAGCTCCCGACGCATGTCGTCGAGCAGGTCGAGGATGACCTTCTGCACCGTGACGTCGAGGGCGCTGGTGGGCTCGTCGGCGATGATGAGTTCCGGTTCCAGTGCCAGGGCGGCGGCGATGAGCGCGCGCTGCTTCATGCCACCTGAGAGTTCGTGCGGGTACTGGTCGTAGCGCTTCTCCGGCTGGTCGATGCCCACCTGCTCGAGCAGCTCGATGACCCGCGTGCGGCGGCTGGCGGCGCTGCCCCGGCCGTGGATGGCCAGGCCCTCCCCCACCGATTCGCCGATGGTGCGCACCGGGTTGAGGGAGTTGTTGGGATCCTGCGGGATGAGCCCCACGCGGGTGCCGCGCACGCCGCGCCACTGGCGCTCGCTGAACTCCGCGACGGGGCGCCCGGCGAGGTGGATGGTGCCGGCGTCGATACGCGCGTTGCCCGGCAGCAGACCGATGGCGGCCTGGGCGGTGGTGGACTTGCCGGAGCCGGATTCGCCGACGATGGCGGTGATCTCCCCCGGATGGACGCTTAAGCTCACGCCGGAGACGGCGTGGACGGGCCCGCGGGCGGTGTCGTAGGTGACCACCAGGTCCTCGACCTGGAGCAGGGGTGTCGTGCCGGTCATGTCAGGACTCCTTCCGGATGGTGTGGCTGAGGTAGTTGGCGGCGCAGACCACGGCGACGATGACCACGCCGGGCAGGACCGTCAGCCACCAGGAGGTGGCCATGTAGTCGCGGGCGTCGGCGATGATCAGGCCCCATTCCGGGGTCGGCGGCGGGGCGCCGTAGCCGAGGAATCCGAGGGTGGACAGCTGCAGGATGGCGGAGCCGAACTGCAGGGCGGCCAGGGCCAGCACCGGGGTCAGGGAGTTGGGCAGGATGTGGCGGAAGAGCACCTGGGTCCGCGTGCCGCCGGAGCCGTAGGCGGCCTCGACGAAATCCGCGGCGGCGACCGAGAGCACCTGGGAGCGCGCCAGGCGGGCGAAGGTGGCCACCGAGGTGACACCGACGGCGAGCGCGGCGTTCATGGTGCCGAAACCGAGCAGGATGATCACCGAGAGGCTCAGCAGCAGCGCGGGGATGGACAGCAGGACATCCACCAGGCGCATGAGCGCGGAGTCGATCCACGCGCGCTGGGTGGCCTGGGTCCCGGCGAACAGGCCGATGAGCGTGCCCACCACCAGGCCGACCAGCACGGCGACCAGGGCGCCGGCCAACGACTCCCGGGCACCCCACACCACGCGGGTGTAGAGGTCACGGCCCACGGAATCCGTGCCGAACCAGTTCTCGGAGTTGGGCGACAGCAGCGGGGCGAAGGTGCCCGAGTTCGGGTCGTGGGTGGTGAACAGCTGCGGCACGAGCGCCCAGGCGATGGCCAGCAGCAGGATCGCGGCGGCGATGATCGCCCCGACGCGGCGGGGGGTGTGGCCGTGGCCCGCGGGGCGGGTGCGGGCCAGACGCGGCAGGCGGGTGCGGGCAAGGGTGGTCAGGGTGCTCATGCTCGGGCCTTCCTGCGCAGGCGGGGATCGAGGACCGGGTAGAGCAGGTCCACGAGGAGGTTGATGAGGACGTAGAGGGTGG
>NZ_JAUNRW010000166.1 GCF_030535495.1 Corynebacterium sp.
GCTTCCTCCCTTGTGTTCTGTTCCAGGTGCGGCCTATGATGAGCCCAATGCCAACACTCCGGCACGAACCGGACACAAAACCACATTGGTGGTCATGACAACCAAGGGATGCCCTGGAGAGAACGGCAGCCAACCAGTTCTGACTTTCCGAAAGGACACGCGTCCATGGCGTCAACCACCGTGACAACGGCGCAACACATCATCCAGGAGATCGGCGGGGCGGAGAACATCTCCTCGCTCACGCACTGCGCCACCCGACTGCGCATGCAGCTCCACGATCAGTCCCTGGTGAACCAGGAGGCCCTCGAATCCGATCCCGCGGTTCTGGGGGTGGTCACTCAGGGCACCACCGGCCTGCAGGTCATCATGGGCGGCGGCGTCGCCGAGTTCTACCAGGCGATGCTCAAAGAGCCCGGGGTGCAGAAGACGGGTGACGCGAAGGCGGCGTCGACAAGCAAGGACTACGGGGGAGTGCGCGGCAAGTACTCCTACGTCGACTACGCCTTCGAGTTCCTCTCCGACACCTTCCGCCCGATCCTGTGGGCGCTGCTGGGTGCCTCGCTCATCATCACTCTGCTCGTGCTGGCGGACACCTTCGGCCTGCAGGATTTCCGCGCTCCCATGGACGAGCAGCCGTCGACGTACGCGTTCATGCACGCCATGTGGCGCTCCGTGTTCTACTTCCTGCCGATCATGGTCGGCGCGACGGCCGCCCGGAAGCTCGGCGCCAACGAATGGGTAGGTGCGGCCATCCCCGCTGCGCTGTTGACCCCGGAGTTCCTGGCGCTCGGTGCCGCCGGTGACACCGTGACCGTCTTCGGTATGCCGATGGTGCTCAACGACTACGCCGGCCAGGTTTTCCCGCCGCTCATCGCCGCCATCGGCCTGTTCTGGGTGGAGAAGGGTCTGAAGAAGATCATCCCGTCGGCCGTGCACATGGTCTTCGTGCCCTTCTTCTCGCTGCTCATCATGATCCCGGCCACCGCCTTCCTGCTCGGCCCCTTCGGCATCGGCGTGGGCAACGGCATCTCCAACCTGCTGACCTCGGTGAACGACTTCTCGCCGTTCATCCTCTCCATCCTCATCCCGCTGCTGTACCCCTTCCTCGTGCCGCTGGGTCTGCACTGGCCGCTCAACGCCATCATGATCCAGAACATCAGCACGCAGGGCTTCGACATCATCCAGGGACCCATGGGTGCGTGGAACTTCGCCTGCTTCGGTGTGGTCACCGGCGTCATGGTCATCTCCATGAAGGAGCGCAACAAGGCCATGCGCCAGGTCTCCCTCGGTGGCATGATGGCCGGCCTGCTCGGCGGCATCTCCGAACCGAGCCTCTACGGTGTGCTCCTGCGCTTCAAGAAGACGTACATGCGCCTGCTGCCGGGCTGTTTCGTCGGCGGTGCGGTCATGGGCCTGTTCAACATCAAGGCCTACGCCTTCGTGTTCACCTCCCTGCTCACCATCCCTGCCATGGACCCGTGGCTGGGCTACGTCATCGGTATCGCCGCGGCGTTCTTCACCTCCATGTTCCTGGTCATCTTCTTCGATTACCGCGGTAAGGAGGAGAAGGCCGAGGCGCTCGCCCAGATCGAGGCCGAGCGCACCGCCGCCTCCCAGGCCGAGGAGAAGCGTATCGACGCCGCCGCCCCCGTCGCCACCCTCACCCGGTCGCAGATCACCGCCCCGCTCGAGGGCCGGGTGGTGCCGCTGTCCGAGGTCCCCGATGCCGCCTTCGCCGGTGGTGCCCTGGGCAACGGCGTGGCCATCGAGCCGAGCGGTGACACCGTCGTCGCTCCGGCAGACGCGACGGTGCTCACCGTCCAGAAATCCGGGCATGCCGTGGGCCTGCGCCTGGAGAACGGTGTCGACCTGCTCATCCACATCGGCATCGACACCGTCCAGATGGGCGGCGACGGCTTCGAGGTCCTCGTGGAGAAGAAGCAGCAGGTCACCGCAGGTACCCCGCTCATTCGTTTCGACCGGGCAGCCATCGAGGCCGCCGGCTACCCGGCGATCACCCCGGTGCTCGTGTCCAACACCCGCAAGTTCGGCTCCGTCGAGGGCCATCCGGGTGCCGCGGCCGGCGAGCCGATCATCACCGTGACCCCGAAGGAGGAAGGCGCCTAGTATCGGGCGCATGAAGATCATCGGACTCACCGGCGGGATCGGCAGCGGGAAGACCTCCGTTGCCGATCTTCTGCGTTCCCACGGCCTGCCCGTCATCGACGCCGACCAGCTCGCCCGCGAGGTGGTCGAACCCGGCCAGCCCGCGCTCGCCGAGCTCGCCGAGGCCTTCGGGGAGGAGATCCTGGAGGCGGACGGCAGCCTCAACCGCGGGGAGCTGGCCACCCGCGCCTTCGCCGACGAGGACAGCACGCGGCGCCTCAACGACATCACCCACCCCCGGATCATGGCGCTGCGCGACGAGCGTATCGACGCCGCCCGGGCAGACGGAGAAGTGGCCGTCATCTACGACATGCCGCTCCTGGTGGAGAAGGGGCAGCACGCGGACATGGATCTGGTGGTGGTGGTCGACGTGGACGTCGATAAGCGGGTGGAACGACTGGTCTCCGGCCGCGGACTCGACGAATCCGACGTGCGACGCCGGATGGCGGCCCAGGCCACCGACGCCGAACGTCTGGCGGTGGCGGATGTGGTCATCGACAACAACGGAGCCCGGGAGGACCTGGCGCCGCAGGTGCAGGCACTCGTCGACCAGATCGGCAGGCTAAAGTAGTCCATCATGGGAACCTGGAACACCGGACCTTTCGACAATGACGACGCCGCGGAGCTTCTCGACGACATCCGCGAAGGCCACATCTACTTCGATGAACTGCTGCCTGATGTCGGTCACCGCTACATCGAGGCCGACCAGGGTGCGATGATCATCGCCATGGCTCATCTGGCCGCCGGTGACGTGCCGGAAGGTATCGACGAGGACGACCTCGCTTCCCTGCGCACCCCCGAGACCCGGGAGCGCCTGCGCCAGTGCCTGGAGGCCGTCATCTCCGACGGCGCCGTCTCCGAATTGGCCGAGCTCTGGGCTGAGAGCGGCCAGGAGAAGCTGCTCGAGTGGAAGGCTAAGTCCCACGTTCAGCTCGTGT
>NZ_JAUNRW010000048.1 GCF_030535495.1 Corynebacterium sp.
CGGCGACGAATTCACGGATGGTGCGGCCACGGCTGATGCGCGCGATGAAGATACCGACGAAGGGCGACCACGTGATGGTCCACGCCCAGTAGAAGACGGTCCAGGTGTTCTGCCAGGTCTCGTTGTCCGGGCTGTTGGGGTTGGCGTTGTTCCAGAACGCCAGCTCCGGCAGGCGGGAGAAGTAGATGCCGAAGGACTCGATGGTGCCCTTGAGCACCATGACGGTGGGACCTGCGAGGATGACGAAGATGAGCAGGGCGATGGCCATCCAGATGTTGATGTTGGACAGCAGCTTGATGCCCTTGTCCAGGCCGGCGGCCACGGACACGCAGGCGATGGCGGTGACGATCGCGATGATACTCACCTGCACTGCCGGGGAGACGGTGAGACCGAACAGCTCGTTGAGACCGGCGTTGATCTGCAGGGTTCCCAGGCCAACGGACGTGGCCACGCCGAAAATGGTGCCGATGAGCGCGATGACGTCGATGGTCTTGCCGATCGGGCCGTAGACACGGGAGCCGAGCAGCGGGGAGAAGATCGAGCTGACCCGCGGCGGCATCTTCCGCTTGTAGATGAAGTACGCGAAGCACAGGGCCGGTAGGGCGAAGATCGTCCACGTGTGCAGACCGAAGTGGTAGTGGGTGATGGCGATCGCCTGGCGCGCGGCCTCAGTGGATTCCGGGGACACATCGCCTATCGGCGGGTTGGCGAAGTGCGAGATCGGCTCGGCCACACCCCAGAACATGAGGATGGTGCCGATGCCGGCGGCGAACAGCATCGCGAACCACACCAGGGTGGAGTACTCGGGCCGTTCGTCGTCCGCACCGAGCCGGACGTGCCCGAATCTGCTGATGGCGATGATGAACAGGAAGATCAGGAACAACGTCACACCGAGGATGTAGAACCATCCGAGGTTGGACAGGATCCAGGTGGTGGCGGCACCGAAAACGTCCCCGACCCAGTCGCCGGCCACGATGGTCAGGACGACGAAGGCGAGGACTGCGGCAACCGTGGCGAAATACACCGGTGGATCAGTTTTCAGACGTAGCGATGAGGCAAGGCGGGTCAACACGTCGACTATCCCGTCAAAGTAGGAAACACTAATCCTTTCCAACGTAGGCACACCACCGCGTGCCACGACACTCGAAAAGGTCTGGCACCACCCGCCCGGCGGCCCCGTTTCCGCATTCTCACCTGGGCAGAAAACGGGCTATAACAATCCCTTAACTAATACGACAACGCCGCCTCAAACGCCCGTTCCGCCGCATCACCAAAGGGAACGAAAATGATCTCCTCCACTTCCCCCGCGACCCCCGCGTCCCCTGCGTCCCGGCAGGCCTCCACGGCGATACGCGCCGCGTCTTCCATCGGCCAGCCGTACACGCCGGCGGAGATGGCGGGGAAGGCCACCGATCGCGCACCGAGTTCGCATGCCAGCCGGAGGGATTCCCGGTAGCAGGACTCCAGGGTCGCGGAGCGGTCCTCGCTTTCCGACCACACCGGACCCACGGTGTGGATCACCCACCGCGCGGGAAGATCACCGGCGCCGGTGGCCACGGCCTGCCCGGCCGGGAGCCCCTCGGGATGGGAGCTGGCGCGTATCTCCCGGCACCCGGCGAGAATGGTCGGGCCGCCGACGCGGTGGATGGCGCCATCGACGCCTCCCCCGCCGAGCAGGCCGGAATTGGCCGCGTTGACGATGGCGTCAGCTGCCACCTGCGTGATGTCACCGGGACATACTGTCAGTCTCATGCCGCCAGCCTAGCCAGCCCCAACCAGCCCTAACCAGCGCGGTACCCGGGCGGCGTAGGCCGCGTACTCCGCGCCGAAGCGGCGCTCCAGCGCTTTTTCTTCCGCCGCGATCTGCCATCGGTTGAGGGCGGTGACGAACCCCGCCACGGGAATCAGCCCCCATCCGGAGCCGCGCGCCACGGCATGGGCGGTGAGAGTTCCCGCCAGCGCGAGGTACATGGGATTGCGGGTCACGGCGAACACCCCGTCTGTCACCAGCGAGGAGGCGCGCCCCACCCGCACCGGGTCGACGGTGGTGCCCTGCCGCAGGAATCCACCCACCGCCGCAGCTCCCACCACTGCGGAGCCGAGGACGATGGGGGCGGCCGCGATGAGTCCGGGGGTGGTCAGTCGACCGAAGGCACGCTGGGATCCGGCGGCGAGGAGGAACAGTCCGGCGGGCGGGATTCTCATGCCGCCAGCCTATCGAGCCCGGCTAGGCTGTAGCCATGGTTGTTGCCCCCTGCCCCCTGCCCCGCCCACCGGCAGGTGCGGACGTCCATTCTCTTCCCCTGGACCGGGTCAACCAGGCAATTCTCTTCTCGCACCTGCGCACCGCCGAACTCATGGAATCCCGGGGCACGTTTATTCCGGTGGTGCTGGTGCCCGATTTCCTCACCCGCGGGTGGCGCGTGCGGTGGGAGTACGGTGTCATCGGATCCCTGTCGGCCGGGATGCGTGCACAGTTCCCGGAGATCGAGCGGCTCCACGCGGCCCACCTGGAACCGCAGGTGTGGGCACGGGTGTGCATCGACAAGGAGCGCGGGCTTCTCGACGCCGCCGTCGAACTTCCCGCCCCCGAACTCCTCATCCCCCGCACCAACCTCAGCGAGGGCTCACGCATTCTGCCGCAGGGCCATCGCCTGCCCGCCACGCTCACCGGGGGGAACCGCCAGGTGCTCGGGCAGGTCTCCGGGCTTAACGTGCTGGTCGACGAGGAGGTCGTCGCGCAGCTGGAGTACGTTCCGCTTCTCGACGGCCCCCTCGGCGTCCGCATCTTCGTCATCGACGGGGAGAGCTTCGTCGATCTGGGTCTCGGCGACCCCCGGGAGATGCCGGTGCTCCCGGAGTGGGAGGCACCTCCCCCACCGGCCCCGGCGGCAGACCCCACCGCCCCCTGGGAGGTCACCATGGACGCGGCCGATCTCATGGAACCGAACCCCACCGGGCCACGCACTGTCGTCATCCCGGTGGTCGCGGAGGACGGGTAGTCACCCGCTGCTAGGATCGCGCGCATGCCTATGAACGTGGAGTCCTTCAACCTCGACCACCGCACCGTCGCCGCCCCCTACATCCGGGTCGCGGACCGCAAGACCCTGCCGGCCGGTGACGTCATCATCAAGTACGACATCCGCTTCTGCCAGCCCAACCAGGATCACCTGGACATGCCGGGCATCCACTCCCTGGAGCACTCCGTGGCGGAGACCATCCGCAACCACGCCGACTACGTCCTGGACTTCTCCCCGATGGGCTGCCAGACCGGCTTCTACCTCATGGTCGTCGGCGATCACCCGGCAGACGAAATCGAGGAGCTCATCGCGGCGTCGTTGAGCGACGTCCTGGAGCTGACCGAGGTGCCCGCCGCCAACGAGGTCCAGTGCGGCTGGGGAGAGAACCACTCCCTGGAGGACGCGCAGGCTGCCGCCCGGGCCTTCCTCGACCGCCGCGCGGAGTGGCCGCAGGTCACGGCGTAGCCCCGCCGGATCTTCCCGGCCAACTCCGTTCTCTTTAATCCCGGAGGAGGGGCCCCACCTATGGTTGACTCAAGTCATGACGACCGGTGAGCTCGACCCCGCCTCCGGGGTCCCGATGTACAAGCAGATCAAGGAGATCCTCCGCACGGAGATCTCCAATGGTGCCGCCGACCCTGCCGTTCCCATGACGGAGGCACAGCTCCTGGAGCGTTTCGGAGTGAGCCGCGCGCCCATTCGCCAGGCCCTCAGCGATCTGACCGCCGAGGGGTTCGTCTACCGCAAACAGGGCAAGGGCACCTTTCCGGTGATGGGGGCACGGGTCGCCCGTCCCGCAGATGTCCGCCCCGGCGGACTCTCCCAGTTTCTCGCGGATACGGGACTCAAGCCCACGTCGGTGGTCTCTGTTCCGGAGCGGGTTGTTCCGCCGGGACACATCCGGCGGCGCCTGCAGCTGCCCGACGACGAGAAGGTCGTACATTTCACCCGCCTGATGTCCGTTGAGGGGCAGCCCCTGGTTGACGCCGACATCTACATCCGTGGTCCCGAGGGGTTCTCCCCGACCGTAGATTTCCTGGAGGGCCGGGGATCCGCCCTCGATCTTCTCGAGCGGGAGTACGGAATTTCTCTGGACCGTGCCGAACACGAGGCCTGGGCGACGGCCGCCACCGCCTCCCAGGCGAAAGCGCTCGGGGTGAGGAGAGGGTCCCCTCTGTTGGCCATAGAGACGACCTTCTTCTCGGTGGGCGGGGTGCCCCAGGGATGGCGCATGGCGATGCACCAGGCCGAGGAGTTCAAGTACCACTTCGTGACATAGTCCGGCCCCGCGGGGGTAGGGCACGGCAGTAACCCGCAGACCCGTCAGTGTTGACTTTGGCATGACATTATGCCAATGTTAGTTTCACGACGTAAGGAAGGTCACATTCTCCGGTCAGTGTGCTACGGCTCGCCAGGCGGACGGCGCAGCTCCCCGGCCCACTGAAACCTCGTCACCGCCACCCCACACGACCACCCCGCGCCCGGACAGGGCCTGCGGGCTACGAAGTCGTGTCCCTCACGCCCAGCCCCCCGCTGAAAGGTCGCGCACATGACGCACGTCAACACCGTCCTCGGCCCAGTCGACCAGGACGACCTGGGAATCGTCGCGGTACACGAGGCCCTGCTCTCCGTGTTCCCCGGCGCCCAGTACGCACCAGACATCACCTTCGACCGCCCGGAGATCTTCTCCACCCTTGAAGCCCGATTGAAGGATTTCGCCTCCCACGGCGGCGGAACCATCGTCGATGCCACCGGCATGTTCCACGGCCGTGACCTCCCCCTACTGGAGGCACTGTCCCGGGCTACCGGCGTCCACATCGTCGCCTCCACCGGGCAGGGCCCCGAGGGATTGCTCGGTGGATACTTCCTCACCCCGCAGACCAATCCTCCCACTCCCTGGCCGGCGGAGAAGTTCGCGGAACTCTTCGAAGCAGAAGTCACCGAAGGCATGGTCATCCCCCGCGTCGAACGGCGCGCCCCGGCCGGTCTCATCGTCACGGCCGTCACCAGGGAAGGTCGCACCGCCACGGACGAGTCCCTCCTGCGCGGAGCAGCCCGCGCCGCGGCAGTCACCGGTGCGCCTCTGTCCTTCCAGTACGGCAACGACGCCCTGGGAGACCTTGATGTCGTCCTGTCCGAGGGCCTGGATCCCTCACGCATCCTCATCGGCGGCGCTGACCGTGTCGATGCCCCGGTTCTGGAGATCGCCGCCCGCGGCGTATACGTCGGCATCGACAACATCGGTACCTCCGACGACGAGCTCGTTGATGACGACGCCCGCGCCCGACTCATCCGCGACCTCATCGAGGCCGGCCACACCGACCGCATCATCGTCTCCGCCAGCGCCATCGGCGTGGCCAAGGGACTGCCGGGCCGCGATGTCGCCTACTCCGCACCGCTGGCCTTCGTTCGTGATCTCGGATTCGACGAGACCACCACCGACGCCTTTCTCCGCGACAATCCGCGCGCGTTCCTCTCCCTCAGCGAAACCACCTAGAAGGAGCCCCTCGTGTCCTACGTCAACACAGTCCTCGGCGCGATCCCTGTCGCAGAACTCGGATTCGTCGCCATCCACGAGCACATCGGCTACGGCATGCCCGGCTCAGAGCTGGACACCAAGTGGTGGAAGTCCCCCGAGGTCCGCTACGAGGAGACCGTCCCCAAGCTGCGGAAGTTCCGCGAATACGCTGGCGGAGCCGCCACCTTCGTCGACGCCACCGGCATCTGCAACGGCCGCGACATCCCCTACTACCAGTCTCTGTCTGAGAAGACCGGCGTGCACATCGTCGCCTGCACCGGCTTCGTCGGCGGCGACACCGCACTGCCCCATTTCGAGCGCGCCTCCGTGGAGTACCTCGCCGAGGTCTTCCACCACGAGATCACCGTCGGTATCCAGGGGACGAACGCCCGCGCCGGCATCATCAAGGTCGGGGTGTCCCGTGGCGGCCGGATGACCGAGCTGGACAAGCGCATCTACCGCGCGGCCGCCCGCACCGCGGTACAGACCGGCGTGCCGATCATGACCCACCTGGCCATCGACCCGGAACCGGCTGTCGAGATATTCCAGGACGAGGGCCTCGATCTCGACCGCGTGCTGTTCGGCCACGTCGACGACGGTGTCAACGCGGAGAAGACCCCCGACACCTGGATCGTCGAGCAGGGCGGACGCCTCGGTTTCGACACCTTCGGGTACGAGACGGAGCTGCCCGATCCCCCCTTCTGGGCCCGTCCCCGCAAGGACCGCATGGATCATTTCCTCCGCTTCGTCAACGGCGGCCTGGCGCACCGCGTCCTGGCCTCCGCCGACGCCAACTGTTCTCCACTGGGCTGGCCCGGTGTCAAGGGCCACACCATCAACTACATCTTCGAGGTCCTCATCCCGGACATGCGTCGCAACGGCGTCAACGAGGACATCATCCACCAGATCTTCCACGACCACGCCCAGGACTTCCTGGCTGTTCGGACCTAAAACACACCCCATCAGGAGATAGACAGCAACATGAAGACCGCAGACATCAAGAACCTCAAGATCGGCGTCATCGGCGGCGGGTATGCCGGCGCCACCGCCGGACTGGCACTGTCCCAGATCGGTGCGAACGTGAAAGTGTACGAGCAGGCGCCTGCCTCGGGCGAGGTCGGCGCAGGCATCGGCCTGCGTCCCGCAACCGTGAAGCTGTTCAAGAAGCTGGGTGTGTTCGAGGAGATCGAGAAGGTCACCTCCCCCTCCGACTACTTCGAGATCCTCGACGCGAAGGGCAACTTCATCAACCGTGAGGTGTGGCCCTTCCTCGAGGAGGGCTCGGAGAAGCACAACACCCGCATGATCCACCGCCGCGACTTCATCGACGTGCTCACCAGCCAGCTCCCGGAGGGTGTCCTCCAGTACGGCTACCGGGCGGAGGAGATCACCGACAACGGCGACTCCGCCACCGTGCGCTTCGCCAACGGTGAGGAGGAGACCTTCGACATCCTCGTCGGCGCCGACGGCATCAAGTCCCGCGTCCGCGCCCTGTTCTCCGACTCCCAGCCGGTGGCGCAGAACGCCCACGCCTACCGCGCAGTCATCGACGGCTCCCTCGGCGAGGGTCTGCTTGTCGACGACAACCTGCGTCTCTACCTCGACAACGAAACCGGTGGCATGATTTACTTCCTGCCGCTGCGCCACCGCGGTGAGAACGGACAGATCTCCTTCGACATCACGGTGCCTCACCCGGACACCTCCTGGAACCCGCAGGTGTCCCAGGAGGATGTCCTGACCATGTGCCGCAATTTCGACGAGCGCCTGCGCCGGATCATCGAGAACCTCAACTGGGACGAGGTCAACCAACGCTCCGCCCATGACCTCGATCCGCAGGACCAGTGGAACTCGGATGCCGTGGTTCTCATCGGAGATGCCGCCCACGCCATGCTCCACCATCAGGGCCAGGGCGCCAACTCCGCGGTAATCGACGCCGGAGTGCTCGCGGACTGCCTGGTCGAGGCCAACTCCGTGCCCGAGGCGCTGGCGGAGTACACCTCCCGCCGCAAGGAACCGGTCCAGGAGCTGCAGCGCATCTCCCGCGAATCCTGGAACGCGGAATCGGCCGGCAAGACCGCCTTCCCGGAGAAGGACAAGATCGACTACTAATCCCCCGACCCTTCGATGGCGTTGCCGCCGCTGCCCCCGGGGCGGCGATCACCACGGCAGCGCCATCATCCACATCACCTGAGGAAACCCATGACCCTGCATCCAGAGATCCAGAAGATCGTCGACACGCTCCCTCCCGCCTCCACCACTCCGCCGAACCCGGTCGACAATCGCGCCTTCGAGGCCGGTCAGGTGCCGCCCGTCGACGAGCGCACTCCCATCGCCTCCGTTACGGACGACACCATCGCCGACGTCCCGGTCCGTGTCTACGCCGACGCCGACCACCCGGCCGGTGTCATCATCTACCTCCACGGCGGTGCCTTTTTCTCCGGTTCGCTGGACACCCACGATCACGTGGCCCGCGCCCTGGCGAAGGAGACCGGTTGGCGGGTCGTCTCCGTGGGGTACTCCCTGTCCCCCGAGGTGGATTTCCCGGTGGCGCTCCATGAGTGCTACGCGGTTGTCGAGAAGCTCTCGTCGACCCTCGATGCCGGCACCCCGCTGGCCGTCGCGGGTGACTCCTCGGGAGGCAACTTCGCCGCGGCCCTCACGGCCATGGCGCAGGACGCCGGTCTCGACACCATCACCCACCAGATCCTCTACTACCCATCGGTGGATCTGGACTTCGATCAGGAGCGCTGGCCCTCCCTCCGGGAAAACGCTGAAGGTTACGGGCTGGAGTACAACGGTCTGGCCCCCTTCAACTCCTTCTACCTTGAGGGCGGCGCCGACTCGGCTGATCCGCTGGTCTCCCCCATCAAGCGTGAGGACCTCTCAGGGCTGCCTCCAGCACTGATCATCACCGCCGGCTACGACCCTCTGCGCGACGAGGGAGAAGCCTACGCCGCTCGGCTGGAGAAGGCTGGCGTACCCACCCAACTCAAGCGTTACGACGCCGCCAACCACGGTTTCGTGGCCAACTTCTCGTGGATCCCGGAGTTCTACCAGGTCTTCCACGACACCGCCCGATTCCTCAACTCCGACTCCAAGGGGTAGTCATGACCACGTCCACGCGGGCCACCGCCTCACCGGATGCACCGAAGCAGAGCTTCTGGAGCTACGAGAACCGCCTCGTCACAATCTTCTTCTTCGCCGTGGGCCTGGTCTTCTTCGACCGGCTCATCATCAACTTCCTCATGCCCTTTATCCAGCAGGATCTGGGGCTGAGCAATGCCCAGGTCGGTCAGCTGGCCGGCGCCGCTGCTCTGACGTGGTCGATCGCGTCCATCGTTGGCGGTCGCCTCTCCGACAAGGTGAAGAGCAAGCGGCTGTACCTGGTAATCCTCATGATCGCCTTCTCGCTGGCATCCTTCCTCCAGGGTTTCGTGGGCACCTTCGTCCACCTCATCATTCTGCGTCTGCTCATGGGACTGTTCGAAGGGCCGACCATTCCGGTCACCCAGTCGGTGCTCGCCATCGAGTCCTCACCCCACCGCCGCGGTTTCAACCTGGGTTTCACCATGAACACCGCCAACGGTGTGTTCGGCAGCGTGCTCGCCCCCATCGTCATCGTGGCTCTGGCCAATGCCTTCAACTGGCGTACCGCCTTCTTCTTCACCATCATCCCGGGCCTCATCATGGCGTTCGTCATCTGGAAGGTCATGCGGGAGCCGGAGACCACCGACACGGTGACCGAGGGATACGCCCATCCGGACCACAAGGCGGGACTGGGCGAGGTGCTGCGCAATCGCAACGTCATTGTGTCGATCGTGATGTTCTCCGGTTTCATGGTCTACCTCATCTCGCTGCAGGTGTTCGGACCGCTCTTCCTCACCAATGTGCGCGGCTGGACCGCCAGCTCGATGAGCCTCATCCTCGCGGCCTTCGGCGTGGGTACTGCCATCTGGGGTTTCGTCGTCCCGCTCATTTCCGACCGGATCGGCCGTAAGCCGACGGCGGTCATCTTCGGCCTCCTCTCGACCCTTGCTCCTCTCGCCTTTGTCTATGTGTCGCAACCCGGTCTGCTCGGCCTGACGGTGTTCCTCTTCGCCGCCGGCATGGGCGTGGGAGGCATGGCTATGTCGGTCATTCCGGCGGAATCCGTACGCCCTGCCGTCGCGGGACTGGCCGTCGGACTGCCGGTGGGCATCGGTGAGTTCGTCGGTGGCTTCCTCAACCCCGTCATCACCGGCGCGGTGGCAGACCACTACGGTCTGGCGTCCGCGTTGTTCATCTCCTCCGGCGGTGCGCTCGTCGCCACGCTTTTTGCACTTTTCCTCCGGGAGTCCGCACCGCGCAAGACCACCGTCGCCCCCTACTGACCCCCGCATGCCGCAGGGCCCGTCGGCGTTTTCGCCGACGGGCCCTGCTTTCTGTATTCGTGCTTATCAACGATGCAGGTATCCGTGCACCGTGGTGAAAAACGGCGAAGGTTCGAGGGTGGGGTCCTTCTCGTAGCCGAGCTCGGTGGCGATGGCCTCGTAGGGGGAGTACGGGGATGCGGTCTCCTGTGCGGGGATGCGGTCGACGGCCGCGCGGACCCGGGCCTCGATGTCGAGGCTGTCCTGCAGGGCGCGGTGGGCCGTCTCCCGGTCCAGCTCCACGCCGTAGGGCTCGCCGGCCGCGGAGCCGTAGGGGTGCCCCTGGAACATACGCTGGGGACGAACCTCGTCGCGCAGATACTCGAGGGAGGCGCGGTAGGCGTCCGGGTCCTCGTACCCGGGGAAGCCGTTGGCCGCGCCGTGGATCTGCACCGCGTCGCCGACGAAGACGTCGTTCTGGCCGTCGATGACGTAGGAGACGGAACCAGCGGTATGCCCCGGGGTGTGGTGGACGCTCACCGACACGCCGCCGCCGAGGTCGAGGGCCTCGCCACCGCGCACGACGAGCGTCGGCTGCATTTCTCCCGAAATGACCTCTTCCGCCATGGCAGTCTGCTGTTCCTCCGCACCTGGGTTGTCGATGTAGCGGGCGCGCAGACCCAGATAGTTGTCGACGTGGGCGCGCCGGGAGGCGAGCAACGGGACATCTGCCTCGTGGAGGACGATCTGCGCCTTGCGGCCGGTCATCTCCCACAGCGCATGGGCGCCACCCATGTGATCGATGTGTCCGTGGGTGAGCAGGATCCAGCGGACGTCCTCGATGCGACGACCGAGTTTCTCCAGCTCCGGGGCCATACCTTCAGCCGGGGACGTGGCGATGCCGGTGTCGACGATCGCAAGTTCGGGGGCGTCGATGAGAAAGGTGTAGAGGCCGAAGCGACCCCACGGGGAAATGATCGGATGAACGGGTGTGGTCATGTACTTCTCCTAGGTCAGGGCCTTGCCCCCACCACTTTAGTATAATAATATGTTCTATGTCACGCCCTGAAGCGAAGGAGCCACCCTACATGGCCGAATACAGCACCCTCACCGCCGGAACACAACAGATCGCCGTCCGCAAGGACCTGCGTATCCCCATGCGCGACGGGGCCCTCATGGCCGCCGACGCCTACCACAAGCCTGATGACACCCCACGCCCCGCACTTGTTGCACTCTCCCCCTACGGCAAGGAACTCCAGGCGTTCTCGCTGACCATGCCGGCCCAGTACCGCCCCAGCGTGCTCTGGGACGGCTGCATCGAGGCCGGTGACATCGCCCGCGTGGTGGCCGAGGACTACGTCCACGTCATCGGTGACGTCCGCGGCACCGGCCACTCCGAGGGCGAGCACATCGGCAACTACAACGCCGGGGGCGTATCCCTCGGCGAAGACGCCTACGACCTCATCCAGTGGGTGGCCGAGCAGCCCTGGTGCGACGGCAATGTCGGCATGATCGGCACCTCCTACTTCGGCTCCATGTCCGTGCTCGCTGCCGCGGAGAATCCCCCGGCCCTCAAGGCGATCTTCGTCAACGGCGGCCACTACGACTTCTACGAGACGACCTACCACGGCGGTGTCATGTGGCTCATGCCGCGCGCCGCCCGCGAAGGCCGCGGCGGCGACTCCGGCTGGGCCTTTACCGACCGTGTCTCCTCCCGCATGCTCGAGCAGTTCAGCGCCGAGGAGGTGCGCGCGGCCGTCGAGAAGCGACTCGAGGACCCGGACGTCGCCGGCTGGCCCAACATGTTCCATGTCCTGAACTATCCCAAGAACCACGAGGCCTGGTTCGACATCGTGCTCAACGATCTCGACGGCGAGTGGTACGAGGAGCGCAACCCCATCACGCTGGCGAAGAACATCACCATTCCCACCTACCTGCAGATCGCGCAGGGGCGCGGGTGGACCATGGACGGCACGATCGAGCTCTTCAATACCGTTCAGGGACCGAAGAAGCTCGACATCCTCCCCTACCCGCCGATGAACTCCCGCCCCTTCGTCGACGCCCACGACGAGATGTTCGCCTGGTACGACCACTTCCTCAAGGGCATCGACAACGGGATCGCCGACACCGCGACCGTCACCGTCCACGTCGAGGGCTCCCACGAGACGGTCACCGGTGATGCCTTCCCCACCAAGGACGTCGAGTACCGCAGCCTCTACCTGCGCCCACGCCACCTGCTGGCCCCGGCCCCGGAGCCGCTGGGCACCGAGTACGCCGAGCCCGAGGCCTTCACCCAGCTGCCGATGACGCTGACCAACGACACCGCACTGTTGTCCTGGTCCACCGCGGCCTTCACCGAGCCGACGGAGATGATGGGCACCGGCGCCGCACACCTCCACATCGCCATCGACCAGGACGACACCAACCTCATCCTGCGTCTGTGGGATCTCGCACCGAACGGTAAACGCCAGCTGGTCACCACCGGATACCTCAAGGCCAGCCAGAACGAGCTCTCCCCGGAATCGACCGAGGGCAACCCGATCCACCCCCACACCTCGAAGACCCCCGTCATCCCGGGGGAGATCAACGAGTACGTCATCCGCATCTACCCCTTCGCCACCACCTTCCTGCCCGGTCACCGGCTGGTCGCGGAACTGTCCAACAACGAGCCGATGTCCGACGAGCACAACTCGCTGCTCCCGCCGGACGCCTTCCACCTGCCGATCGGCCGCCGCACGACGACGACCGTCTACCGCGACGCCCACCACGAGTCGCGCCTGGTGCTGCCTTTCACCCGTGCCTGACCGCTTATCGACGCGCCAACGCCGCGCCCTCCGATCGGAGGGCGCGGCGTTGGCGTTGTGGCAGTTTAGGCGTCGGCCAGCACGACGTCGGTGATCTCGATGCTCGAGAAGGGGTGGGTGAAGTTGTTCAGACGCCGCTCGGTGCGGGCGACACGGTAGGACTCCACGTGGGTGGCCAGGGCCTTGATGACGGCCTGCGCCTCCAGACGTGCCAGGGCCTGTCCGGCACAGCCGTGGATGCCGTAGCCGAAACCGAGGTTGTCCACCGGGTTACGACGGATGTCGAAGACCTCCGGGTTCTCGTAGTGGCGGGGGTCGAGGTTTCCGGCGTCGAGAAGCAGGGCGACCTGAGACCCGGCGGGGATGACGGTGCCGTCGACCTCGACGTCACGGGTGGTGCCCCGGCCGAGGACCGGCGCCGGGGTGCGCAGGCGCAGCACCTCCATGAAGGCGGCCGGCACCAGGGAGAGATCGGAGCGCAGGAGCTCGAACTGGTCCGGGTGGGCGGCGAGCAGCTCGAGGGCGTTGCCGATGGAGGTGATGGTGGTGTCCAGGCCGGCGGCGATGTACTGGTGAATGATCATGCCGCAGGACTCGTAGGCGATGTCACCCCGCTCGGCGGCGGCGAACAGTGCGCGGCCGATCGAGCCTTCGAGCAGATCCTCGGCCTTGACGGTGTGGTGGGTCCATTCGACGAGTTCTCCGACCAGCGGTAGTCCGGCGGTGGCGCGCTCGTTGAGGGGGCCGAGCATGTTGAACGCAGCCTCACCCCACGGCAGCATCTTCTCGCGGATCTCACCCTGCAGGCCGATGAGGTCCATGACGATGGAGACGGGGAACGCCTCGGCGAGCTCGGACATGCCGTCGAACTCGCCCTTGGCCGTCAGCTCCCGGACCAGGGCATCACCCTTGGCGAAGATGCCGTCCTTGAGCTTGCGCATGGCGCGGTTGTTGAGGTTCTCGGTCAGGGCCGCGCGCAGGGGTCCGTGCTGCGGCGGGTCGGAGGCCAGTGACGTGCCCTGCAGGTAGCCGTTGGAGGTGTCGTTGAAGGCGACCTTCGTGGAGGAGAACGTCGCGGGGTCGCCGAGTGCGTCGCGGACCTGCTCGTAGCGGGTGATCGCCCAGACGTCGTTGGCGGGGACATGGACGACGGTGGCCTGCTCGCGGAGCTGGTTGTGGTGGTGGGTGGGGTTGCCGAGGACCTCGTCGGAGAAGAGATCGATGTCTGTGACCGCGTGCGCAGCGGTGGTGGTGAGTGTCATGGGCCACAGTCAACAGGCCCGGTGAACATCTGACAAATGAATACTTCTAATTACTCCCATTCTCATGGCGAATACTCACAGCCTGGACCAGTAGATCACGGAGCCAACCACGGAAGGAATCATCGCCGAGCCACGGATTCCACACCATGTCGACGCCGAGGCCCAGCAGCGGGAAAGGAAAAGGAACCACGGTCAGGCCGCCGTAGACGCCGAGGCGGTCCATCGCCCGCCGCCGGTGTAGGGCCACCCGACGCTCCCCCGCCACGAACTGCGGGATGAGCAGCCAGTCATTGACGCGCACCTGGACGTCGATGTCGATCCCCCGGTGACGCAGGAGTTCATACGGCCGCGGCAGCTGCGGGGCATCGAGCACCACATGCGGCCAGGTCCACAGCACATCCACCACCGTGTCGGTGCTCAACTCCGGGGTGCCGGCGATGACGACCCATTCGTCGTCGAACAACCGCTCCCGCGGATGGTCGGTGACATACCCCTCCGCCAGGAGCATGACGTCGGCCCGCTCCCCCGTGAACACCGCGTCCGAGGTGTCGTAGGTGGTGAGCACGCGCAGACCCACTCCGGGCGCCTCGCGGGCCAGCAGGCGGGTGAGCGCGGGCGCGAGGATGTAGGCGACCGTCGGCGACATCGCCACCGTGATCGACCGGGTACTGGTCGCAGGGTCGAAGCTCTCCCCGCCGAGCAACCCTGACGTGCGGTGCAGGATATCCCGCAGCGGGCCGAGCAATCCCTGTGCGCGGGGAGTGAGGATGCTGCGGGATCCGTCGCGGACGAGCACCGGATCATCGATGAGGGAACGGATCCGCCGCAGGGCATGGCTCATCGCCGGCTGTGAGAGGCCGACGCGATCCGCCGCCCCGGTGACCGACTGCTCCTCAAGCAACGCATGCAGGCTGACCAGCAGATTCAGGTCGACGTTGGACAGATTGACCGGCTTGCCATTCATACCGTGAATGTACCTTATATTCTTTATTCATTAGACAGATCGGGGAGAGTTTGCGACGCTGGTCACATCCACAGCCCCCCCCAAGGAGGAATCATGACCCGCATTGAACTCGACCGCCCCCGCTGCGAAGGCCACGGCCTGTGCGAGGAGGCCGCCCCCGACCTCATGCACCTCGACGACGACGGCGAACTCATCATCGACGTCACCGAACCCGGTGACGATCAGCTCGACGCCGCACGCGACGCCGTCCGGGTCTGCCCCGTCGCCGCCTTGAAGCTGGTGTGACCATGGACCGGATCGTCATCGTCGGGCTGGGTGCTGCCGGACTCACCGCCGGGGAATCCCTGCGCCGACACGGCTTCACCGGCGAACTCACCTTCGTCGGTGCGGAACCGGTGGGAGCCTACTCACGCCCCGCGCTGTCGAAGGCCGCGCTCGCCCCGGGTGAGGGCATCGACGTCGCCGCCCTGCCCACCACATCCGCTGGTACGGAGTTGCTGGGACGTGCGGCGATCTCACTGGATACCGAGCAACGCACCGTCGGTCTCGACGACGGTCACCGGTTGCCGTATGACGGCCTGGTCATCGCCACCGGTTCCCGCGCTCGACGACTGTCGACGAGTGACCGGGAGTTCACGCTCCGCTCACTGGCCGACGCCACAGCACTACGGACCCGGCTGCAGGGACAGCCGAGCCTGACCGTCATCGGCGGAGGTCCCCTCGGCATGGAGGTCGCCTCCGGGGCCATCGGTCTCGGTTGCCGAGTGACACTGATCAATCCCGGCGTTCCCATGTCCCTGCACCTCGGCCCGTTCCTGGGTGGCATTCTCACTGACCTGGCCCAGGAGGCGGGACTCCGGGTCATCGACTCCTTCGTCGACACGGTGGCCGACACCGGCGACGGAATGACGGTGACCCTTCCGTCGGGAGAGGTGATCACCTCCGATGTGCTGTTCACCGGCATCGGAGACGATCCGGAGGTCGGCTGGCTCGAAGATTCCGGGTTGTTGACGCAGGGAAAGCTGATCGTGGACTCGCGCCAACGCGTCCTCGGACACCCGGGCATCGTGGCGGCCGGTGACGTCGCTTGGCTCGACGGCCCCGCGGGCCCACGGCGCTCGCCCATCTGGACCTCCGCCATCGAGCAGGCATGCGTCGCCGCCGATGCACTGCTCCACGGCAACGCAGCCGCCGAACGCGATCACCCGATGTACTTCTGGACAGATCAGTGGGGTGTCAATCTCAAGGTCTCCGGCACCCCACCCCAGGGCCCCTCCCCGTTCGTGGTGGAGAAGGGCTCGCTGGAGGAGCGGTCGTTTGTCATCCGCTGGCCACAGGAACATGCCGCCGCCGCTCTGGGAATGCGGATGCCCATCCCCCGCCTCCACAAGGTCGCTGCTTCCTGATCAATCTCCCTCCCCTTTCGGCGAATGGCTAGGGTCGGGGCATGGACAGAATGTCGCAGGCCATGGAGCTGGTACGCCGGGAGGGCTTTCTTCCTGACCGCGTCCGTGGACAGGCCGGTATCGACGCTC
>NZ_JAUNRW010000049.1 GCF_030535495.1 Corynebacterium sp.
GCTCGGACTGCGGGGTGTAGCCGATGTGGGCCATGACGGGGATGCCGGCGTCGACAAGCGCGCGGATGGTCGGGGCGATCTCCACCCCGCCCTCGATCTTCACGGCGGCGACACCGGTGGACTTCATGAACCGGACGGCCGTCTCCAGTGCCTGGGTGGGGGAGGCCTCATAGGTACCGAAGGGCAGGTCGGTGACCACGAAGGCGCGGGAGGTGGCGCGGGCGACGGCCCGGGCCATCGTCATCATCTCCTCCGCCGTGATCGACAGGGTGGAGTCCTGCCCCAGGACCACGTTCGCCGCGGAATCACCGACGAGCAGCAGGTCGATGCCGGCCTCGTCGAAGATCGCGGCCGTCGGGGCGTCATAGGCGGTGAGGCAGGAGATCTTCCGTCCCTCGGCCTTGGCCTGGGCGAAATGGCGGGTACGCATCCGGGAAACCATGGATTCAGAGTATAGGACCCGGCCTGCCGCGCTAGGCACTCTGGATCGTGGCCAGCACCTTGAGGGGTTCGCGCAGCAGCGGGTCGAGGGCCACGGCGCGGGCGATGGCGCGGACGACCTCCCGGTGCGTGGGGATGAGGCGGAGGTGGATGTCGGGGACCCGGCTGCGCACCGTCGCCGCGAAGAGCTTCGGGGCGGCCGGATCATCGATGAAGGCCGAGCCGGCCAGCACCACCGTGGCGGGGGAGTGCTTATCGACGAGGTCTGCGGTGAGATGGCCCAGATCGCGGGCGCGGGTGTCCAGGAGTGCGCGGGCCGCGGGATCGGCGGCGGCCTGCACCAGCGTGGACCAGCGGTCGCCGAGGACGGCGGCGGTGGTGAGGTCGCGGGCGTCGGCGGGCAGATCCACCTGGGAGACGCCGAGGTCATCGGCGACGGCGGCGCCGATGGAGTCATCGGCGAACAGCGCCATGGTGTCGCTGGTGTCGGTGCCGGTGGGCAGATCGGAGGTCTGGATCTCCGACCCCAGGATCGCGGGCACGGCGGCGGAGACCACCACTGGCACGGAGAACTGGTAGCGCAGGCGACCGGCGACATCGACCCCCCGCCAGCCGAGGTTGGGGGCGTCGACAATGCCGTCGCCGGTGACGCGGCCGGAGGTGGTCACCCCGACGGAGGCCAGCGGGCGATCGAGCCCGACGGTGAGGCGGTTGAGCCCGGCCATGACGTGTTCGATGAAATCGGATTCGCTCAGCTCGGCGACGGGGGTGGGAACGTCGGCGTCGCGGATGGTCCGGCCGCGGGAGTCGAAGAGCCCGATGTAGGTGGTCGACGTGCCGACGGCGATGCCGGCGTGCAGGGCGGAGTGGTTGGTCAGCTCCAGGGGGATGGTCGGGCGGCCGCGGCCCTGGGACCGGGTGAGGTCGGTGCGCTCGTGGATGAGGCCGGCGCCGATGAGCGCGGTGATGGCCCGGGTGATGGTGGGCTGGGACAGGCCGGTGGCCCCGACGAGTTCACCGCGGGTGACGATCTGGTGCAGCCGCGCAAGGTGGAGACACTTCGCCGCCGGGGTGCGCGGACGAGAGAAGACGGTGGCCATGCAGGCATGATACCTACATTCAGACTGTGCTGTCTAATTTTGTGGACAGATCAGTCTGTAGGGGGGTCGGTGTCCTTCGTCGTCGGTCCCGGCCGGAGATAGGTGGTGAACGACGGCACGAACAGGGCGCACACCACCGTGCCCACCACCACGAGCACACCGCCCAGCATCGTCGCCAGCCCGACCCCCAGCGGCGCGGCAGCCCATCCGTGCAGGACATCCGCCAGACGGGGCCCGCCCACCACGACCACGATGTACACGCCCTGGATACGCCCCTGGACGTGCTCGGCGGCCGACTGCTGGAGGATCGCCGTGCGTAACGCCGCGGAGAACATGTCCGCCGCCCCGCCGAGGACGAGCATGAGGATGACCATCCACGCCCACCACGTCACCGCGCCGGGGCTGAGCATGACGGCCCCGCCGGCGATGATCACCGCCACCCCCCACGCGATGATGCACACGATGACCGCCAGGCCCTGCCGCACCACCCGCGACACCCACCCGGAGAGCAGGCCGCCGAGTACCGCGCCCGCCGCCATCGAGGAGTACAGCAGCGCCAGCATCATGCCACCGCCCCCGTCGCCGCTCTCGCCGAAACTTTCCGCCGCGATCTCGGGGTAGAGGGCACGCGGCATGCCGAAGGTCATGGCGATGAGGTCGAGCAGCATCGCCACCAGGAGAATGGGCTGGGTCCACAGGTAGGACAGGCCGTCCACGACGGAGCGGAAACCGGCCTTCTGTGCCTGCCCGCTCGGCGGGAGCGGGGGCAGTGCCAGCACCGCCCCCAGCGTGGGGATGAGCAGCGCGGCGTCGAGGGCGTAGAGCCAGGAGAAGCCGATAAGGGGGATGAGGGCCCCGGCGATGAGCGGGCCGACGATCGCCCCGAACTGCATGAGCATCATGTTGAGGCTCGAACCCGCCGGCAACTGCTCCAGCGGCAGGATCGACCGGAATACCGCCGTACGGGTGGGCTGGTTGACCGCGAAGAACGCCTGCTGCAGTGCGAACACGCTCAACAGCCACCACACGTTGGTGTTGCCGCTGACGCTCAGTCCCCAGAAGGCAATGGCTGTGAGGATCATGCCCAGCGTCGAGGCGATGAGCACCTTGCGTTTGTCGAAACCGTCTGCGATCGACCCGCCGTACAGCCCGAAGAACACCAACGGCACCAGCCCGAACAGGCCCGTGAGTCCGACGTAGGCGGAGGATCCGGTGATGGCGTAGATCTGCACCGGCACGGCGACGACGGTGAGCTGGGCGCCGATGGTGGTGGCGATGTTGGCGGTCCACAGGCGTCGATACGCAGGAACCTGCAGGGGCCGGGTGTCGGCGAAAATGTCGCGGAAGCTCACGGATGTAGATACTACGAGCTGGCCGGGAGGGCTTCCGGGGGTGGGCCGTGGTTGTCCTTGTCAACCGGCCTGGGGTGGGGCACACTGATCAGTGACCCACCTCACAATCAGGAGGACGCCATGTCCACCCCATCCCCCGACGCCCACGACCACGACACGCATCAGAACCATCCGCACGAGCACGGACCCGGCTGCGGGCACGAGGCCGTTGACCACGGCGATCATGTCGACTATCTCCACGACGGTCACCGCCACGCCAAGCACGAGGACCACTGGGACGAGCACTAATCCAGCGTCAGTCCCATGACCAGCTGCGGCAGCCCCTGCGCGGCCGTCGTCCGCCAGGACACGTCGGCGATGCGGGACAGCTCCGTCGGCTCGGGCGAGATCTCCAGGATCTGCGCCCCGTGCTGTTTCGCCAGCATCGGCAGCCCGGCGGCCGGCTGGACGACCCCGGAGGTGCCCACGACCACGACCAGATCGGCGGCCATCATCCGGGCCTCCGCGCGCCCCCACGCATCCTGCGGAAGCATCTCCCCGAACCACACCACCCCGGGGCGCACGAGGTTGCCGCACAGCGGGCACTCGGGCGGGCTCAAGCGGGCGACCGGCTCGGCGGGGTAGTCGATCTGCCCCTTCCACGGCCGGGAACAGATGGTGCAGCGGTAGGCGAAGAGCGAACCGTGCAGGTGCACCACGTCCTCAACACCCCCGCGTTCGTGCAGGTTGTCGATGTTCTGCGTGGTCACCCCCACGTGTGCCCCGCCGAGTGAGGCCCAGTCGGCGATCGCCCGGTGTCCGGGGTTGGGCTCCGCGCCGCGGCAGACGGTGCCGCGCCACAGGTACCAGGCCCACATGGGTTCCGGATCCCTCGCCCAGGAGTCCACGGACGCGAACGCCACCGGGTCCACCTTCGTCCACAGGCCGGTCTGGGCGTCGCGGAAGGTGTCCAGGCCGGACTCGGCGGACATCCCGGCGCCGGTGAAGATCTCCACGCGCTGCGCCCCGCGGGCCAGGTCGAGTGCGGCAGCAAACTGATCGGTAGCCATGCGCCCCACGCTACCGGCGATAGAATCGGCGGACATGGGACTGACCTTCCGCCCGATGACCGTCGATGACCATGAGCTGCGCCGTGCCGCCACCGTCGACAACACCCGCGGGGACGAGTACCGCGAGTTCGATCCCACGCGTGGCGACGCCGGATTCATCGCGCTTGCCGACGACCACCCCGTCGGCCTCATCCAGGCCACCTTCATCCGCGGGTGGGGTTTCGTCGCGGCGGACATCCCGGAGATCACGCTCCACGTCGCCGAGGGGTACCGCGGGCAGGGGATCGGCGCCCGGCTCCTCGAGGAGCTCAAAGCACACGCCCGCGTCCACGGATGGCCGGGCCTGAGCCTATCGGTGGAGGAGGCCACCCCGGCCCGCCGCCTCTACGAGCGCGCGGGGTTCATCGACCGCGCGGCCGCCGGCACGATGCTGCTCAACCTCTCCGCCCGCATCACCTCCGTCGCCGTCTACTGCGGCTCCTCCCATGGCACGCGCCCGGAGTACACCACCGCCGCCCGCGAGCTCGGCCACGAACTCGCCCGCCGCCACCTCACCCTCGTCTACGGCGGCGGGGCAGTGGGGCTGATGGGAGTGGTGGCGGATGCGTGCGTCGATAAGCAGGGTGCGGTGACCGGTGTCATCCCGCGCCAGCTCGTGGACCGCGAGCTGGCGCACCCCGGGCTGACCAGGCTCGAGATCGTGGAGACGATGGCCCAGCGCAAGACGCGCATGGAGCAGCTCGCCGACGCCTTCATCGCGCTGCCCGGTGGTGCCGGCACCCTGGAGGAACTCTTCGAGGTGCTCACCATGCAGCAGCTCGGCCATATCCGCGGGCCCGTGGCGCTGTGCAACACGGAAGGTTTCTGGGATCCGCAGATCGCCATGCTGCACCGCGCCGTCGACGAGGGGTTCCTGCGCGCCAAGTACGTCGACTGCCTCGTGGTCGCCGATACACCCGCTGACGTGCTGGAAGCCTTCACCACCTGGGAGGCGCCCGGCCGAAAATGGGACTGACAGTGCCCACGGCGGTAGACTGGCCTGTCATGAGTTCTGATACCAGTCGCTCGCCTTCGCTTCTCGACGCGTCGTGCGAGGGATTCGTCTATGACCTGGCAGTTCTTTCCCCGACCGATGCCACCGCGTGGGGCATTCCCGGCTTCGACGGAGAGCTGCAGGACTTTTCCCCCGCCTACTGGGAGGCCGTCGCCGACCGCACCCGGGAGATGATCGCCGACGTCGACGCCTTCGACGACGGCACCGACGACTCCGACGACGAGGATGACTTCGACGAGGTCGACTACGTCACCGCCGCCGTCCTCCGCGACCGCCTATGCCTGGAGCTCGACCTCCACCACCACGGGGAGAACCTGGCACTGCTCAACAATGTCGAGTCACCGGTGCAGACGATCCGCGACACCCTGCTCATCATGCCGACCGACACCCCCGAGCAGATCGACGCCCTCCGCTCCCGCCTGTCCAAGGTCCCCGCCGCGCTGGCCGGCTACCGCGAATCGCTGGCCGAGGCCGCCGGGCACGGCCAGGTCGCCTCCATCCGCCAGGTCGACGAGCTGTACTCCCAGTGCCAGGACCTCGTCGAATCCCCCTCTCTGCTCGACAGCATCGGTCTGGACAAGGATGTCGCCGAGGTCGAGACCGCCAAGCAGGCCTTCTCCGACATGGCCGACTGGCTCTCCGAGCACCTGGCCACCCACGCGCCGAAGGGCGATGCCGTCGGCCGCGAGCGCTACCAGCGTTTCTCCCACCTGCACGTCGGCGACACCGTCGACCTCGACGAGGCCTACACCTGGGGTCTGGAGCGCCTCCACGAGATCGACGCCGAACAGCAGGCCATCGCCCGGCAGCTCTACGACACCGATGACGTCCGTCAGTCCTTCCGCAAGCTCAACGACGAGCCGGCGTACACCCTCCACGGCACCGACGAACTACTCGAGTGGATGCAGAAGACCGCCGACAACGCCGTCACCGCACTGCACGGCACCGCCTTCGACATCCCCGAGCCGGTGCGCACCATCGAGTGCCGCATCGACCCGGCCGGCACCGGCGGCATCTTCTACACCCCGCCGTCCGACGACTTCTCCCGCCCGGGCCGCATGTGGTGGTCCGTGCCCTCCGGCCAGGAGACGTTCCACACCTGGCAGGAACTGAGCACCGTCTTCCACGAGGGTGTGCCGGGCCATCACCTGCAGATCGGCCAGACGCTGGTGTCCAACCTCAACCTGTGGCGCCGCGTCGCCTGCTGGAACTCCGGCCACGGCGAGGGCTGGGCCCTCTACGCCGAGCAGCTCATGGAGGAGCTCGGGTACCACGAGGATCCCGCCACCCGCATGGGGCTTCTCGACGCCCAGCGCCTCCGCGCCGCCCGCCTCGTCCTCGACATCGGCGTCCACCTGGGCAAGAAGGTCCCGGAGGGCACCATGACCTGGGACGCCACCTACGCCAAGGCCTTCCTGCGGGAGAACACCGCCATGGACGAGGCCATCCTGCGTTTCGAGCTCAACCGCTGCCTCGGCTGGCCCGGCCAGGCCCCGGCCTACGCCCTCGGCCAGCGCCTCTGGCAGCAGACGCGTGACGACGCCGTCGCCCAGGGCATGACCGTGCCGGAGTTCCACTCCCGCGCGCTGTCCCTGGGATCGATCCCGATGTCGATCCTGCGGGAGCAGCTGCTGGACTAGACGGAGGGCCGGGAGCTCACCGGGACTGTCACTTCTGGCTGACATGAAACCTCGGTATCCGTCGCTTCCTGGGACTTTGCCGATCCGTTGTCAGCCAGAAGTGACAGCGGTTTGGCATTCAGGACCGCAGAGTGCCGTGCCACGTCCACGGGGCGGCCACCTCGCAGGCCAGGGGCTCCGGAGGGTCGCCGCCGTTGAGGCGCCAGGTGATGGTGTCCATGATCTGTTCGACCACCTTGTCCCCGTGCCGGTAGACGCATTCGCCGGTGTAGCGCAGGACCAGCCAGCCGCGCCGGGCTCCGTCATTGGCCTTCCAGCGGTCGATGATGAAGGTGCGTTCGTTCGCGCCGTCGGCCGTTGCCGCGTGAAAGCGGAAGCTGTCCAGTTCGATGAGGATCTTCGCGGCGGGGATGGCGTAATCCCAGTGGTAGTGGCCGAGGGGGAAGTTCTGCACGAGGGTGACGCCGCGGGCTTTGAGCGCCCGGCCCAGGGTGCGCTCGGACTTACTGTCTGAGGCGATGGAGGACGCGTCGAGGGCGGTGCGCAGCGCCCGGGGAATTGTGCCCAGTTGTTCCAGGTCAAACGCCAGATCACCGTTGCCCTCCCGACCTGCATAGTGCCGTTCGAGGAAATCCCGTGCGGCGCGCGGATCGTCGGCGAGAAGATCGTGGACGGCGGCGGCGGGGACGACGACCCGGTGGCCGTTGACCTGCCGACAGGGCAACGTGCGCACCTGCCGGACGGTGAGGAGCTCGGTGCTGCGGTGGCTGTGGGGCCTCTGTACCAGCCCGTGGAGTGGTGGCGCCACCGGCGTGCCGTCGTAGATGGCCCGGGCGGTCGGCCCGCTGAAGACCAGGTGTGGCCTGTTCACGGCGAGGGCACGCAGCAGCTGCTCCCCCGTGGCGGGTTCGGTGCAGAAGACGCCGTGTTCGACGCGGTGGAGGCGCCCCTCTCGCATCATGGCGTCCCGTTGCCGACGCCCGATACCCAGCTCCGCCAGTTGCGCGGCGGACAAGACAGTGCCCATGATCTACCCCCTGGCGGTCACCATAGGGCACACCTAGAATCGGCGCATGACGAACTTCATGCTCTCCGTCCATCACGCCCCCGGGGCGCAGCCGTACGCCTCCGAAGAGGACATGCAGGCCGCGTTCGAGGAGGTCAGCGCCTTCAACGAGCGGATCGCGGACCGGATCGTGTACGTCAACGCCCTGCTTGACGACGCCACCGTGGTCACCCCCGACTCCGTCTCCACCGGCCCCGCCCACGAGGGTGCGCAGCTGGGCGGGTTCTGGATCATCAAGGCCGCGGACCGGGCGGACGCGGAGCGTATCGCCGCGGAGGCCTCCGCGGCGTGCGGGCAGCCCATCGAGGTCCGGCAGCTGGAGGGCTGATGGCCGGCTTCACCGTGGTGCGCAGCGAGGAGCGCGATCGCTGGCGGGACGCGGCCGTCGATTCGCGGCAGTCTTTTCCGGCCACCGGAAACTTCGACCTGGAGGCCAACGCCTTCGGCCTGCTGCTCGTGCACAATGACGACACCGTCTCGCCCGGCGAGGGTTTTGACATGCACTTCCACAAGGACGTGGAGATCGTCACCTGGGTCATCGAGGGCGCGGTCCACCACCGTGATTCCGGATCCGAGGGCATCACGGAGGTCCGCGCGGGGATGGCCCAGCACATCTCCGCCGGCTCCGGGGTGCGGCACTCGGAGGTCAACGCCGGTGGCTACACCAGCGGTCGCCGCCTGCGGGTGGTGCAGTCGTGGCTGCCGGCGGACGTGCCCGGCACCGCTCCCTCGCACGCCAGCCACGATTTCTCCGACCGCCGGGGCCTCACGCAGGTCGCGGGCCCCGATTCGCCGCTGCCGTTGGGCACCGCCGGCGCGGCCATGTACGTCGCCCGGGCGCCCGTCACCATCCCCGTCGCGGCTTTCGTCCATCTCTACGTCATCGAGGGGCGTATCGACGCCGCCGGCCACCCTCTCGAGTCGGGCGATGTCCTGCGCGCCACCGATGCGGAAGACGTCGAGGTGCGCGGCGAGGGAGAGATACTGGTGTGGGTGATGGAACGGGGCGTCGATAAGCCCTAGCGGAGGAAACGGGGCAGATACCCGGCGACGACGAGCAACGTGAGCAGGCGGATGAGCTGGATGGCCACGACCGCCGGGCCGGCGCCGCCTTCGGAGGACAGGGCGAGGACGGTCTCCAGCGCGCCGGGGCTGGTGGCCAGGTAGGCCTCGAAGTAGGTGATGTCCAGCCACCGGGCCAGGGGGAAGGCTGTGGCGGCGCACGCGGCGATGACGACGACGATGAATGTCAGTGTCGCGGGTAGCTGGCGCGCGAAGACGCGGAGGGCGGGCACGGACAGCGCGCCACCGCACAGCCAGCCGATCGCCAGGAACGCGGCGATGCGGAAGGGCTCCGGCGGGAGGAAGGACAGCTGCGGCAGCGCCAGGCCGAGGCCGACGGTGATGAGCAGCGGGCCGAGCACGCTGGGCACCGGCAGGCGGATGAGGCGGCCGACGTCCTCGCCGAAGAAGGCGATCGCCGCGATGCCGAGGATGAGCCACCACGGCTGTGCGCCGGTGGCCTCGACGAAGGTGTGGCCCGGGTGGTGGAACAGGGCGGTGACCAGCGGCAGGGAGATGGAGACGGCGAGCAGGCGCAGGTACTGGGCCAGGGCGACGAAGCGGTAATCGGCACCGAGTTCCTTTGCCAGCACCGGCAGGATCGACGCCCCGCCCGCGAGCATGGAGAGGATGCCGGTCTCGCGCGAGATCTCCGCCTCCCGACGCGCCAGCAGCAACCCGCCGCCGATACCGATACCCAGTGTCACCAGCGCCACCAGCAGCCCCGGGACAAGTAGGCCGCCGAGCGTGGCCAGCGGGATGCCCACCAGCGGCAGGCCGGCGAGCATGCCGATGACCCCGCGCCCGAAGCGGTAGACACCGGTATGGACCTCCAGCTCCCGGCCCGTGCCCAGGGCCATCGCACCCGAGGCGATGATCGCCGCGAGGATCCACGCCGCCGGCACCTGCCACCAGGTGAACAGCCAGCCCAGGGCCACCGATGCCGGCGCCACCACCGCCCAGCGCCACATCAGCGCCCCCGCAGCAGGAAGCGCAGGATCTGCGGCAGCCACCCGGCGATGAGCAGCACGCCCAGCAGGCGGATGAGCTGGATCGCCACCACGGCCGGTCCGGCCCCGCCCTCGGAGGACAGGGCCAGGGCGGTCTCGATCGCGCCGGGGCTGGTGGCCAGGTAGGCCTCGAAGTAGGTGATGCCCACCCAGTGCATGATGGGAACGGCCAGCAGGGCGCACACCACGGACAGCCCGACGATGAACACCATCGTGGCGGGGAGTTGGCGGGCGAACAGACGCAGGGCCGGCAGGGACAGGGCACCGCCGCACATCCAGCCGACCACCAGGAAGGCGAAGACGCGGAAGAACTCCGGGGGCTGGAGGGACCACTCGGTGGGTAGGGTCAGCGCCAGCATCACCGTGATGGCCAGCGGCCCGAAGATGCCCGGCGACGGCAGACGCAGGAGCTTGCCCAGATCCATGCCGAAGAAGGCGATGAGCAGGACGACGGGGAACATCCACCAGTTCACCACCGGTGGGGCCGCACCACCTGCCGCCGGCATGGCGAAGAAGGCGGTGACCAGCGGCAGTGTCATCGACACCGCGAGCAGTCGCAGGTACTGGGACAGTGCGACGTAGCGGTAATCGGCACCCAGCTCCTTCGCCAGCATCGGCATGACCGAGGAGCCGCCCGCCAGCATGGACAGCACGCCCGTCTCGCGGGAGATCTCCGGCTCGGCGCGGGCCAGGAGCAGGCCGCCGCCGATGCCGGCGGCGACGATAACCAGTGCCACCACCAGTCCCGGGGCCAGGTAGCCGGCCAGCTCACCGAGGGCCACACCGGCCAGCGGCAGCCCGGCGAGCATGCCGATCGTGCCGCGGCCCACCCGGTTGACGTAGCGGTTGAGCGGCAGCTCCACCCCGCTGAGCAGGGCGGAGGCGCCGGAGGCGAGGATGCCCGCCAGGATCCACCCGGCGGGGACGTTCCACCAGGCGAACAGCCACCCGAGGGCAACGGAGGCGGGGGCGACGATAAGCCACCGCACGGCCACGTTCTCGGACTTCATACCTCCGACCTTACGGCGGAGGTCACCTCACCTCAGTGGTTGACCGGCCCGACGAAACCGGGGGAGATGTGCACGCCCTGCCCGGGTTCGAGTCCGATGGTGGCCACATTGGGCTCGCGCAGGTCCACCACGGCGTTGCCGACCTTGTACATCGCGCCGTGTTCCAGGGTCTCCAGGCCGCGGGCATCGGGGGCCACGTCGATGCTGGTGGTCACCTCCGCCGGGGAGATGGTGTACATGACGCGGTTGGAGCCCTCCTCGTCCCAGTGGGCCTGGAAGTTGGCGTAGCAGTCGGCGATGCGCCCGTCGTCACGCCCGATCTCACACTGGAGGGTGTGCTCGTTGTTGAGCGGGAGAATGAAGCGGCCGGTGGCCCGCTCTGCGGCGTAGGGGCTGCCGTGGGCGTTGCCGGCCGGGGGCAGCCCGGCCTGCGAATCCAGCGGCGGGTTGGAGAAGTCGATGACCGGCACCTGTCCGCGCAGGTCATCCGGGGTGGAGTAGGAGAGCAGCTCCAGGTGGCCGTTCTCCAGTGAGTAGGTCTCCTCGGAGGTCCGCGGGGCCTGGTTGTGCTGCCACGTGATCATGGCGGCGTTGTCCTCCAGGCGCTGAACATTGTCCACGCCCGCGTACAGAGGCGGCTGGTAGTTGCCCACCACCTGCTCGCCGCTGAACAGCACGACCGTGCCGGCCGGGCGGGCGTTGTCGCCGTTGATGTCGCCGATGGTGCCGTCGAGAAGCACCCAGCTGAAGTCGCGGCAGGAGTCGTAGGCGTTCTCCTGGATCTGGAAGTGGAAGTACTCGGAGGTGCTGGTGAGGATGCGGTTGGTGCGCAGGTGCCCGCCGAAATCGCTGTCGGCGAGGTCGCCGGGGGTGCAGTCGGACGCTGCGGTGGTGGTAGTGGTGGCCGGGGTGGTGGGTTCCGGCGCGGCGGTGCTGGTGACGGTGGCCGGTGCCTCGCTGGTGGGGGGTGCGGCGCTATTGTCGGCGGGAGAGCACGCGACAACGGTGGTCGCCAGGACGGCGACGATGGAGATCGTGTGGGAACGCATTGTGACCTTCCTCTCGTTGTTCTCTTACCTTATAGATCGTATAGGTTCTCCGAGTGTTACCGGGAGGGTGCATGGAACTGGAGCTGACCGGTTGGGCCGTACTGGTGGTCGGCGCGCTGATCGCCGGCTGGATCGACGCCGTCATCGGCGGCGGCGGCCTGGTGCTCATTCCGCTGCTCCTGGCGGTGGTCCCCGGGCTTGCCCCGGCCACGGCCCTGGGCACGAACAAGCTGGTGAGCATCTCGGGCACCACCTCCGCGGCATGGACGCTGGTCCGCCGCGTCCGCCCGCGCGTCAACCCCTGGTATGTGGTGCTGGGGCTGGTGTGTTCCGGCGCGGGTGCCCTGTCCGCCGCGCTTATCGACGCCACCATCCTCCGCCCCTTCATCATCATCCTCCTGCTGGCCGTGGGCACCTTCGTGGCGCTGCGCCCGCAGTTCGGCACCGAGGCCGGCGGCGGGGTGGTCGGCCGGTGGCGTCGCTGGCTGGTCCTGCTGCTCGTGGGTGTCATCGCCTTCTATGACGGCATCTTCGGCCCCGGCACCGGCATGTTCCTCATCATGGCCTTCACGGCGGTGCTCTCCCAGGACTTCCTGCGTTCCGCGGCGCTGGCGAAGGTGGTCAACTCCGCCACCAACCTGGGCGCGTTGCTGGTGTTCGCGTTCGGCGGGCACGTCTGGTGGCAGCTGGGCCTGGTCCTGGCGGTGGCCAACATCGTCGGCGCCCAGCTGGGTGCCCGCACGGTGCTCGGCGGCGGGGCGCGCCTGGTGCGCGGGGCGTTGCTGGTCGTCGTCGTGGTGATGAGTACCTATCTGGCGTGGCAGCAGTTCGCCTGACCCACCTCCACCGGGTGGAGGCTACATCCGCTTCTTCGTCCGCGCGGTAGCCGGCGCGGTCCACGGATCCTCCGGCCACGGGTGCTTGGGGTAGCGCCCCCGCATCTCCGCCCGGACCTGCGCGTAGGGCCCGGACCAGAAGCTGGCCAGGTCATCGGTGACGGCCAGCGGCCGCCCGGCGGGGGAGAGCAGGTGGAAGAGCACCGGCGCCCCCGCCAGCACCGGTGAGGCGTCCAGCCCGAAACACTCCTGCAGTTTCACGCTCACCACCGGCCGGCCGCTGGAGTAGTCCACCCGGTGCCGGCTCCCGCTGGGTACCGGCAGCCGTTCCGGCGCCAGTTCCTCCAGCCGCGTCGCTTCCGGCCACGGCAGCAGGCGCTGCAGCGCGGGGTACATGTCGAGTGTGCTTATCGACGCTCCCCGCGCCACCGCCTCCAGCTCCGGACCGAGCCACAGCCGGGGGTCCGTTTCGTTGACGTCCGGCCAGGGCTCGCCGAGCTGTTGATGCAGGTAGGCGAGGCGATCGCGGAGTCCCTGCGCGGCCGTCGACAAGCGGAACATGCCCAGGCCCTCCTTCTCCACGGTGGCAGCCAACGCTGCGGCGGCCTGTTCCGGAGGCACCTGTACCGGGGTGGAGGAGAGCTCGATGGCGCCGAGGCGCAGGACCTTCCGGCCGCGGACGCGGTTGTCCACCACGCTGGCGGTGATGTCTTCCGAGACCCCGACGACCTCGCGGGCCTGCGCCTCCGTCAGGCGGGCGGCGGCGCGGATCGTGGCCCCGGCGCGCCCCTCCCGGGAGGTGCCGCCGCTGCGGGTCACCTCGGCGACGGCCAGCCACTGAGCACCCGTGAGCCCCAGATCGCCGGGAAGCACGGCACGGGTGCCGCTGGCCAGCAGATACTCCTCACCCACGCGCCGGGCCACGCGCCCCGGAAACGCCAGCGCGGTGATGACACCCGGATCGGACTCCCCGGAACCACCCTTCACCAGCCTTTCCAGCCGTGTCACCTCGCGGGCCGAGGGCTGGGCGCGCGCGATGTCCCCGCGCGGGGAATCGGACAGGACGGCCACCGCCCGTGCCGCCGACGGCCCGCATTCCACCAGTGCGCGGCCCAGGCGCGGATCCACCGGCAACGAGGCCAGCTGGCGCCCCAGGTCGGTGGCCTCTCCCTCCGCCCCCACCGCCCCGATGCCGCGCAGCACCGTCTCGGCGGAGTCGAGGGCGGGGGAGGGAGGGGCGTCGGCAAGCGGGAGACCGATGCCGCGGGGCGTGCCCCACACCGCCATGGTCAGGGCGGCCTGCGTGAGGTCGCTGGTGGCGATCTCCGGGGTGATGTGCGGGCGGAACTGCTGGTAGTCGGCCTGCGAATAGGCGCGGATCACCCGGCCGGGGCCCTCGCGACCCGCGCGACCGGCGCGCTGATCCACCGTCGATTGCGCCGCGGAGACGGTGACCAGGCCGGTCATGTCGCGGGTCGCATCGCGGCGCGGCACGCGGGAGAGCCCCGAATCGACGACCACGCGCACACCGGGGACGGTGAGCGAGGACTCGGCGATGGAGGTCGCGACGATGACCCGTGCCTGACCGCTCAGCGCCGCATCCTGCTCGCGGGCGTCGAGTTGACCGTGCAGGGGCACTGCGCCCGGGATCCGGTCGACCAGGTAGGACACCTCGCGCACGCCCGGCACGAAGACCAGCACACCGGCGCTGTGACCCTGGGCCAGCGAAGCCAGGTGATCGAGGAACTCACGTGTGTTGCCCGCCCGCCCCGGGTGCGGCGCATAGTCGATGGTCAGGGGGTGGGTGACGGCCGGGGTGTCGAGAACGGGTGCGTCCATGAGGCGTGCGAACTTATCGACGTCCAGCGTCGCCGACATGGCCACCACCGCCAGATCCTCCCGCAGCTCCGCGAGCTCCAGCAGCATGCCCAGCACCAGATCGGTGTCCAGCTGCCGCTCGTGGACCTCATCGACGGCCACGGCGCTGATCCCCTCGAGCTCGGGATCGGCCATGAGGCGGCGCAGCAGCACACCCGGGGTCATGAACTCCACCAGGTCACCCGGATGATGCTCCCCGCGCACCGAGAATCCCACGCGTTCGCCGATGCGGGATCCGTCGAGATGCGCCAACCGTCGCGCCGCCGCCCGCACGGCCACCCGCCGCGGGGCGGTGACCAGCACCTTTCCCCGGGTGTGGTTGGCCAGCGCGGGCGGGACCAGCGTCGTCTTGCCGGTGCCGGGCGGCGCCTGCACGACGAGGGTGCGCTCCAGGAGGTCGGGCAGCCGGTGGATCGTGTCGGCGACGGGCAGACCGGCACCGATCCGGGCGAGGTCAAACATTCTGGCCGGTCACGGGAACGCCGTCGGGAAGCTCGGTGCGCTCCAGTTCGCTCTCGCCCAGGGTGCGGACGACGCGGGCCGGCGAGCCGAGCGCGAGCGAATCATCGGGAACGTCCCTGGTGACCAGGGCGCCGGCGCCGATCACACAGCGATCCCCGATGGTCACTCCGGGCATGACGATGACCCCGGCGCCGAACCAGCAGTCCTCGCCGACGGTGATCGGGCGGGCCTGCTCCCAGCCGCCGCGGCGCATCTCCACATCGTGGAGCGGATGGCCGACGGTGATGAACTGGCACCCCGGCCCCACCAGCGTGCGGGCGCCGAAGGTGATGTCGGCGACGTCGAGAAGCACCGTGTTCACGTTGAGGAAACACCCCTCGCCGAAGGAGACGTGCCCGTACTCGAGGAACAACGGGGTGAACACCTCCGGCACGTGCGGGCTCTCCCGCATGATCTGCCGCAGGAGATCCTCATCCCCGGCCGCATTGAACTCGCGCAGCAGCCGCGCGACCTCATCGTGCCGCGCCGCCACCTCCTCCGAGGCCGGGAGATACCAGCGTCCCGCCCGCAGGTCCGCCAGCGTGCTGTAGGTTGTGGGATCAAAGTTCATGTTCGCCATTGTCCCAGGATCCACGATGCTTTTCGACGTCCCCCGCACCGCCACCCGCATCCGCCCCGGTGTGGCACACGTCCCCGGGTTCCTCACCCTGCCGGAGCAGGCCGGTCTGGTGTCGCAGGCCCGTGAGCTGGCACGGTCGGTGGCCGGGACCCCAGTGGCGATGGCCCGGCCCGTCATCGGGTCCGGCCAGATGAGTGTGCACACCCTCTCGCTGGGGAGGTTCTGGTCGGCCAACCCGTACCGCTATGTGGACTCAGTGGGCGGCGTCGCCCCCGCCGAGATACCGGCACCTTGGCAGGACCTGGCGGGGCGGGCCCTGGCGGCGGCGACGTCGGTCGCCCCTGAACTGGCCACCGGGGACTTCCGGGCGGAGGCCACCCTGGTCAACTTTTACCCGCCCGGTTCCTCCATGGGCCTGCACATCGACGCCAACGAGGCCTCCGAGGCACCGGTCATCTCCCTGTCCATCGGGGAGGAGGCCCTGTTCCGCATCGGCGACACCCGCACCCGCCCCTGGGACGAGGTGACCCTCATGTCCGGTGACCTCGTCGTCTTCGGCGGTCCGGCGCGTCGGGCCTATCACGGGGTGCCCGTAGTCCGAGCGGGAACGGCACCGGAAGGGTGCGGGCTCGGCGAGGGGCGGTTGAACATCACCTTCCGGCAGGTGGACCCCCCTGCAAGAGATTACGCATAGACCATTCCCGAACAGGGATTCTGCAGGGCGGATTCAGGCTGTGATTGCACCGTTGATGATGTC
>NZ_JAUNRW010000167.1 GCF_030535495.1 Corynebacterium sp.
CCGAACTGCAGGTCGAAGGACTCGAGGAGCTCGCGGTCCTCGTCCTCCGGGGAGACGACCTCGACCTGGTAGTTGATCTCCGCACCGAGCAGCTGGAGGGTCTCCTCCGGCACGGCGGCGGTGGCGGTGATCATCTCACCGAGGTTGAACAGCGCCTGGACCAGTGCGGCCGGATCGGCGTTGATCTTCTCGGCGAAGTCGGACAGGGAGGCACCGCGACGCAGGCGAACGGTCGAGCCGCCGCCGTCGGGCAGGCGCACGCCACCGATGACGTTCGGGGCCTGCATTGCCTCGTACTCGGAGCGCTTCTGACGCTTCGACTTCCGGCCCCGACGCGGTGCGCCGCCCGGACGACCGAAGGCACCCGCGGTGCCACCACGACGTCCGCCGCCGCGGAAACCGCCACCGGTGCCGCCGCCGCCACCGGGACCACCCGGTCCACGGCCGCCGCCGCCACCGCGACCCCGACCACCGGGGCCGGCCGCCTTCTGCGGCATCTGGCCCGGCGTCGGAGCCTGGGAGGTGGGCATGTTGGCCGGCGAGGGACGACGTCCGCCGCCCTGTGCCGGACGATCAGCACCGCCCTGGCCCTGACCCTGCGGGCGCGGGCCACCGGGGCCACCCTGGCCACGGCCGCCGGGGCGCTGACCGCCCTGGCCACGGCCGCCACCCGGACGCGGAGCCGGACGGTCCCCACCACCGGTGGAGAAGGGGTTGTTGGCGACGCGCGGGCGACCACCCGGACGCGGCATCGGGCGCGGCATGGCGCCGCCGCCCGGCGTCGGAGCGCCACCCGGCGGGGGGGCACCACCCGGCTTCGGGGCCGGGGAATCCGCCTGGGCTGCGGCCGGCTTCGGAGCAGCAGGCTTGGCGGCGGCAGGCTTCGGGGCCTGGGCTGCCGGCTTGGCGGCAGCAGGCTTCGCGGCCGGCGCATCCGGCTTCGGTGCGCTGGCCGGCTTGGGGGTCTGGGCCGCCGTCTTGGCTGCGGCGGGCTTGGGGGCCTGCGCGGCAGGCTTCGGTGCCGGACCCGGCTTCGGGCCGGGCTTCGGGGCACCTGCGGCAGGCTTGGCTGCCTTGGCGGCGGCAGCATCGGCGCCGCCGTCCTTGTTGCCGTAAAGAGCCTCCATCTTGCGGACCACCGGCGGTTCGACGGTGGACGATGCGGTCTTCACGAACTCGCCCTGCTCCTTGAGCGTGGCGAGCAGTTCCTTGCTGGTTACGCCGAGCTTCTTCGCAAGCTCATGTACGCGTAGCTTTCCGGGCACTTTTCTCCTCTGGTTGTTCCTAGAGATCGAGTGTCAAGCCCCGGAAAGGGAACTCGACCTCTAGATGATGTCTGTGACGTTCATCGCTGATGCTTCATCGTGCTGTGCTCATCAGTGTTCGGTCTTCCTTACAATGTCGGGTCCGGCAGCGGTTGCTGCGAGGTACGTACGCACGTGACCTGTGTCCAGGCTTGTCCCGGACACCCGGAACGCCCGCCCGAAGGCGCGGCGCTGTTCCGCCAGCTCGAGTGCCTCGATGTTCGGGGTGATCCACGCTCCCCGTCCGGGGAGTGCCCGCTCCGGGTCCGCCACGAGGCGGGTCGGATCGGAGGGATCAATAACCACCCGGAGCAGCTCCGTATCGGGCTGACGCTCGCGGGTGGCGATGCAGGTACGTACGCGGATCACGCGGGGTGCGCGGGTCTGCGTCATTCGTCTCCTACCGGGGTGCTGAACATCGGCGGCACATGGGCCACAGGACAGTTTACCTCAAAGTCATCTGAAGTTGAACTGCCCGCGACACGTGCCTAGTTAATGTCAGAGTGGATGTCGATCTTCCATCCGGTCAGACGGGCGGCGAGGCGGGCGTTCTGCCCCTCGCGGCCGATGGCCAGCGAGAGCTGGTAGTCCGGCACGGTGACCTTGGCGGTCTGGGCCTCGGCGTCGGTGATCTCGACGTTGACCACCTTGGAGGGGGCGAGAGCATTGCCGACGTAGGTGGCCGGGTCGACGGAGTAGTCGATGATGTCGATCTTCTCGCCGCCGAGCTCGTTCATGATGTTGGTCACGCGCTGACCGCGAGGGCCGATGCACGCACCCTTGGCGTTGAGCCCCTTGACCTTGCCGGTGACAGACACCTTGGAGCGGTGGCCGGCCTCGCGGGCGATGCCGAGGATCTCGACGGAGCCGTCGGCCACCTCGGGGATCTCCAGCTCGAAGAGTCCTCGGACCAGCTCGGGGTGGGTGCGCGAGAGGTTGACCTGGACGTTGCGCGGGCCCTTGTTCACGCCGACGATGTAGGCCTTGACGCGGTCACCGTGGACGAGCTTCTCACCGGGGATCTGCTCGGCGGGCAGGAGGATGCCGTCCTGCGGATCGGACTCGGTACCCAGCTGGACGATGACGATGCCACGGGAGTTGGCGGCGTCGTCCTTCTGCACCACGCCGGAGACGACCCGGCCCTCGAAGGACTGGTACTCGTCGAAGAGGCGGACGTTCTCGGCCTCGCGCAGGCGGCGGACGATGGCGTCGCGCACGGCACCGGCGGCGATGCGGGCGAAGTTGTCCGGGGTGTCGTCGTACTCGGAGGAGACCTCGCCGTCCTCGTCCAGCTCGGTGGCGATGATGGACACGGAGCCGCTGTCCTTGTCGATGTCCACGCGGGCGCGGGTCTCGCTGTCCTCACCGCGGTACTCGCGGTAGGCGTGGATGAGTGCGCTGCCGATCGTCTGGAGCATGTCATCCACCGGGATGCCCTTGTCCTTCTCGATGGTGGTCAGCGCAGCCATGTCGATATTCACTTGTTGTCCTCCTGCCAGGCGATCGCCTGGTCGTAGTCATAGCCGGTCAGCTCGGTCTCTGCTGCCGGGGGATTCGAGAATTCAATTTCTACCACCGCGCGGGTGTTTTCCGAAAACTCCAGCACGCGCACCTCACGGTCCTTCTTCACGGTACGAACCAGCACGACGGACGTCTCCTCCGGGGCCAGCGCTCCGACCCGCCAGGTGGACTTCTGCCCGTCCTCGAGCAGTTCGACCAGGCG
>NZ_JAUNRW010000050.1 GCF_030535495.1 Corynebacterium sp.
TTCCAGTCTCCCTTGCTAGATCGGAACCCTCCGACAAACCCAGGGAGGTTCAGTCCGTCATCGGCGGTATACGGCCAGGCGTGCATGACGCCATTCCGCATGTCGATAGCGGGCTGCCCGTAGGCGCGGTACCACTCCTCGAAAGCATCTGCTCGAGGATCACCTTGGTCGCGCGCGGCTCTAACCACTTTGTTCGCCAGCGTGCCCGTCGGCCAGGCATCCGCCTCCTTGTCGCTCCCACCGAGCTGAAACGTCCACACGGAACGAAGCGTCGAGTGAAATCGGATAGCCGCATAAGAGACCCACCCGAGCGGCTCCACGAGGTCCGGGTCTACGGGGTCCAGCCGTGATCGGTAATGGACATCCTGGATGTCCTGATCAGACCAGGTATCCGGGATTCCGTCCTGATGTCCCGAGGCTTCTCTCACGTCACTGCTCCTTCAAGAGGAAGCTCAGCTTCCCGTCGCCGCCCTGACCATTCATATCTCCTTCGCCGAGAGGCGGGGCATCGATCTCGCCGATGCCCCGCCTAGTACTCAGCGATCAGACGCGCTGACGGATCGTGCCGGTCGGGTCGGCGTCTCCGCGCCAGCCCGGAACAAAACGCCCAGTAGCCGCGGAGCGGGTCACGGTCCGGGAGTTCCCGGTCCCACTTCCGACACGCTCCGTGGTGGTCTTCCCCGGCCACCTCGCAGCGGAGGCGGGGCCGACGAACCGGCCGGTGATGGCAGAACGATGAACGGTACGACGGGCCATGGTGGCCCTCCAATCCGGATGACCACCCGAGTGGAGGGAGACCCCTTATGGGCCTCCTCTGACTCCGCTACCATCCAGGTATCCATCCACATGGAAACCGGGACATAGCTCTCGGGTTGGCAGGGCGGGCTCGTTGGCGCGGGCCCGCCCTGGTCACTTTCTTCATCCAGCGACACTCAGTTATAGGGTCCCGGATCCTCGTTTACCCTCGCTGCGCCCGGAGTTTTTTTCTGAGCCTGATCGAGACCTGCGAAGCACCTGGTCAGCGCGCTCTTGGCTCACGGTGTTGCGCGCTGCGACCGCTCCACGGGTGCCGAACGATGACCTCTCCAGCTTCGATTTGAAGTCACTCATGCTGTGCCCTCCTCGCCTCGCTCGATCTGCTTCTTGGCGTACTTCAGCATCCCTTCGACGGACCTGTCGGTCCGGCCCAGGTGCTCGGCAATCTCCCTGATCTTGAAGCCTTTCAACTGCATAATCAGTGCCGCACGAGCGTCCTCGTTCTTGATCCGCGACAGCCGTGGTTCCAGCATCTCGCTGTGGATCACGTCAGCCTCCACGTTGTCGACAGCCGTATGCTTGCCCGACTCCACGAGCTTCTCGGAGAACGGAACTAGCTGTTCATCGGCCGTCCGCTGACGCCTCCAATTCTTCGCCACATCGATGTAGCGGATCAAGCACTGCCCGATGAAGTACGTCCGCAACGACGCACCCCCGTGGGGCTTCCACTTCCCGTTCGGCAGAACGTCCTCACGGAACGCCCAGATGGCCCTGCTGACTGTCTCCATGACCAGCCATTCGATGTGGGAGTGGTTCAAGTCGATTCCGTCGAGGACGCTTGCGCCGCTGAGCCTGTGTTCTCGACACTTCTCCCCGATACGCCCTTTGACCATCCACGCGGCGATGACTGCAAGACCGTACTTGGCCAGGACGTCCTCGAACTCGTTCTGACGCGCGCCCTTGAAGCCCTTGCGCTGGAGAGCGCGGTAGAGAGCCAGGTCCCCTCCTCGCCGGTCGACGCAATCCTCGAGCTCGTCCAGATCCCATCGAAGCCAGCTCTCTACGCCCGTCTGGTCACCGATGCCAGTCTGATCGTCGAGGTCTTGCATGGTCCCCCTCCCGGGCCGGCGGGAGGAGGCGAACTGAGCCCCGGAAACATCCGCGCTGCTTCTAGTGTGACCGACCGCTGCGACATGGGCCAGGATCCGTACTCGACGGGACTGGGTCGCTAGTTCGAGCGCTGGCCTGCACTCCGCTCAACTCCGCTCGCCGAGCAGGCCAAGTCGGCGAGTCCGGGCGGTGTCGAGCCAAGCGATGGCAGACAATTAGTCTGGCCACGCCACTAGCTGAAAGGGCCTATACGTGTCTTCGTCTTGGCTTGACAGTGCGGTTTCCGAATTCGGCGGGCGCTGCAAAGCCAAGCTTTCCGGCCCCGGAGAAGCCGAAGCAGCGATTAGGGCACCCATCGAACAACTTCTAGCCGCAACCGGGTTGCGTTTAGGCCTGGCCGTCGTGCCGCACGACGAGGTCCGCGACGACGACCGCGGAGTGCGCCCGGACTACGCGATTAGCGTCGGTGGGTCCATTACCGGATATGTCGAGGTCAAAAAGCCGGGAGCCAATCTCGATCCCGACGGAATGACCGGACACAACCGTCGCCAGTGGGATCGGCAGCGAGATCTGCCGAACCTGATCTACACCAACGGCACCGAGTGGCGGCTTTACCGCGACTGCGAACCAGTCGGCGGCCCCGTGCACCTTGGCGGCGGCACACTTCGAACCGCAGGTAGCAAGCTCACCGCGCCTCCAGAGCTGGAGCAGCTACTCACTGACTTCCTGCGGTGGAAGCCCGCACCGATCACCTCGGTGATCGCACTCGTACGAGCCGTGGCACCGCTGACTCGCCTACTCCGAGGCGAGGTGATGGACCAGCTCGACCTCGAGTCCCGAGCAATCAAAGCAGGAGAGGACCGTGCCAGCCAACCGTTCCATGGCCTGGCGAGAGACTGGCGCAAGCTTCTGTTCCCCACGGCCACCGATGACACGTTCGCCGACGGCTACGCCCAGACTGTCACCTTCGCTCTACTCCTGGCGCGCACCGAAGGCATCACCCTTGCCGGACCCGGCGGTCTGCACTCGGTGGGGACGAAATTGTCGGGCGAGCACTCGCTAATGGCTCGGGCCCTCCAGCTACTCACCGACTACGTGGCCGAGGATTTCAAGGTCACCATCGACTTGATGGTGCGTGTAATTGACGCCGTCGACTGGCCGAAGGTTCGCGCTGGCAAACGCGACACCTACCTTCACCTTTACGAGAAGTTCCTCGATGAGTACGACCCGGAGCTGCGCAAGCAGTCCGGCTCGTACTACACCCCCCGCGAGGTGGTCGAGGAGATGGTCCGCCTTACCGAAGACGTGCTCGTGAGCCGGCTAGGCAAAACCGCTGGTTTTGCCGACCCAGACGTGGTCACCGCCGACCCGGCGATGGGGACAGGCACCTACCTTCACTCGATCATCGAGCACGTCGCCTCTAGAGTTGCCGACCGCGACGGGCCCGGAGCAGCAGCGGGCGCGGTCACCGACCTCGCCCGGCGGTTGTACGGCTTCGAACTTCAGATGGGCCCATTCGCCGTCGCGGAGCTGCGGGCTACCGACCTCATGGCTGACCTCGACGCCTCTCTTCCGCCTGGGGGCCTGGGGTTGTTTGTCACCGACACTCTTGATGACCCCTACGTCGAACAAACACAGCTTGGCTCCGGTCTGGAGCTGATCAGCAGATCACGCTCACGAGCCGCCAAGGTCAAATCCGGGACGAAAGTCACCGTGGTCATCGGTAACCCTCCGTACCGCGAGCGCGCCGAGGGCATGGGCGGCTGGATCGAAAACGGCAGCGACAGCGACAAGACCGCCAAGGGCGACCACTATCGGCCACTTGACGACTTTCGCGCCGCCGGAAACGGGCGAAACGAATACGTCCTGAAGAACCTGTACATCTACTTCTGGCGGTGGGCAACCTGGAAGGTGTTCAACGCCAATCAGGCGCTCGCCGACGGCGACGTCGGAGTGGTCTGTTACATCACCACATCCGGTTACTTGCGCGGACCTGGCTTCAAGGGAATGCGTGAATACCTGCGCCGAACCACCAGCGAAGGCTGGGTTATCGACGTCTCCCCCGAGGGGATGAGACCGGATGTCTCCACCCGGATCTTCCCTGGTGTGCAGCAACCGCTGGCGATCGCAATATTTACCCGCCGCGCGGACTGTGACTCCAACGTTCCTGCCCCGGTGCACTACACCGCCCTTAAAGGCACCCGGCTCGAGAAGTACGCCGGCCTCGCCGACCTCGGACTAGATGATGAGCACTGGCGCGATGCCCGCCTCGACTGGCAGGCACCTTTCACTCCGGCCGCCGAAAGCGCATGGGACGACTTTCCCGCAGTGAACGATCTGATGCCGTGGAGCTCGCCAGGGGTCAAGGGAAACCGTACGTGGATAATCGCGCCCACTTGCGCTGTCTTAAAGCACAGGTGGAACGCCCTAAAACAAGCACCGCCGGAGGACCGTCCTGCTCACTTCAAGGAATCACGAGACGCGAGGTTCGACCGAGGCAAGAAGCCGCTTCATGGCGAGGACGTAGAGAGAGACACGGAACTTCCCCTCGCTCTGAGCTTTCCCGAGTCGCCAACTGTCGTGAGGTACGGATTCCGGTTCCTTGATAGACAGTGGATCATCGCAGACCATCGAGTTCTCCATTCCGCGAGCCCTCACCTGTGGGCCGCCCGCCGGGCAGGCCAGGTGTTCGTCATCGAGCAGCACGCGAAGCCTCTGACTACCGGCCCGGGGCTCGTATTCTCAGCCCTCATTCCCGACATGGATCACTTCAAGGGAAGCGAAGGAGGGCGAGCCCTTCCGCTTGTTCATCCAGGGGGGTTGCCCAACCTGGCAAAGGGACTCCTCGCTGCACTGTCCACCCTCGCAGGGCAGGCAGTAACTGCGAACGACGTTGTGGCGTATATGGCGGGAGTGACTTCCCATCCCGGTTTCACGGCCCGCTTCGCCGACGAACTGACCACACCAGGGGTGCGGGTGCCGATTACAACCGACCCGGAGCTGTTCGACCTGGCGGTCTTACTAGGCAAGGAAGTGGTGTGGGCCCATACATACGGCGCGAGCTACTTCGACGCCGCGGCGGGCCGACCGGCCAATGACGTCCGGTTCCCGTCTGGTGATGAGCGCCGGGTGGTGAACCTGACGGCGGTGGAGTCCATGTCGGCAGCGATGACGTACGACCCGGACGCTCAAAGTCTCGATCTCGGAGGCGGCACATTCGGGCCGGTACCCACAGCGGTATGGGAGTACACAGTCGGAGGGAAGAACGTACTGCGTTCGTGGTTCAACTACCGCAAAGCCTCCCCCACCGGCCGGAAGTCCAGCCCGCTCGACGACGTCAACGTCGACTCCTGGCCTGTGGAATGGACCGCCGAGCTGCTCGATCTACTGTCCGTTCTAACCCGGCTGTCGGGGCTACACACGCGGCAGGCGGCGCTGCTCGACCAAATCCTCGCAGGACCAGTGGCATCGCGGGACATGCTCGCAGCAACCGGAGTCGTCTGGCCGGACGGAGACAAGGATCCACAGCGCAAGCCGGACTACTCGACCAAGCGAACGGACTTCGAGTCAACAGACGACGGACAAATGGGCTTCACATTCACGTAGGGCCAGCTGATGCGTCCGACGGCGCTACCCCGTATTCGAAGTGCTTAGCGCTCGGTCACCGGCCGCCGCGGACCACACTGACCGCTTCCCTCGTGGAACGAGCGCCGATAATGTCATATTCCGTCATGCTTGCTGGTCAGTGGGCGACCGATTGCCGCTGACAGCGCGGACTGCGTGTGCGGTCATTTTCGGTGTGACGTCCGAGGAAGGTTCGCTCCCCTCGACGCCGTGGTCAGTCGAGAGTCCGGTCAAGCCCCGTGTGGTGGTGTAACTCGTTTCTGATCCTTCGCTTGCGGTCAGGCGGGGAGTTGCATCAGGTCATCGGTGCTCACCTCCGTCGGACTGGTGTGAGACAGCCGAAGCGGTGACAGTCCTCGTGGCCTACTGCCGCTGAATCCGAGCTACTCGCGGGCAGCGGTATGCGACTGAGTCGAAATGACGTGGGCGACGGGCCACGTCTTGCTGAGGTCGGTCAGGACCAGGTCGGCTCGGAAGCCTTCGGTCAGCACGCCACGGTCGTTGAGACCGACACAGGCGGCCGGGCCTGAGGTGATCAGCCGCACGGCGTGCGGGAGTGAGAGGACACCGTCGCGCACAAGTCGCACTGCGGCTGGGAGCATCGAGGAGGGAAGGTAGTCGCTGGCCAGGGAGTCGGCCACACCGGCGACGACGAGCTCGGCTGCCGAGACGTTCCCGGTGTGGGAGCCGCCACGGACGACGTTCGGGGCGCCAGCAACGACGAGCATGCCTCGGTCGCGGGCGGCACGGGCGGCGTCCAGGGTCGTTGGGAACTCCGCCACGGTGCAGCCGCGGTCGGCGGCAGCCGCGACGTCTTCCGGGGTGGCCAGGTCGTGGCCGAAGAGCCGGATGTGTCCGGTCCGGGCCAGGTCGCCCAGCCACGTGAGGGTGCGGTCGCGCACGGCGAGACGTTCGGCGCGGGTGCAACGCCACCGGTCGACGTGGTCGACCGCAGCAGCCTCGGCCATGCCCTCGTTGGTGATCAGCCACCGCTGCATGGTCGTGGGGTCGGCGAACTGCCCCTGCCCCGGTGTGTGGTCCTCGTGAGAGACGATCGGTACCCGTGCGTGTGGGGGATCATTCGGTGTGGTGATGCTCCGACGCGTTTCAGAATCCGCGGAGTCGTCGAATGCGGCCAGCTCCGTTGCGAGCAGCGTCCGGCCGTACTCGCAGCGGGCGTCCAACCGGTGCAAGACTTGGTGGTCGACCTGGGTGTCGTCAGCGTGACGCAGCGAATCGGACAATTCTGCCGCAGCGGGGGAACCGATCGTCGTTCCCACGATGGAGCGCTCCTGGAACGCAAGGCCATGGAAGGCGGTCGTGATACCTGCCGCGCGTAGACGGCCGCCCGCCGACATCAGTGCGAAGGCAGGGTCTAGGACGACGCCCGGTCGCGGCCGGGTCTCCCGCGCGAGGATGTCGGTGTGGACATCGACCAGGCCCGGCAGCAAGTGGGCGCCGTGGGCGTCCAGGGTGCAGCCGGCACCCGGCGGGTGTGGGCCCACCTCGGCGATCCGACCCTCGCGCACCACCACTCTTGCGTTATCCACCACCCGATGGGGCAGCACCGCTGTGACGTGGCCGATCACAAAATCTGTCGGCGTCCAACACGAGTTCCCAAAGGTCATGACGACACATTCTGACAGGGCCCTATGGCCGTCGCATGAACGCGGAAGCCATCGGCCGTTCACCGGCATCGGATGGTCGGACGGGGTTCACTCACCGTTCTCTCAACCCTAATCGCCCGTTCGTAAGTCCTCTATAGGTTTCGGGGTGTTCGACCAAGTCCTATAGAGGGGTTTCCATGATCGAGCTCGTCGAGGTGAGCAAGACCTACAAGGGGGGCGTGCAGGCGCTGCGCCGAACCGACCTGACGATCGAGGCCGGGCAGGTGACCGTGCTGCTCGGTCCTTCGGGAGCCGGCAAGTCGACGCTGCTGCGGTGCATAAATTTGCTCGTGCAGCCCACCACCGGGACTGTGCGTGCCGCCGGTCTCCCGGCACTGGACTCGCGCCGTGCATTACGACGGCATCGCCGGCGCACTGGCATGGTTTTCCAGCACCACCATTTGGTCCCGCGGTACACCGCGCTGCGCAACGTGCTGCTCGGCCGAGTCGGCTACCACAGTTTCTGGCACGGTCTCCTGCCCGCTGGTCGCGCCGACGAGCGCATCGCCCTCGAGGCGCTCGACCAGGTGGGTCTGCTCGACAACGCGCTCACCCGGGTCGACAATCTCAGCGGCGGCATGCAGCAGCGCGTCGGCATCGCCCGCGCACTCGCCCAACAGCCGCAGCTGATCCTCGCCGACGAACCGGTTGCCAGCCTCGACCCGGCCACCGCAGGCCGAGTGATGGCGCTGTTGCGCCGTGTCTGTCACGACAACGGCATCACACTCGTCGCCAGCCTCCACCAGGTCGACCTGGCCCTTGAGCACGCCGACCGCATCGTCGGCCTCGCACACGGCGAGATCGTGCATGACAGCCCCGCGTCCGATGTCACCGATGACGCCATCCGACTCATCTACGAAGGCGTCACTGAGGAACCCAACGGGGAATCCGACGGCGACGCCGTCACCAGTACTGTCACCGGCCACCTCGCTGCTGGTGTCCGCTGACCGGAAGCTGTTCGCATCACCCGAATCACATTCACCAGATCCTGGAGTTCTTCACAATGACCAGACCAGCCCGTTCCACAGTTGCCGCCCTGGCGGCGCTGATCTCTTTCGCGCTTGTTCTCACCGGCTGCGGCTCCGGCTCCACCTCCGAGCCTGCCGCCGGCGAGGTGCCTGAGACCCTCCGCGTGGCCCTGCTGCCCGACGAGAACGCGTCTCAAGTGATCCAGGACAACGAACCGCTCAAGGAATACCTAGAGGACGAGTTGGGCGTCGAGGTCGAACTCATCGTCACCACCGACTACTCCTCGATGATCGAGGCGATGACCCGCGGCCGGTTGGACCTGGCCTACTTCGGGCCATTGTCCTACGTGCTCGCCCAGGAGCAGGCCGACATCGAGCCCTTCGCCGCGCTGCAGGAGGAAGAAGGCGCTGCCCCCACCTACCAAGGGGTGTTTCTCGCCAATGCCGACTCCGGCATCACCACACTCGACGACGTCGCTGGCAAGACCGTCGCGTGGGGAGACCCGGCCAGCACCTCCAGCCACCTGATACCCAAGGCCATGCTCGCCGAGGAAGCGGACCTGCGCGTCGACGACGGCGACTACGAAGAACAGCACGTCGGCGCCCACGACGCGGTGGCGCTGGCAGTGCAGAACGGCAACGCCGACGCGGGCGGCATGAGCCTGCCCATCTACGAGCGCATGGTCCGAGACGGGACCATTGACCCTGAGGTGGTCGTGACCGTCCAGGAGTCCGAGCCCTACTACAACTACCCGTGGACTATGCAGACGAATCTGCCCGAGGACTTCAAGGACAAGGTGCGGGCGGCGTTTTTAGAACTCGACGACGACGCCGTGCTCGAGGCGTTCGAGGCCGCCGGTTTCGGACCTGTGACCGATAAAGACTACGACGCGGTGCGCGACCTCGCGCCCCTGCTGGACATCGACCTGGCGGACTACCAGTGACCGCCGACACTTTGCCGGACCCCGTCGAGGAACGGCGGGAAGAACAGTACCGGGACATCTCCCGTCGGGTGTGGATTGGCTGGGGGCGCAACAGCGCCGCCATGGGCGTCGTCGGCGTCCTGGTGCTGGTGTGCGTCTGGGCGGTGGGACTACTCGACGGCGAACGGATGATCACCGGGCTGGCCGACATCGCCGACCTCCTGGGCGACATGTGGCCCCCGGACTTCACCCACATCAACCGGTGGTGGGGCCCACTGTGGGATTCGATGTCGATGAGTATCGCGGCCACCGCACTGGCGGTCCTGCTGTCGGTCCCACTCGCGCTGCTCGGGGCCCGTAACACCTCCCCGCACCCCACCGTCTACGCGGTCGCGCGCCTGGTCCTCAACACCCTGCGATCGGTGCCCGAGCTGATCATGGCGATCGTGTTCGTCGCCGCCGTCGGCTTCGGCGCCCTTCCCGGCGCACTGGCGCTGGGTATCCACTCCGCCGGCATGGTCGGAAAGTTCTTCGCCGACTCGATCGAACGCGCCGATCAAGCATCCGTCGAGGTCGCCCGCGCCGCCGGAGCCACCCGGGCACAAGTGATCCTGCACGGCATCCTGCCGCAGGTGCTGCCCCAAATGGCCGACGTCACCGTCTACCGGTGGGAGCTCAACTTCCGCGCCTCGGTAGTCGTCGGCGTCGTCGGCGCCGGCGGCATCGGATTCGAGCTGATCGCCGCCCTCCGCACCCTCCAGTACCAGGAAGTCTCCGCAATCCTGCTCGTCATCCTCGCCACCGTCACCGTGGTCGACGCCCTCGGCGGAGCATTACGAAGAAGGTTCCAATGACAAACGCGTCCGCGCGCCCGGTGGTCGTTCTCACCCACCGGGTGCATCCCCAGATCCTCGACATGCTCGGCCGCGAGTGCGACGTGGTGCCGAACCAGCAAGACGACAGCCTCCCGGCATCCGAACTGAAACGCCGAGTGGCACACGCCGACGGGCTGATGGCGTTCATGCCCGACCAGATCACCGCGCAGTTCCTCGACGGTTGCCCGCGACTGCAGGTGGTCGCCGGCGCACTCAAGGGCTACGACAACATCGACGTTCGCGCCTGCACCGAGCGCGGCATCTGGCTCACCCGAGTCGAGGACTTACTCACCGAACCCACCGCGGAATTGGCAGTCGGGCTGCTGATCGGCCTCGCTCGACACGTCGCGACCGGTGACCGCACCGTGCGAGCCGGTTTCCGCGGCTGGCGGCCGGTGCTCTACGGACGCACACTCGTCGGCTCCACGATTGGCATCGTGGGCGCCGGCGTACTCGGCCGGGCCGTGGCGCAAATGCTCTCCGGATTCAATCCCCGACTTCTCTACCACGACCCCGATCCGGTGCCGTCCGCAACCGCGGCGTCGATCGGTATGGAACGGGTGGAACTCGCCGAGCTTCTGCAGCACAGCGACTCCGTGGTGGTCTGCGCCCCCCTGACGGCGGACACACTGCACCTGCTCGACCACGAGGCGATGACATCGATGCGACCCGGAGCGCTGCTGGTCAACGTCGGACGAGGCTCAGTGGTGAACGAAGGCGCAGTGGCCGAGCTCCTGCGCAGCGGACACCTCGGCGGATATGCCGCAGACGTGTTCGAGTTCGAGGACCTCTCCCGACCCGACCGCCCCAGCGGCCTGCACCCGGACCTGATGGAACTGACGAGCCATACCCTCTTCACCCCGCACCTCGGATCTGCGGTCGCGACGGCACGCTTGGCGATCGAGGAACACGCGGCGAGATCCATCCTGCAATCACTCGCAGGCAAAATGCCCGACGGAGCCGTCAACGACCCGCGGAAACCGTCGACCTCCTCCGTTCCCGCAGTATGATCACGCCCATCAGCGACGCCGCACCCACCAAAACCAGTCCTCGGGTACCGGTGTACCTTTCCGCCGCCGACGCGCTCGCCGAGACAATTGCCAACCAGCCCGTCGGCACTCGGCTCCCCTCAGAAGACGAACTAGCCCGCATCCTGGGCGTCAGCCGGCTCACCGCCCGAGCAGTACTGACCGAGCTGGAGAGGCGCTACCTGGTGCGCCGCCGACAGGGCAGCGGCACCTTCGTGTCCCAACGCATCGACTACACCATCAGTCGACACATCCCACCGTCCTGGAGCGCAAGCGTCCGCAAAGCCGGATTCACCCCAGACGTTCGCACCACCGGATGGCGACTCGAGACCCCCCCAACCGAGATCCGTGGCCGCATGAAAGTCGGAGCACGCAGACAACTGCTCGCACTCTCCCGGAACCGATACATCAACCACGAGCTCGTCGGCTACGCAGACACCTACCTCGACCCCCAACTCGTCCCCGACCTACCCCAGATCCTCGGCCCAGCCGACTCATTGCACGACACCCTGGCCACCCACTACAAACTGGAACCCGAGCGCGGATGGTTCGGCGTCTCCATCGACCCCGCGCCACCCCACGTCGCCGAGCACCTCGAACTGAGCGGCCGCCCACCGGTCATCTCTATCCGGTCCCGCACCGATGCCGCCGCACGCAACCACCGCCCCGTGGAACTCACGATCTCCTGGCTTCGAGCCGACGTGTTCCGAGTCGAGGTCGACTTCGACACCACCTAATCAGGACGACAAACCCATCGCCCGCCCCGAATAGCCGCCAGGTCCTCAGCGCGGAGCAGGACGACCTCACCGTCGCGCCACACCCGCGGAATTATCGCAGGTAAACGGCAGTAACCGCAGCTACTGATACTTCCGTCATGTTAACGCCGATAATGTGGCATTCCGTCAAGTACACAGATCAGCGGGGTACAACTGTGCAGAGGATCGACGTTTCTGATCCCCGCGTAGTCAACGGATCGCCCGCAGCGGTCGTCGACGCTCGGGCGCGCCATCAGCTTGTCGAGGATGAGATGTGACACCCCCTGAGACAGTCCCCGAAGGCCGGTCGGACCTCTCGGTTCGACGCGCCATCGAGCCACACGGCGTGATCGTGCCGGCGAGAATGACCGGCGACGAGCCCCTCACCGTCGGTGGTGAGCCACTCGCCGGGGGGCCGGTGATCGACTTCTGGCGATGGTCGTTGTCGAGCCTGCTCGACAACACCGTCCGCGGCCTGTTCGCTGAGTATCTCGTCGCTCGCGCGCTCGGAGTCACTCACGCCGGCGTACGCGTCGAATGGGACGCCGTCGACATCGTCACCGAAAGCGGACTGCGGGTCGAGGTCAAGTCAGTTTCGTTCCTGCAGAGCTGGGCGCAGACCCGTGCCTCCACCCCCACCGTGAGCATCCCCGAGACCCGCGCGTGGGATGCGCACACCAGCCGGTTTGACCCCGAGTCTCGGCGTCAGGCCGACGCGTACGTCGTCTGCGTCCTCGACGTCACTGACGTGGCCAACATGGACCCACTGAACCTGGACCGCTGGCGCTTCCTCGTCGTACCTACACGCGTTCTCAATGCAGAAGTCCCGGGGCAGAAGTCGATCGTCCTGCACCGCCTGGCCGCCCTGCCCGGCGTTGCCGAGTGCACCTACACCGAGCTGCGGGACACCGTGGACGCAGCGGGAACGCCCTGATCTAGGACGAAGGACGACCCTTAACTCGCCGGCCGCGGGGCCGCGCCGATAAGTCGGATTCCGTCAAGCCGCCGGCGCTCAGCGCTCTGGTTGGGGTCTCTACCGTTGTAGACGGGTGGCGAGCGTGCGCCCGTCCCGAAAGACGGGCTTGCCGTCGGCGCCGTGGCGGTGTCGGCGCGAGTCTCGAGCTGCTCGGCGGAGGTCCCGGATCAGGTCGGTGGCGCGGTCGTCGCCGAGTTCGGTGATGGCGGCCCTGTAGGCACCCTGGCGGGACCAGTCGAGGTCGGGCAGGCCGATCACGGCGCGGTGCCAGCGCAGTAGCTTGAGGAACTCGGCGTCGCCGAGTCCGCCAGCGGCCTCCCGGACCTGGGCGACGGTGTCAGGGTCTGCCATGTAGCGGGACTGTAGCGCCGCGGTCGGACACTCCCCTATTAGCTGAGGTCGCGGGCAGCGACGAGTCCGGCGATGAAGTCGAGGACGCGGTCGGCTTCGGCGTCGGTGAGGTCGAACTCTCGGCCTCCGACGATGGTCCTGGCGGGACTGAGCGGGTCCAGGCCGTAAAGCACTCGGGAGGTGGTCGACAGGGCGGCCCGGTCGGCGATGGTCTCGACGCTGCACCCGAGTGCGTCGGCGAGATTCTCGAGCTGCTGGCGGGTGATTGTGGGGGCGTGCGCGTCTCGTCCGCGCGCGGCGGGCACTCGTCCTCGTTCCCAGATGCCGATCTGTCCGGCGCTGATGCCGACAGCCACGGCTAGTTTGAGCTGGGTGAGTCCGCGCTCGATGCGGACGGTGCGGATTGCGCGGCCGAGGGATCGGGCTTCGTCGGGGGTCATCGCCCCTCCCCCATCGTGTCGGGCCGGATTTCAGCCAGGACGGACCAATGCCCGGCGTCATGGGCAGTCGAGAGCACGGAGAGGCTGGCGCGGGGGTCGACGTCGCGTCTCCGATGGTCGAGGTCGATGTGTGCGTGTAGCTCGGTCGGGCCGGTTCCGATGAGATACATGGTGGTCATCGTGCCTGGTGCTCCGGCTTGGTGGTTGTCGTCCCTGCCGGATCAGGATGGCCCGGCTGCGAGTGCGTCGCGGCGGTTGGTCTCGGCGCGCATGGTTCGGCCGTGGTCGAGGAGGATCTCGAATAGGTCGTCGGTGGGCGCTTCTGCGCTGGCCTGGGTGAGTGCCTGGGCGGTGGTGGAGAATCGGCGTCGGTAGGCGGCGTCGAGGACGTCGCTGGCGAGGGCGGTCAGTCCGATGGCCGGGGTGCCGAGCAGGGTGACGGTCTGGAGGGCGTCGACCAGGAGCTGGCCGCGGTGGCCGGTGATGTGTCCTGCGCTTCTGAGTGCGCTGAGGACGCGGGTCGGGTGGTGCGGCTCGTCGCTCGTGGCGAGGTCGACAATGACGGTGTAGATCGCGCCATATCGGGGGTTGAGGAAGTCGGCCGCGTCGAGGTGGCTGGTGATGTGGCGGGCCTCGGTGGTGTCGGTGGTGTGCAGCAGGGCGCAGAGCAGGGCGGCTTCGGGGTCGAGCTCGGGGACGGTGGGGGCGTCGTCGGTGGCGGCGAGGTCGTCGACGTCGACCGGGTCGGCGGTGGCCTGCGGGTCCTCGGTCATGGTCTGCATTGTGATGTCCCCTCCCCTGCTGGTGGGTGGCTTAGGCGGCGTGGGCCGCGAGGTTCTTGATGCGGTCGGGGCGGAAGCCGGCCCAGTGGTCGGTGTCGGTGACGACGACGGGGGCCTGGAGGTGACCGAGGGCCATGACGTAGTCGCGGGCGGCAGCATCGGCGGTGATGTCGACGAGTTCATAACTGATGCCGGCCTTGTCGAGGGCCTTGATGGTGGCGCCGCACTGCACGCACTGGGGCTTGGTGTAGACCGTGATGCTCATCGGGAGATCCCTTTCGGGTGGTGCCCGTCTGCCTCTCGGCGATGGGCGGCGGCTCGTCAGTAGTCGAACTCGTCGAGATCGACGACAGGGGAGGTCGAGTGGGTCGCGATGATCGCCTCGGCAACGCCCGGGGTTGAGGCGATGGTCGAGCGGATGATGTCGTCGACGGTGACACCCTCCGCGAGGGCCTTCTCGGCGGGGAGGCCCTGTGTGCGGGGGTCACTGATGAGGTAGCGGAACGTCATCGCGGTGATGTAGGCGATGCTGTAGATGTCCTCTCCCCTGCCCGGGTGCAGCCGCTCGTCGACGAGCTTCGCTGCCAGCATGGCGACCCCTGCGATGTGGTCGCCGTTGTAGAGGCGGGAATCCTCTACTTCGCAGTTCTGATCGTCCATTGCTCTTCCTTCCTCTCCGGTCCTTGCTTACTTCTATCATACACGCATGATGCGAGTATGCAAGTAGTTTCGGGCTTTTTCTGGTTCTCACCTGCGGGTTTCCCGTCTGCCTCTCGGCGATGGGCGGTTGTGGGCTAGTCCTTGCTGGAAATGGGGGCGAGTCGGTCTCCGGTGACGAGCAGGTCGCCGCTGTAGTCGTCCCGGTGTTGGGGGATGTTGTGGGCGAGGTAGAGGCCGTGGGTTCGCATGGCGACTCGGCTGATCTGGGGGTAGAGGGACCGCTTGTGGCCGTTGAGTTGGGTGTCGGCGTCGTGGCGTTCAATCTCGTGGGTGATGTGAAGTGCCGGCCGCACCTGGGTGACGAGCTCGCGGTTGTCGAGCAGGTGGGTGGCGTTGGCTGCGGTGGGCTCGTAGTAGCCGGTGCGGGTCCCCTTCGGGCTGGTGTTCATGGCGTTCTCCTGGCTGGTGACTCCCGGGGCGTGTGCCCGTGGGCCGCCCCCGCCGGGTGGCGGGGGCGGTGAGGGTCAGGCGGCGGTGACGATCTCGGCGCGGCCGTAGTGGTCGTCGCCGCAGACGGTGCAGCGGTAGACGCCGTGGTTCTCGCTGCCGGTGTGGGTGACCATGCCGAGCGCTTCGGCGGTGGCGATTGCGGAGTGGTTGTCCTCGATCGCGGTCCAGTCGTCGTTGACCAGGCCGACGAGGCAGGTAGTGCAGACCAGGTGGTCCATGTTGGCTCCTTTCGGGTTCGGAGTGAGGGGCCTTGTGGCCCGCTCTGCTTCCAGTATACACGCATCATACTAGTATG
>NZ_JAUNRW010000005.1:0-21071 GCF_030535495.1 Corynebacterium sp.
GGCGTGCTGCACGAGATCTCCGAGAAGGACGCCGCCCGCCAGCGCGCGGACATCGGCATGGTCTTCCAGCAGTTCAACCTCTTCCCCCACCGCACGGTGCTGGACAACATCATCGAGGCACCCGTCCACGTCAAGGGCACGCCCGCCGCCACCGCCAAGAAGCGCGCCCTGGAGCTGCTGGACAAGGTCGGGTTGGCGCACAAGGCCAACGCGTACCCGGTGCAGCTCTCCGGCGGCCAGCAGCAGCGCGTGGCCATCGCCCGCGCCGTGGCCATGGACCCGAAGCTCATGCTTTTCGACGAGCCCACCTCCGCCCTCGACCCCGAGCTCGTCGGCGAGGTCCTGCGCGTCATGCGGGAGCTTGCCGACGACGGCATGACCATGCTCGTGGTCACCCACGAGATGGGTTTCGCGCGGGAGGTCGCCGACACCGTCGTGTTCATGGACGGTGGCCGCGTCGTCGAGTCCGGCACCCCCGCGCAGGTCCTGGACAACCCGCAGGAGGGCCGCACCCGGGCCTTCCTCTCGTCGCTGTTCTAGTCGAAGATGTTGCGGGAGCCGACGAAGTCGAAGACGAACCGCACCGCCGACTCCCGGTAGTTGATGAATTTCCCCGCCCGCAGCAGGGCGAGCACGTCGTCGAGGTCCGCCCAGCGGGCCTCGGCGACTTCGTCGTTGGGGACGGCGGGGAGGGTGACGGGGGCGTCGATAAGCAGCAGGTAGAAGTCGTCGAAGCCGTACTCGAAGTTGAAGGTGAAACTCGGTCGAGTGAGCTCGATCTCCAGGCCTAGTTCCTCGCGGACCTCCCGTAGTGCGCCTTCGCGGCTGGTTTCGCCGGCGTGGACGCTGCCGCCGACGGAGAAGTCCCACATGCCGGGCCAGCCCTGTTTGTGCTCGGTGCGGCGTTGGATGAGCATCTGGCCGTCCGCGTTGAACAGGCACACGTGCACGACGACGTGCAGCTCACCGTCCCGAAGCCCCGCGGCCCGCTCAGCGGTGCGCCCGAGTGGTTGGCGGTTGTCGTCGAGAAGATCCCACTTCTCGCTCATGGCAGCCACTCCGCGGTGATCTCGCCCTCATAGCCCTGCTCACGTAGTGTGTCCACCCACTCCTGCAGGGGCAGGGTGCCCGTCCCCGGGGCGCCGCGTCCGGGATTGTCGGCGATCTGGACGTGCTCGGCGGTGGCGTCGAGGACCACGGCGTCATTGACGGCCAGGTGGTAGAGGTCGAGCAGCAGCCCGCCGTGCTCGCGCAGCGGGGCCGCCTGCTCGACGGTGGTCACGGGGTAGTCCGGCGCCGCCGAGAGCGGCTCCACCATGGCCACTCCGCCGAATCGCTTATCGACGTCGCGCGCCACCGCCGCAAACCTCCGTTCCTGGTCGGCGGTCAGCTCAGTGCCCCCGCGCCCCACGAGCAGGTTGAAGCGACGGACACCGGTGAGCCCGTGGAAGGCCTCGATGGCGTCAAGGTGGGCGGCGGGCATGTCGCGCTCATGGAGGATGCCGCGGTCGCCGGCCGCCAGGTCGCCGCCGAACATGTTGAGGGCGATGAGCTTTTTGTTGCGGCGTTGCAGTTCCGCGACGACCCCGCGGATCTCCTCATCCGTGGGATCGGGGTGGGTGAAGGGCCACCAGAGCTCGACCTGGGAGGTGGGGGCTTCGTCCAGGCCCACGCAGTAACTGGCACGTCCGATGGAGCAGTTCATCGCGGTGATCATGGGCTCCACTCTACGATGGTCCCATGGACAAGAAGGTTGCAGTAGTCACTGGTGCCGGCGGTGGCCTGGGAAGAATGTTCGCGCAGGCTCTCGGGGAGGACGGCTGGTCCGTTGCCCTGCTCGGCCGCACCCGGGACACCCTGGAGGAGACCGCGTCCGGGATGAATGATGCCCTGGTGGTGGAGTGTGATGTCGCCTCCGAGGATTCGGTTTCAGCGGCGTTTGAGCAGGTGACTTCTCATTTCGGGGCCCTGCATCTGCTGGTGAACAACGCCGGGGTCCCCGGGCCCACCGGGGAGCTGTCCACCATCGACGCCGGCGAGTGGCGGCGCACCTTCGACACCAACGCGACCGGGGTGTTCCAGTGCACCCGGGCGGCCTTCACGTGGATGGCGGAGCACGGTGGCGGGCGCATCATCAACAACGGATCGATCGCCGGGCACGCCCCGCGGGCCGGGGTGGCCGCCTACGCCGCCTCGAAGGCGGCGGTGGCGAGTCTGACGGTGTCGACGGCACTCGACGGCCGCCCGTACGGCATCACTGCCACCGAGCTGGACATCGGTAACGCCCGCACTGCCCTGCTGGGATCCTTCACCGGTTCGGAGCCCATGTTCGACGCCGCCGAGGCGGCCCGTCTCCTCGTGGCGGTGGCCGGAATGCCGGGAGATGTCAGTGTCGATCAGGTGACGGTCACCGCGGCCGGGATGCCCTACTTGGGTCGCGGATAACCACAGGTCAGAGCATACTTTTTCACCCCCGGGGGTGGCCATGTCCGGGTGTCGCCCTATAGTTCGAATCGAACATTCAAGCGACACCAGGGAGGTGTGTCCGATGTCCGCGTTCTACACAGTCAACAATCCCGACGACCCCGTGGCGGTGGCCGCCAACGCCATCACCCGTTCCCAGTACTCCATGTGGCGAAGTCTGGCTGAGGCAGTCGACGAGCAGCTCGACTCCGAAGCCGTCTACGCCCCCATCGTCCGCTCCACCGGCGAAAGCAAGTGGATGGCGGAGAATAATCTCTTCGCTCTGGCCACTCTCGATGAACTGCCCCGATTCCGCGCGCTCGTGGAAAAGCTCCACCACATGGACATGAAGCGTCTCCGCGCCGTCGAGTCGGCGCTGGCGATGGCGGAGCGGAAGTACTTTCCGCAGCTCGACACCATGATCGCCGAGTACCTGAGCCCCACTCGTGCGAACCAGCCGCTCCCCTCATCCGAGACCATCAAGAAGCGCATCCAGGCGATGGTCAATGAACTCGACGCCTCGATCAGCACAGATGAGGAGGATCCCGATCTCCCCCAGCTGACCTACCACGTGGAGTTCAACAATGACGGCACCGCTGACCTGTCCGCCCGGATGAGCGCCGCCTCCGCCGCAGCCGTGGACAAGCGGGTACGGGCGCTGGCCAAGCGGCGCCAGGTGGGGCTGGCGGAGGCCCACGCGCTGCTGGTCACCGGAGAGGATGAGGGTGTGACGGTGAACCTCAACCTCTACCGCGCCCACGACGTCGACGGCGCCCCCACCTACCTGCCGCAGGCCGGATGGCTCAACCCCCGACGGGCAGGTGAATGGGAGGCTAAGGCACAGACCGTCCGGGACATGGACGAGACCTACGACAAGGTCAGCCAGGGCTACAACACACCGGAGGACATTGAGGCCTGCATCGAAGGCATCGACGACGTCTGCATCTTCCCCACCTGTCACATCCCCGGGGAATTCTGCGACAACGACCACACGGTCGACCACGCCGAGGGAGGCCCGACGACTGCCCGCAACCTGCGGAAGCTGTGCCGGAAGCACCACAACCTCAAGACCACCGGCCAGATCCGCTACATCATCTGCCCGGTGACCGGCAACGCGATCTTCCTCTTCGCGAACGGCACCTACGTGGAGAATGAGTCGGACGGACCCCTGGCTCCCGCGAATCGGCGGTGGGTGCAGACCTTCCGGCAGCGCCGCAACGCCCGGAACGAGCGCCTGCGCTCCGAAGCTCAGGAGCGCCGACGCCGGCTAGATGAGGCCGCTGAGGCCGCGCACGAGGGCCGTGACACCACCGGCGGTGGCCAGGAGGAGAGCGAGAGTCCGAGCCCGTGGGCGGCTGACCTTCTCACTGAGTGTGACACCCAGCCACAGACCGACGGCCATGCCGACGATGCCGACTGGCCACACCAGCCAGCTGGTGTCTGAGAGGTCACCCGCACCCAGAAGGAGTTTGATGCCGAAGGAGATGGCGCCGGCCACCATGAAGATCGGTTGCAGGGTGGCGGCGAAGGACTGCTGCGCCCACCGGGAGGCCTGCGCGTACACGGTGATGGCCGGCCCGGCGATTCCGGCCAGCGTGTTCATGAAACCACCGGCGATACCGGCGACAACCGCCGGTGCCGTACCGGTCACCTCGGGGACATACTTCTTCCCGAAGGTGGTCACGGCGAGCGCGATGAGCAGGAGCGCACCGACCAGCGCCTGCAGGAGAGCCGGTGAGAACTCGCGGACCAGCAGAGCGCCCGGCACCGCACCGATGATGAGCACAGAGGCGATGAGGGTGAACTTCTTCCAGTCCACGTATTCGCGGACGGTGACCGTCGTCGCCGCGGCGTTGAGGAAGGCCAGAATGTTGACCACGAGAATGCCCTCCACCGGTCCCATCGTCACCGCGAGTACGGGGCCGGCGACCAGGCCGAGTCCCATGCCGGAGATCCGTTGCAGGAGTGAACCGACGAGGACGATCAGAAGCAGGAGGGCAAGTTCAGCGAGCACCCGCTCAGATTACTCCCCGAGCCGGGAGTACTTCTCCTTGACCGCGTCAACGACGGGGTCGGGCAGCAACCCGGAGACGTCGCCGCCGTACTTGGCGACCTCCTTGCACAGGGAGGAGGAGATGTACCCCCACTTCTCGTCCGTGAGGAGGAAGAAGGTGTCGATGCCGGACAGCCGCCGGTTCATCTGCGCCATCGGCAGCTCGTACTCGTAGTCGAGGGCGGTGCGCAACCCCTTGACCAGCGCGGAAATGCCGTGCTGGGTGGTGTAGTCGACCAGCAGTCCACCCCACCAGTCGACGCTGATGTTCGGCACGTCGGCGGTGACCTGGCGGATGAGTTCCATGCGCTCGTCGATGGTGAACAACCCGGACTTCTTGTTGGGGTTGCCGGTGACCAGCACGACGACCTCGTCGAAATGGTCGGCGGCGCGCCGGTAGATGTCGAGGTGACCCATGGTGACGGGGTCGAAGGATCCGGGGCAGACGGCTTTCATTCACTCGGCCTTTCGGTGGTAGACGGCCATGTCCATGCGAGCGATCCCGTAGGTGCGCTTCTTCAGCTTCTGGGTGGTGGGCACGTACTCCGGGGGCCAGGCCGTTTCCGGGGAGGAGACGTGGCGTTCGATGACGACGGCGGCGCCGTCGACAAGCACGGGCCGAAGTGCCTCCAGCATCTCTACGACCGCCTCATCGGTGAGCTCATAGGGAGGATCGGCGAGCACCATGTCGAAGTAGTCGTGGGGCGCGCGCTCCAGATAGGTGGAGGCCTTCATTTCCTCGATCCGCACGTCGGGGTGCTTCACCACGCCGGCGTTGTGCTGGATGATCTTCACGGCTGCGGGGTTGTTCTCCACGAGGACCACTTCAGCGGCACCGCGGGAGGCAGCCTCGAGGCCGAGTGCTCCGGAGCCGGCGAAGAGGTCGAGGACGCGGGCGTCGGTGAAGCCGAAACGCACCTGGAGGGAGGAGAACAGGCCTTCCCGCGCGCGGTCGGAGGTCGGGCGGGTGCCTGAGGGCGGGACCTTGATCCGGCGTCCGCGGGCCTCACCGGAGATGATGCGGGTCACGGGGTGACCTCCAGAAGCAGATCGCCGCCGAGCACATCGGAAAAGTCCTCCACCGCGAGGCGGCCGACGACACCCGGCCCCGGTGCCAGAACCGGGGCCTCGAGCTTGAGTGCCTCGACGGTGGCCAGTGGTTCACCGGTGGTGACGCGGTCACCGGCGAGGACGTGAAAGCGCACGATGCCGGCGAAGGGGGCGCAGATATCCATGCCCTACACCCTAGCTTTTCTCGAGATACTCCCGATCAGCGCGGTCAATTTCCAGGACGAGGCGCTGGGCGAGCAGGGGATGGCGCTGGACGAGGGCGGAGGCATCCGTGGTCGCACGGTCGATGACGGGCAGATCGCGGAGCAGATTGAGCAGGCGCACGGTCTTCGCTGCCCCGGACTGGCTGGTGCCCAGGACATCGCCCTCCTGCCGGTGGAGGAGATCGAGTTCAGCGAGGAGGAAGCCGTCAGAGGTGGCGGCGACATCGTGGATGCGGCGGTCCGCTTCGGAGTCCTTCTCCACGAGGGTGTGGAAGATGCACAGGGATCCGTGGCTGCCACGGCCCACGCGGCCACGCAGCTGGTGCAGCTGGGAGACGCCGAACAGCTCCGCCTCGCGGATGAGCATGACGGTGGCGTTGGGAACATCGACACCGACCTCGATGACGGTGGTGGACACCAGGATCTGCACCTCCCCGTCGGCGAAGCGGCTCATCATGTGTTCCTTCTCGTCCGCCGGCATCCGGCCGTGGAGGTATCCGACGTGGAAGTCACGGAAGGGGCCTTGACCGAGGATGTCGAAGACATCGAGGACACCGCCCGGCCCCTCGATCCGGGGGCACACGACGTATGCCTGGCGGCCGGCCTCCACGTCCTGCCCGATCCGGGTGATGGCGCGGCGGACCCACGTCGGCTTGTACTCCGGGACCACGACGGTCTCGATCGGGCGCCGTCCGCCGGGCAGCTCCCGCAGGGTGGAGACGGCCAGGTCCCCGAACACCGTCATGGCGATAGTGCGCGGGATGGGGGTGGCGGTCATGACCAACAGGTGCGGGGTGAGACCGTCACGGCCCTTGGAACGCAGGCGGGCGCGCTGCTCGACGCCGAAGCGGTGCTGCTCATCGACGACCACCAGCCCCAGGTCGAAGAACTCGACGGTGTCCTGGATGATCGCGTGGGTACCCACGACGATGTCGGCCTGTCCGGAGACGATGTCCAGCAACGCCTGCCTCTTGACAGGCACCGGCATGGAGCCGGTGAGGGGGACGACGGAGACGGAGAGCCCGGCGTCGGCAAGCAGCCCGGTGAGCGTCCGGGCGTGCTGCACGGCGAGGACCTCGGTCGGGGCGAGCAGCGCACACTGGTGTCCGGCGTCGACGGCCTGCAGCATGGCCACCAGCGAGACGACGGTCTTGCCCGAGCCGACCTCGCCCTGCAGCAGGCGGCTCATGGGGTCGTCGGAGTCGAGGTCGTCGGCGATCTCGTCGATGACCTGGCGCTGCCCGGCCGTGAGGTCATAGGGCAGGGCGGCCAGCAGCCCGGCGCGGTGGCCGTCGTCGGTGGCGGGGAGGGCGGGGGCGTCGCGACGCAGGGTCTCCAGGCGTCGCAGCGCCATGACCAGGCCCAGCGTGAGGGCTTCGTTGTATTTCAGGCGGTCGATGTGGGTGTCGGGGCCCTCGGGCCCGGGGAAATGCACCCCCCGAAGGGCGGCGTCGAAACTCGGCATGTCCGCGGGCACCTCGCCGAGGGGTTCGGCGACGGGGTCGAGCGTGTCCAGGATGTGGCGGATGGCCGCCATGATCCGCCAGGACGCCATGCCAGAGGTGGCGGGATAGATGGGGATGAACTCCAGCCCGGCGAAGAGCTCATCGGGTTCGCCGTAGAGGGCGAGGGTCTTCATCGACGCCGAACCGGCCATCTTCTCCCCCGGCCCGGGCAGGACGAGGAACTCGGGGTGCTGCAGCTGTGGGGTGTTGCGGAAGAAGCGGAGTTTCCCGGAGAACATCGCGCGCGTACCGGGGGTGAGGTAGCGACTGATGTAGCGGGCATTGAAGAAGGAGGCGGTGAAGTGTGTGCGGCCGTCGGTGAGCGAGACCTGGGTGATGTGCCGCTGGTCCCTGTGGCGTTCCTGGAGGGACAGCACCTCGCCGACGCAGGTGATCATGTCCCCTTCGGCGGCGTCGTCGGCCAGGACCTCGGAGCCGTGGCGGGACCAGGCGCGCGGGAAGTGCTGCAGCAGGTCCATGCAGGTGGTGTAGCCGAAGGCCTTCTCCAGGGCCGTCGCCTCCTTGGCGGGCAGGACGTCGGTGAGAAGACGCGCGTCACGCCACCCGAGCACGCTACTCGACCCCGATCTCCACGAGATGCCCGAGCCCGTCGGCGGGGAAGGCCATGACGTCGACCTCGAGGGCGGCATCGAGCTTATCGACGTCCACCGCTGTCCCCGTGAGCAGAATGACATGCTCTCCCCCGCCGGCCAGAAGACGGCGGCAGGCGGCCTCGGTGGCCTCCTCGACCGTGCCGGGCGCATCGGTGACGATGGCGGTGCGCATCGCCGTGGCGGCTTCGGTCATGGTGTAGGCGGCGACCCCGATGGGTGCCTCCGGATCGTGGACACTCAGTGCGGCGATGCCGCTGACCAGGCGGGCGGTGGGCACGATGGTGAAGGTCTGCTCGAAGGCGTGGGTGGCTCGTTCCACGGCCACCAGCTGTCGGCGGTCGAGAAGCCCGTTGGGCAGCAGGATGAGTTCCTGGGCCCGGGAGGAGCGCACCTGACCGAGGATGTCGGTGACCACCTCCTCTCCCGGCACGACGACCACGGCGCCGGCCTGGCGGTAGAGATCGGCGATCGACCCGGGTGGGGTGACGGCCACGACGACACGCCGCGGGGCGTCGACCTGCGGGGCGTCGGGAAGGACCTCGAGCCGCAGGTCACTGACCTGACCGAGACCGAAGGCGGTCTCGATCACCTGCCCGGCGTCACGCGAGTGGATGTGCACGCGCCCGGAGGCATCGTCTGCCCGCGCGATGACGAGGCTGTCTCCGAGCGGGCTGATCCGGGCCTGCAGGGCCGCGAGGTCGCCGACATAGAAGAACGTGACCTCCAGATCGGCCACCGGCCCGTGGGGGGAGACGTCGACCTGCGGGATCTGATCCGCGCCCTCGACCTCCGCGAGCAGGGTCTCCAGCAGGACGACGAAGCCGGTGCCCCCGGCGTCGACCACCCCGGCGTCCCGCAGGACGTCCAGCTGCGAGGGGGTGTTCGCCAGCGCGGTGCGGGCCGCCTCCAGGGCGGCGGTGACCACGGTGTGCAGGGCGCCGTCGGCGTTTTCGGCGGCGAGGGCGGCCGCACGCAGGACGGTGATGACGGTGCCTTCCACCGGGTCGGCGATGGCGCGATCGACGAGGGTGACGGCGAGGGTAAGCGCGCGGGCGATGGCATCTCCGTCCACGCCCTCACCCGTACCGCGGGCGGCGGAATCGGCGACGGCCCGCAGCACCTGGCTGAGGACGAGTCCGGAGTTGCCGCGCGCCCCGCGGACACTGCCACTGGCCAGGGCGGCGGCGATCTCGGCGACGTCGGCTCCGGTGGGCAGGCGGTCGGCCTCCGCGAGGGCGGCCTCCATGGTGTGGGTCATGTTGGAGCCGGTGTCGGCATCCGGGACCGGGAACACGTTGAGAGCGTTGATCTCCGCGCGACGGGCGGAGAGTTCGACGACGGCGCGCTCCGCCCAGGCGTGGAGTCGGGGGCCGTCTAGCTCTCGCGGATGGGACATAACGCCGTAGTCTACAGCCGCCAGTCGACCGGCTCTGCTCCAACAGACGTCAGATACTCATTGGCCCGCGAAAAGGGGCGGGAGCCGAAGAATCCGCGGGAGGCGGACAGTGGGGAGGGGTGCGGGGACTCGATGCGCGGGGTGTCGCCGAGGAAACGGGCGCACGACTGGGCGTCACGCCCCCACAGGATCGCCACCAGCGGCTGCTGCCGGGCGGCCAGGGCGCGGATCGCCGCCTCGGTGACGGCCTCCCAGCCCTTGCCCCGGTGGGAGCCGGCCTCGCCGGGGCGCACGGTGAGCACCCTGTTGAGCAGCAGCACACCCTGACGCGACCAGGCGGTGAGATCACCGTCACCCGGCGCCGCCACGCCCAGATCAGAGTGCAGTTCCCGGTGGATGTTGGCCAGGCTACGCGGGGGACGCACGCCGGGGTGGGTGGAGAAACTCAGCCCCATGGCGTGCCCGGGCGTGGGATAGGGATCCTGTCCGAGGATGAGGACCTTCACCCGGTCGAAGGGATCCTGGAAGGCGCGCAGGATGTCCCCGCCGGCTGGAAGGAAGGCCGGCTCCGTGCGCAGGAAGTCGCCGAGCTCGTGGATCTGCTTCTCGACGCCCGCCAGCGCCGGCAGCCAGGAGTCATGGACAGGGAGCGCCATCAGAAACTCACCCACCCGTGTCCGTACTTCGGGGCCTGGCCGTCGATGGTGACGGATTCACCGCGGATCACCCGTCCGATGACGTGGAACCCGGAGGGGGGATCCCCGGCGGTGGTGGCCAGCAGGGTGTGGTCCTCGCCGCCGGTGAGGACCCATTCCCAGGGGTCGGCGTCGAGAAGCTCCGCTGCCTCCCACACGATCGGCGGGGGCATGATGTCCGCCGAGTGGAGGTCGATGCCCACGCCGGAGCGCCGGGCGATGGTCGACAGGTCGGCGATGAGGCCGTCGGAGTTGTCGGTCATGGCGGTGGCCCCGGTGGCACGCGCGACCACCCCTCGGCCCGGGGTGAGGGTGGGGGCGCAGTGGGCGGCGATCAGCGGTCGCAGGTGTTCGGGAACCTCCCGGCCGAATCGGCCCAGCAACGCCAGACCCGCCCCTGACCAGCCGATCTTTCCGTGGGCGACCACCCGCTGCCCGGGGCGCGCGCGGTCGAGGGTGAGTTCCGGGCGGGAGCCGCCGAGCGAGCCGATGGCGGTGACGGAGAGGACGAGATCATGGCCGGCCGTGAGATCACCGCCGACCAGTTCTGCGGAGTACTCCCCCACCGCTGCGTGAATGCCCCCCGCGATGCCCTGCAGATAGGACACCGGGGTGTGGGCCGGTGCGGAGACCGCCAGCAGCGCGGCGATGGGACGCGCCCCCATGGCCTCGATGTCGGCGAAGTTCTGCAGGATCGCTTTCCGTCCGATCTCCTCCGGCGTCGACCAGTCGACCCGGAAGTGCCGCCCCTCGATGAGCATGTCCGTGGTGGCCACCGCACGCGAGTTGGGCGAGGCATGGCTGAGCACGGCCGCATCGTCACCGTTGCGGCGGGACGGCGCGGCGGCGACGATCGCCTCGATGGCGCGGTGTTCACCGACGTCACCGAGGGTCGGGCCCGGATAGTGGGCGGGAAAGCTGGTCACGCCGACCCTTTCGATAGACTTCACATACATGAGCTCCGCTTACCAACCTAGTCGTTCCGGGCGCACCGCCATCTACCTCTCCCTGGTGTTGGCGGTGGCCCTGGTCCTCGGCGTCGTCGTCGGAGCGAAGGTGGTCTTCGACCGGGTGGCCAAGCAGCCGGTCCCCATGAGTGACCTGCCCGCCCCGCTGGCGGACTCCCCCGAGTGTGCGGCGTTCATCGACACCCTGCCCGACGAACTCATCGGGCATGACCGGGCGGAGATCCTCGAGCCTGCACCTAACGGCGTGGCGGCGTGGTCGTCGAGCTCCGTGGAGCGTGTCACGCTGCGTTGTGGCGTGGACCTGCCCCTGCAGTACACCGCCTACGCCCCCACCGAAACGGTCGAGGGTGTCGAATGGCTGCGCATCACCGACGCCACCCCGGGGTCCACGCTGCAGACCTGGTATGCGGTCGACCGCGAACAGGTGGTGGCGGTGACCGCAGATGCGGAATCCCTCGGACGGCATGGTGAGCCGGTCTCTGACCTCAGCGAGTTCGTCGCCACCCTGCCGGTCGGAGAGCATGCGCACTACCCCGCCCCGCTGACCCAGCTGAGCAGCGGCGACACCTCCGTGTGCGGGGATCTTCTCGCCGCCCTACCCGACACTATCGCCGAGAACTATGAGCGTATCGACGTCGCCGAGGACCACACCCTCGCCTGGACCGCCGCCGGCCGCGAGCCGGTGGTCCTGCGCTGCGGCGTCGCCCCGCCCGAGAACTACGAGCCGGGCCTGCAGCTCCACCAGATCAATGACGTCGTGTGGTTCGAGGACACCGTCCTGGCCGCCGGCACCACCTCGGCGACCTGGTTCGCCCTCGGCCGCGAGACCGACATCGCCGTGAGCACTCCGCAGGACGTCAGCAGCGAGGTGCTCATTCAACTCGGCGAGGTCATCGCCGCGGAGACTGACACGCAGTAGTCACGAGGACGTCGAGAAGCTCCTCGTAGGTAACGCCGGAGGCGGCGAACATCTGCGGGTACATCGAGATCGGCGTGAACCCGGGCATGGTGTTGATCTCGTTGAGCACCGGGCCGCGGTCGGTGAGGAAGAAATCGACGCGGGACAGGCCCTGGCAGTTGAGCGCCCGGAAGGTGCGCACGGCGAGGGCGCGGATCTCGTCTTTGACGGTGTCGCTGTAGGGCGCGGGGATGGTGGGACTGACCACGTTGTCGAGGTACTTCGTCTCGAAACCGTAGAAGCCCTCCTCCGAATCCCCGGTGCCGTTGAGCTTCGCAGGGACCGAGGCTGTGACCGAGCCGTCCGGGTACTCGAGGACCCCGACCTCCACCTCGTCGCCGATGATCTCGGCCTCGATGATCACCTTGTCGTCGGATTCGCGGGCCGCCGCGATCGCCGCGGGCAGCTGCGCCCAGTCGCTGACCTTCGACACGCCGATGGAGGAACCACCGCGCGCTGGCTTGACGAACACCGGCAGACCGAGGCGCTGCTTCTCGGTCTCGTCGACCTCGGTGTCGCCGTCACGGAGGATGAGTTCCGCGGTGATGGGCAGGCCTGCGGCGGCGGCGAGCTTCTTGGTGAACTCCTTGTCCATGCCGCAGGCCGAGGCCAGCACACCGGCCCCGACATAGGGCAGGCCGATGAGCTCGAGCATGCCCTGGATGGTGCCGTCCTCACCGAAGGGGCCGTGGAGGACGGGGAAGGCGACGTCGATACGCGCGTGCGGCTGCCCGGTGTCGAGGTTGAGAAGCAGCCCGTTGTCGCCCGGGTCCAGCGACAGGGCCAGCTCCGCGCGCTTATCGACGCTCGGCAGCACACCGTCCCGGATCTGCAACTGCGAGTAGTCCGACTCACCCACCGTCCACATGCCGTCCCTCGTGATGCCGATGGGGATGACCTGGTACCTGTCGGTGTCGAGGTGGCTCATGATCGCCCCCGCCGACACGCAGGAGATCTCATGCTCGGTGCTGCGGCCGCCGTAGATGACGCCGACTGTGATGCGGTTGTCCGGGTGTTCCATAGGCCAGAAGCCTACCGCGCCCTCATTCCGCCTTCTTGGAGCGACCCATGAGAGCGGCGATCATGTCCCGCACATCCAGCCCGCGGTGGCACACGGCGTAGACGGCCTGCGTGATCGGCATCTCCACCTTGTTGGCCTGCGCCAGCTGGAACACCGAGTTCGAGGAGATGACTCCCTCCGCGACCTGACCGTGGGTGGCCTTCTTCGCCTCCTCGAGGGTGCCGCCCTCGCCCAGGCGGACACCGAAGGAACGGTTACGCGACAGCGGCGAGGAACACGTGGCCACCAGGTCGCCGAGGCCGGCGAGACCGGCGAAGGTGCGCTGGTCCGCCCCGAGAGCATGCCCGAGGCGGGAGATCTCGGCCAGACCGCGGGTGATGATGGTGGCCAGGGTGTTCTCGCCGAAGCCCAGTCCCGTCGCCACGCCGCAGGCCAGCGCGATGACGTTCTTGCAGGCACCGCCCAGTTCGACGCCGACGACATCGGTGTTGGTGTAGGGGCGCAGGTACGGGGTGGCCACGGCGGCCTGGACGAGTTTCGCCCGGTTCTCGTCGAGGCAGGCGATGACGGTGGCGGCGGGTTGCTCCTCGGCGATCTCGCGCGCCAGGTTCGGCCCGGAGAGCACCGCGATGCGGTTGGGATCGGCGCCGGTCATCTCGGCGATGACCTCACTCATCCGCAGGTGCGTGTCGGTCTCCACACCCTTCGAGATGCTCACCAACGTCGAATCCGAGGGCAGCAGCGGGGTCCAGGCCGCCAGGTTGTCACGCATCGTCTGGCTGGGGACGGCGAAGACGACGATCGCGGCAGAATCCAGGGCGCGGGAGGCATCGTGGGTGGCCACCACCGATTCCGGGAGCCGGATGTCCGGGAGATAGTCCGGGTTGGCGCGGGTGGAGTGGATCTGCTCCGCCAGTTCCTCACGACGCGCCCACAGCGTGACGGTGTTGCCGGCGTCAGCAAAGACCTTCGCCAGGGTGGTGCCCCAGGAACCGGCCCCCATGATGGCTACGTTGACCACGCGCTGCTCCTTAATGTTTCGGTTGCAAACCAGCTTAAAGGATGGGTTGGTGCTGCGAAGAAGCCGCAGGTACGGAAAAATGGAGGGAACCGTATCCGCCACCGACGTCTGAGGGGAACCATGCCGAAGAAGAAGCTGTCCTACGAGGTTGACAAGGATCAGGTTCCGGAGCTGTTGGTCAACGGCCGTCACCAGGTGATTCCCGCCGATCCGGCGAAGGAGTTCCCGCGGGCCATGCTGGCTGCCGGGGCGGTGCTGTGGCGTGGTGACCTGGCCGATCTCGATTCCGTCGAGGTGGCCGTCATCCACCGTCCCTCCTACGATGACTGGTCCCTGGCCAAGGGCAAGGTCGACCCGGGTGAGTCGCTGCCGACCACCGCCGCCCGCGAGATCCTCGAGGAAACGGGTTTCGATATCCGCCTGGGCAAGCTGCTGGGCAAGGTGACCTACCCGGTCGCCGACCGCACCAAGGTCGTCTACTACTGGACGGGTGAGGTCCTCGGCGGCGAGTTCACCCCCAACGACGAGGTCGACGAACTGCGGTGGCTGCCCATCGACGAGGCCCGCGAGATCCTCTCCTACGACGTGGACCGCCACGTCCTGGACAAGGCCGAGAAGCGTTTCGGCCTGCCCGCCACCTCCCGCATTCTCTACATCCGTCACGGTCGCGCGCATCAGCGCCGCAACTGGGCGGGCGACGACAATCTGCGCCCCCTGGACAAGAAGGGCCGCCGCCAGGCCGAGATGCTCGTGCCCATGCTGCTGCCCTACAAGCCGGTCGCGGTGTACTCCGCCGAGCCGGAGCGCTGCCAGTCCACCGCCGCCCCCCTGGCCGATGAACTCGGCCTGGAGATCATCGTCGATGACCACTTCGGCGACCGGGCCTACGTGGAGAGGCAGGTCGACGCGCAGAAGCGTTTCCAGGAGCTTGTCGACGCCGGCGGCACCTCCGTCGTCGTCTCCCAGGGCACCGCGATCCCCGACATGATCGCCTGGTTGAGCGCGAACGGACGCCTCCCGCTCGAGGAGATCGAGGCGAAGAAGGCGTCCGTGTGGGTGCTGTCGTTCAACGACGGTCAGCTGACGGGGGCGGACTATCTGACGAGCCCGCTGCCGGCGAAGTAGAGCGCGTTCTCCGCCTCAGCCTGAGGACCAGGACCCCCAGGATCACCCCGAGCAGGGTGAGGATGATTCCGCTGGCTATCTCGGAGACCTGGCTGGGCAGGTTACCGTAGAAGCCGAAGAAGCGCCGGGTCACCCACGGTTCGGCGATCATGCCGAGTGGAAGGACCAGGCGGGCGAGCAGATGTGAGTGCGCCGCGACGCCGATCAGCCCCAGGGGGAGGCCGAAGACCGCCGCCGCCACGAACCACTGGGCATTGGAGACAAACCCGTCCGCGGGCACGATGCCGACGCCGACGCCCACCGCGTAGTGCAGGGCGGTGGTCAGCAGCAGGATGCCCGCACCCAGGGCGGCTCCCCGCAGCCACCGCCGTGGTCCGGCGGAAAAGCCTGCGAGGATGCCCAGCCCGGCCCACACGGAACCGGAGTTGATGGTGCGGGCGATGGTCTTGCGTATCGACGCCCACGTGTCCGCCTGCCCTGACAGTTCAGCCATGGTGGTGAAATCCACCAGGGCGGAAACGACGGCGAGAACCGCGGCCACGCCCAGGACTACTTTCGGCGTCACATGTCTCATCTAGCCGAGAATAGTCGGCTTGAAGGCCGGGCGGGACTCCTCGTAGGCGGTGATGGCGGGCTCGTCGCGCAGCGTCAGGCCGATGTCGTCGAGGCCCTCCATGAGGCGCCAGCGGGTGTAGTCGTCGACGGAGAACTGGTAGGTGTTCTCCCCCGCCGTGACGGTGCGGGACTCCAGGTCGACGGTGATCTCCAGGCCCGGCTCGGCCTCGAGCTGCTTCCACAGCAGTTCGATGTCGGCCTCCTCCATCTGGGCGGCGAGCAGCCCGGCCTTGCCGGAGTTGCCGCGGAAGATGTCTGCGAAGCGCGGGGACAGCACGACGCGGAAGCCGTAGTCCATGAGCGCCCACACGGCGTGCTCGCGGGAGGAGCCGGTGCCGAAGTCGGGGCCGGCGACGAGGACGGAACCGTTCGCGTACGGCTCCTGGTTGAGGACGAAGTTCTCGTCCTTGCGCCAGCCGGCGAACAGGCCGTCCTCGAAGCCGGTGCGGGTCACACGCTTGAGGTAGACGGCGGGGATGATCTGGTCGGTGTCGACGTTGGAGCGGGTCAGCGGCACGCCGACGCCGGTGTGGGTGGTGAACTTCTCCATGGTGGGTATCTCCTTAGAGGTCGGCGGGGCTGGCCAGGTGGCCGAGGACGGCGGTGGCGGCGGCCACCTGCGGGGACACGAGGTGGGTGCGACCACCCGGGCCCTGGCGGCCCTCGAAGTTGCGGTTCGAGGTGGAGGCGGAACGCTCACCGGGGGCCAGCTGGTCGGGGTTCATGCCCAGACACATCGAGCAACCGGCGGTGCGCCACTCGGCACCGAACTCGGTGAAGACGGCGTCCAGCCCCTCCTTCTCGGCCTCCTCCTTGACCATGGTCGAGGACGGCACGACGAGCATGCGGGTGTTCTCGGCGATGGTGCGGCCCTTGACCACCTCGGCGGCGGCGCGCAGATCCTCGATGCGCGCGTTGGTGCAGGAGCCGAGGAAGACGGTGTCGATGGCGATGTCGCGCAGCGGGGTGCCCGGGGTGAGGTCCATGTAGGCCAGGGCCTTCTCGGCGGCGGCCTTGTCGGACTCGTTGGTGAAGTCCTCCGGGTCCGGGACATTCGCCGACAGCGGCAGACCCTGTCCGGGGTTGGTGCCCCAGGTGATGAAGGGGGTCAGCGCGGAGCCGTCGATCTCGACGACGGTGTCGAACTGGGCACCCTCGTCGGTGGGCAGGGTCTTCCAGTACTCCACGGCGGCATCCCAGTCAGCGCCGGTGGGGGCGAACTCGCGGCCCTGGACGTAGTCGAAGGTCTTCTGGTCCGGGGCGACCATGCCGGCGCGGGCACCGGCCTCGATGGACATGTTGCAGATGGTCATGCGGGCCTCCATCGAGAGCTTCTCAATGGCCTCACCGCGGTACTCGATGATGTGGCCCTGGCCGCCGCCGGTGCCGATCTTGGCGATGATCGCCAGGATGAGGTCCTTGGCGGAGACCCCGTCCTGCAGTTCACCCGAGACCTCGATGGCCATCGTCTTGAAGGGCTTGAGCGGCAGGGTCTGGGTGGCCATGACGTGCTCGACCTCGGAGGTGCCGATGCCCATGGCGATGGAGCCGAACGCACCGTGGGTGGAGGTGTGCGAGTCACCGCAGACAATCGTCATGCCCGGCTGGGTGGCGCCCAGCTGCGGGCCGACGGTGTGGACGATGCCCTGCTTGACATCACCCATGGGGTGCAGGCGGATGCCGAACTCCTCGCAGTTGCGACGCAGGGTCTCCACCTGCGTGCGGGAGGTCGCCTCCTTGATCTCCAGGAGGGAACCGGTCTCGATGCCCTCGGTGGGCACATTGTGATCCTCGGTGGCCAGGTGCAGGTCCGGGCGGCGCAGCTTGCGGCCGGCCAGGCGCAGTCCGTCGAAGGCCTGCGGGGAGGTCACCTCGTGCAGGAGCTGCAGGTCAATGTAGAGGAGATCGGGTTCGCCGTTCTCGCCCTTCGCGACAATATGGTCGTTCCACACCTTCTCGGCCAGCGTCAGCTTCTCGGCCATGGATGCCACCTTTCCAACTGTGAATTCTCTTCTGACCATCTCACAAGGTGAGATGTTAGTATCGTGGTATGGGACAGTATAGCGCAGTGTCAGGCATCAAGGTGCTGGATCGTTCGGTGGCCATCATGATGGCCGTCGCCCCCCACCCGCTCTCGCTCACCGAGCTGTGTGAGACCACCGGCCTGCCGCGCGCCACGGCCCACCGCCTGGCCACCGCGTTGGAGACCCACCGCATCCTGGCCCGCGGAGAGGACGGTCGCTGGACCACCGGCCCGGCGCTGACCTCCCTGGGCACCGGCAGCAGGGATCAGCTTCTCGACGCCGCCCGCCCCATCATGGCCGCCCTCGTCGACACCACCGGGGAATCCGTGCAGCTCTACCAGCTCACCGGCACCTCACGGACGTGCGTCGCCGCCCAGGAACCGCCCGTCGGCCTGCAGAACACCGTCCCCGTCGGCGCGCAATTAGCGCTGACCTCCGGTTCCGCCGCCAAGGTCTTCCTCGCCTTCGGCTCGCCACAGCTTCTCGACGCCATCCTCCCCGAGGTCACCTTCGACCCGGCCGATCTGCAGGAGGTGGAGCGCACCCGCCTCAGCGAGTCGGTGGCCGAGCGCGAGGTCGGCCTGGCCTCGCTGTCCGCCCCGGTGTTCACCCCCACCGGGCGCTTCGTGGCCGTCCTGTCCGTCTCCGGGCCGGCGGAACGCCTGCGCCCCCACCCGGCACGCACGTGGGGAGCGGCCCTCGTGGAGGCCGCCGAGGCGCTGTCGCGCTCCCTCTAGCAGCCGTGGTCGGTGGCCAGCCACTCGCGGGCGGCCGCCTCCGGTTCCCCGGTCTCCACGTCCGGAACAAGCGCCTCTTCGGCATGCTCCCGCCCGGTGCGGTCGCGCGTCGCCGCGACGGTGATGAGGACGGCCGCGCCGTCGTTCATGCTGAAACCGATGTTCGCGGAAGGCACCCCGGCCGTGGGGGATCCGAAGGTGCGCGCATCCTCTGCCCCGGTGAAGCTGAGCACGACTCCTTCCCCGGCGCTGGCGGTTCCTTCGTCGGTGAGCAGCGCCACCGGCACCGGGTTCTTGCCTCCGCTGGCGGTCGTCGGTGTGCCGGCGCCGGACACGGCGTTGCCGTCGATGACGACATCGGTGGTGTCGAAGCGGCTGACGTGCTGGAGGACCACGCCGTCGTCGAGAAGCGGCGACAGGCCGGCCAGCATCGGACCCATGTCACCGCCGGAATTGCCGCGCAGGTCGAGCACCGCCCCGCAGGCGGGTTGGGTCAGCCCGGCGGCCAGCAGATCGGCGTAACGCTGGCCGTCATGGTTGACGTTGTGGGCGGGCACCCGGGCAAAGAGAATGTCCCCTTCGCGGCTGACCTCGGGCAGCGACGGTTCGGCGGCGATGTTCTCCTCGACGCGTTCCGCCGGGATGAGGGCCGAGTGGCGCCCACCCGCCGCCACCAGCGCGGCGTCGAGCGCGGCATGGAGGTCTGCGGGATCCTCCGCGGTGGCGGCCTGCTTTTCGACGTCCGCGCGCGCCCGGGCGAACTCCTCCGAGTCACCGTAGAGGCCGAGCGATTCCGCGCGATCGAGGATCACCGCGGCGTAGCGCTGCGGGGAGGGCGGCAGCAGGAAGAACGGCTGGCCGCGCAGCGCCAGACCAAGGGCGGGCCCGAAAAACCAGGCGACCAGCAACGACAGGACGACGACAATGACAACCAGGGCGGAGAGAACACGGTGCAGCGTGGTCATGCCCCCGAGGGTACGCCCGCATCGATGTCGTCGAGTGTGCCCGGGAAGACCACGTTCTTCGCCAGCGGGATCTGGTGGGAGGCACTCTCCAGGATGTGCATGAAGTAACCGGCGGCGTTGGGGATGGCGATGATGTCCCCCGGTTCCACGCCGAAGGGGAAGCGGATGCGGCGGCGCAGGATGAGCTCGTCCTCGATGCAGTAGGCCCCGACGAGGAACGCCTCCACCTCCTCACCTGAGGTGCGGTCGGTCACCAGCAGGGGGTCGATGAGGTAGTCGTCCGAGGTCGTGCGGCACTGGGTGCGGTTCATGGCCAGGCCGACGAGAGGTAGGCCGTCGGAACGCTGTTTGACGAAGGCCACCTCCGCCAGGATCATCCCGCAGCCGTCGAGCAGGCTGCGGCCCGGTTCCAGGTGCAGGCGCAGGTCGCGCTCGGTGAGCATCTCGGCGACTCCGTCGGCCAGCACCTCCCGCAGCCACTCCCCTCGCACCGGGGACTGGTGGAAGGGGTAGGTGGTGGTCAGCGGGTCCGCCTTCCACGTGAACGGCGCGGCGTAGCCGTCAATCATCGCCTCGCGAGCGGCGTGGTAATCGCGCCACTGGGCGGCGTCGTCGAGGTAGCTCATGGGGACCCCGCCACCGAGATCGATGAAGGAGGGGTGGTGGCCGGCGTCGATAAGCAGGTCGATGAGGCGGCAGCACTCGCGCAGGGCCGTCGAGCGGTCGGCGGCGGAGTAGCCGTGGAGATGGACGTGGAGGCCGACGATCTCCACCCCGGGCACCTGCCCGATCTCGGCCCACTGCTCAACCCGCTCGCCGAAGCGAGTCGGTGGGAGCAGGTCCGGATCCGGGGCCACGCGTGGGGCGACGTGGGCGGTGCGCTCCCCTGCCAGCCGCGAGATACGGGCCAGTTCCGCGCGGGAATCCGCGGAGATGGTCACGCCGTGGTCGATGGCCAGCTCGAGCAGGCGATCCGGCTTGATGGCGGCGGAGAGGATGATCCGCTCGCCGGGCACACCGCGGCCGAGGACCTGGGCGAGCTCCCGCTCGCTGGCGACGTCGACGCCGTGCCCCGCATCGCGGACGGTGTCGACGAACACGAGCCCCTTATTGGCCTTGCGGGCGAAGAAGATGCGGGTGTCAACACCGCAGGAGGCGCCGGCGTCGACCAGCTCGGTGACATTGTCCAGCATGGGGCCGGGGTCGAGGACGTTGACGGGGCTGCCGAACTCGGACACCAGGTCCCGGCAGTGCGCAGGATCGGCAGCGAGCTGCGCGGCCCACGGCTCGAGCCGGGCGGTGAGCGGAGGAATGCCGTGCACCTCGGACGGCCCCGGGACGATGCGGCGGGCCCAGCGGGGGATGACGTCGTGGAGGGTACGCGAAAGGGTGTCATTGCCCAGCACGACATCCTCGGTCATCCGCCCCACGGCAGCCAGGGAGCTCTGGCCGACGACCGTGCCGTCCGGCTCCACGTCGAGCCCGCGGGTGCCGGGTCGCACCCGGGCCAGTCCCTGGTCGACCAGCCACGCCTCCAGGGTGCCCTCAACGACCCCCGGCGGCGGGATGACGGCGTCGACCACCACCGTGATGTCGAGTTCCCGAATGAGATTCGTGAGGTCCTCCCCACCGCGCCC
>NZ_JAUNRW010000005.1:21171-45536 GCF_030535495.1 Corynebacterium sp.
CCACCGTGATGTCGAGTTCCCGAATGAGATTCGTGAGGTCCTCCCCACCGCGCCCCAGGTGGCTGAGGTCGACCTTCCCGGAGGCCACCAGGTCCGCCAAGTGTGTGACGCTCTCCGGCGGCGGGCCGAAGGCGACGCGCTCGAGGCGCCGGCACAGCTCCCCGAAGCCGTCGAGGCTGTCACGGCCGGCGTAGGAGGCGCGCTCGACGATCCCCGCGTAGCACTCCCGCCACGTGAGGCCGACAGCCCAGGCCGCATCCGGATCGTCGCGGTCGGTGCCGGCGAGCACGGCGTCGACGTCACCGCTGCGCCCCGCCCGCTCGAGCAGGCGCCGGGCGGTCGTCGCGAGGGCGGCGGTGAGGGCGTCGGCGTCGGGGGCGTCGATAAGCAGGGTGTTGCCTGCGTCAATGATGTCGGCGGCCGCGATGCCGTCGAGCTCGGGTTTGGTCTCCATGAGGCGGCCGGTGCGGGTGACGGGGATGAACACGGCCGGATCGCAGGCCCGGATGATGTCGATGAAGGTCAGCGCGGCGCCTCGGACCAGCACCCGGTCCTGCGGTCCGATGGCCTGCAGATTCGACGCCGGATAGGGCATAACGACGGGCACGGGCAGGTCCGCATGCTCCAGGGAGCCCGGCCAGGTGGCCGCATGGCCGGTGGCCAGCAGCACCTCGTCGGCGAGCAGTCCCCCGATCGACCACTGCTCACCGCGCCGCTCGATGCTCTCCACGTGGATGTCGTGCCAGGTGAGAGCACAGCGCGGCGGGATGTGCCGGCGCAGCGCGTCCCAGGAGGCGGCGAGGAATGCGCCGACCTCGCGCCGCGGCGGGAAGGGATCATCGGCCCCGCGCCATGTGTTGAAGGATCCGAGTCCGGTGTGAATCGCCGAGGAGCGGACGTTGATGAGCCACTCCCCCGGCTGATCGGTGTCGTAGGCGTGCAGGCCGCCGCCGTCGAAGATGTGCAGGTCAATGGCCGCGCCGTGTTCGCGCGCCAGTCCGAGCAGTTCTTCGGCCGCCCACAGGCCGCGCGGGCCGCCGCCGATGATCGCCACGGTTGTCACAGGGTTTCCTCCACCCAGTCGTCGTTGAAGATGGTGTCCACGTAGTTGGTGCCGCCGTCATGCAGCACGAGGACGACGTCGCCGGCCAGGTCCGGCAGGAGCTTATCGACGACCGCCACCACCGCCCCACCGGAAGCCCCGCACAGGATGCCCTCGGTCTGCGCCAGCTGTCGGGCACCGGCCACCGATTCACGGTCGGAGACGCGCTCGATGCGGTCCGGGATGACCGAGGCCGCCAACTCGGGCACGACACCCGCGCCGAAGCCGGGGAGATGACGGGTGCCGCGGGTGCCGTCGAAAAGCACGGAGCCCTCGGCGTCGACGGCGATGACCTGCGTCGACAATCCTTCGCGACGGATGCGTCGCAGGCAGCCCCCGATGGTGCCCGTGGTGGACACTGCGACGAGGAGATGGTCGGGGGCGTGGCCGAGCTGCTCGACGATCTCGCGCATGGTGCCGTCATCGTGGGCGGTGAAGGCCGCCTGGTTGGAGTACTGGTCGAGGCAGACGGCGTCGGGAAGTTCGCTGAGCAGTTCCGCGACGCGGGCGCGACGCGCGGCGAGCCAGTCCCCTGTCTCCGGATCCGGTTCCGTGACCTCATGGACGATCGCGCCGAACGCGCGCATGGTGGCCACCGTCGTGCGGTTGGCGCGGGGATCGACGACGCAGTGGAAGGTCCACCCCCCGAGGACGGCCTCGCGGGACATGGCCACCCCGAGATTGCCCGAGCTGGATTCGACGATCACGGCGCCGGGCTGCAGATCCGCCGCGGACAGCATGGCGTGGGCGGTGCGGTCCTTGGCACTACCGGAGGGGTTGTAGCCCTCGAGCTTGGCCCACAACCTCAGGCGGGGGTTCGTGTTCAGCCGATCCAGGCGCACGAGCGGGGTGTTCCCGGGTTCAAGACTCATGCATGAGACTTTACGCTTACGTCGGGAAGGACGAGACGAGATCACCCAGCCGCCGGTTGAGTTCCAGCCCGGGCCGCCGCTTCTCGACGACCCGGTGCACCTCCCCGTACCACCATCGCTGCCGCTCCTGGCCGGAATTGAAACGCTCCCACAGGGCGTCACCCTGCGCGGCGTGGTCGTCGAGGATCGACATGAGGTTGTGCAGCTTGTCCGCGCAGGAGATGAGCACCGCCTCCTCGGAGGCGTGATTCTCCAGGTGATCGAGGTAGGCGTTGGAGCGGTCCTGCCAGTCCGGCAGGGAATCATCCTTGCTCAGATCGAGGACGATGCCCGCGACCCGATCCCCGAAATCAGCGCGCATCTGCTCCTCGGAGTAGTTCTCCGGGACATCCTCGAGGGCATCATGCAACAGCGCGGCGATGAGCAGGTCCTCGTCGTCGGTCTCGGAGGCCACCAGGTACATCACCGCGAACAGGTGCGAGACATAAGGAATACCGCTGCCCTTACGCGTGTGATCGCGGTGCGCGGTGGCTGCGGTGTTCATCGCATTCATGAGACGAGGGGTCAGTGGTGGGTACATGGGTGGGCCCGCCTTTCGTTGATCCGGGGGTACGGACCTCAGGCTAGTCGGCGGGGTGGACATGGACCTTGGTGTTGTCGAACGCCCGAGCCAGACACACATTCTGAATGCGAAAAACCAGGTCCGAAGACCTGGTTTCGTGGTACGCCAGACCGAACACAACTTGTACGAGCTGTTGTCAATGGGAGCAGAAGTCCTCCGAAACGCCCGCCTACCACTGTAAACGCCTGGAAAACCCCGCCGCCAGCATCTCCTAGCGACTGGGTTAGATGTGTCCTGACTAGTCAGCGCTAATCGGCACATTCGAGCAAACGGGGCTCAACGCAAACCCGCTTTTCCCCAGTCGCGACTATGTGGCTCGGGCTGCCCCTGACTCACTCACCTATCTCGGCATCAGAGATTCTCTGGGCTATCTGGCTCACTAAATTATCTCGCTCGTATCCGTACGCGACTCGAACTTGTGGAGTGCAGACGTTACGCAGCGGATTGCGGTCATCGAGATGTTGCTCACACCAGGCCAGCCAGGCCGCTGCGTTATGTCGGCCATCTTCAGACAGAGTCTCGACGTGCCTCTTGAGGTCCGCCACATACTGCTGAACCTTACGGAACTTCTCCCACTCGAGCGCCCGCCCTTCGAGCGAGTCGTAGAGGGCACGGTTACGGAAGATGACGTCCGCCCTTTTCTCAGCAATGGCGACCTTCTTGTTCCAGCGTGCCTTTGCTCGGCGGTCCATCTCAGCCCGGTAGTCGGCCCAAGCACTCTCAAGGGATATGGCGGAGAAGATGCCAGGTAGAGCTTTCTCGGCCGTCTTGGTCTTAGTATCTTTAGCCTGACGGCTACCTATGGTGACGGTCAACCGGCCGTTGTATGGATGGTCGTAGAATTTCTTGATCTTGGCCTGGGGATACCAACGCAGTTGCTGTTGGTGCTCCGCAAGCTCCTTTTTGGTTGGTGCCCTCTCGACCACGTCCACCTGCTCAGATGCGGAGACGAAGTAGGTCCGAACGCCATCAGTAAAGCCGTATCCGGTGTCGTGCGTTTTGAGCGACCCCCGCTCTCGAGACGTCTTATGTCCAGAGTTGGGTCCTATTTCAATCTCCTGATGCTTCCATCCCCTTACGTCAGCCTCGCGGAACAGTGCGTGCAGCAACCGCTTTGCCCGAGGCTTGAGATCGGGCGACACACCAGTCGAGTATTTCATCACCCTACCAACCGCCGGGTGGTAGCGCTTCACCTCGTCGGGCAGCGGCTCACTCAGCCACCTATCGACCGGGAAGAGACCTATGTCCAGGTAGTCCCGCGCGTCATAGTACGGGCCTTCCCTGCGGGTCTGGCTGCTTACTCGCCACTCCTCCCCTAGCAAGCTCTTAGCTCGGCTAAGGGCCGCCACTTGCTGCTTCCACTCGTCAGACTTCGAGTCAGCAGACAGACGACGAGATACGATATTAAACTCCGAGGCCAGAATCTCCTCGAACAGTTGCTTCGTACTCTCTGCAGGAGCAGGCGGAGGCGTAGCTGGCCGACTAGTGTCGGCCACCCTTTGGCTACCCTTCCCCTGTGCGTATGAAGCCGGACGCCGAGGCTTACGCCGCGTTTTGGGCGCAGCAGGCCTGGCTCCTAACGGGATTTCCGGCCACTTCTCCCCAAGCTCGGTCAGCTTTACTTCCCAGGTCTCTCCACTACCAGAAATCTCAACCAAGCCCAGGCGCTCCAGTTTTCGAGAATGGATTCGGTGACGCAGGTCTTTATCACCGGCGATCGCTTCGGGTGGCTGGCCTGACTTGATCCACTCGAGAGTCTCTATTTGCAGAGGAGTCAGGCCATTCTTCTTCTGAACCATCACTACCCCTGATCCCCATCTGGATACATGGATCCATCTTCCCACGCTGAGGAACCACCGGAAGCCGAAAGTGAGACATCCCCGCCAAACGCCTTCGGTTGCTTCCTTTAGCGTGGTGTTTCTGTAGCTGCCGGTGAGGACCCCATGAGCGAGTCGCTCCTTTCCTGCTGTTCATAACCTAGATTAACGGCACTACCAGCCTGAACGACAACGGATCCCCAACCACCCGCCGGTACCTGACCGGAGCGACACGCCCGGACCAGACACACATTTTGTCGTATAACCCGAGCCAGACGCGAGTTCTGAATGCGAAAAACCAGGTCCGAAGACCTGGTTTCGTGGTACCCCGTACGGGATTTGAACCCGTGTTACCGGCGTGAGAGGCCGGCGTCCTAGGCCGCTAGACGAACGGGGCGTGTTCGCTTTTTTCGCGGTGTCCGTTGTGGACTTCATTACTGTAAACGTTTCGGGTACTACACAACAAATCCGCAGGTTATTGAGGATAAATCAAGAAGAAACCCACCACGCGTGGTGGTGGGTTTCGAACTTCTGCCGAACCTTGGACGGTAGATCGTCTACCACTTCCGACGTCGGTGCGGATGTGTCGTCGACCCGGGGTAATGATCCCTGCGTGGCCGCGTCCGCTGCAGTTCTGTGGAACCTGAAGGTGTCGGGGGTTAGCTTGTCGTTTCCGTGGGGTTCGGTGACAGCTGACGCTTCATATCGCTCCCGTTAGCTCCTGTACTCCGCGCATCACTTGCGCTTGGGATGTTGTGGATTATGGCTGTGCCGCTTAGGGAATGACGCCTGCGTCGCGTCCTGAGATATGGATCAAAGCCTCTGCCATATACTCTCCTTCCGTTCGATCAACATCCGGAGGGTCCGTGTCATCGAACCTGGTACCTGGGGTTCGAGGGGTGAACCGTTCCGCTTATCTGCAGCCTAGGACGAGAGCCAGCGCAGTTAAAGTGGTTTTCATAATCTCGTAACCTCCCGTTACCCCCGTCACACTGTTCGCCGAGGTGTGAGCCACGCACCAAAAGTAAGCGCGGGGGTGAATCGCCAAAACTCCCGGTCTCAACATGAGACCGGGAGTCTTGATCTTGTACCCCGTACGGGATTTGAACCCGTGTTACCGGCGTGAGAGGCCGGCGTCCTAGGCCGCTAGACGAACGGGGCGCAGCAGATTGCTCTGCAGCTGGCCTACCAGGACTCGAACCTAGAATGACGGTACCAGAAACCGTAGTGTTGCCAATTACACCATAGGCCACTATTTATTTTGTTCGCTGCCGCTCTGTGCAACGTGGATAACTATAACCACAACGGTGCAACACTGCCAAATCCGCAGCTCACCGCGCATTTATGGTGCGCGGTGAGCAACACCAGTCGGCTACTGTGCGGGCGCCTGGAACGGGGTCACCGCGCGGGCCGCACGCAGGCGCGCCAGGGTGGACTCCCGTCCCAGCAGCTCCATGGACTCGAACAGCGGCGGGGAGATGGCCTCGCCGGAGATGGCCACGCGCAGTGCGCCGTAGGCGGTGCGCGGCTTGAGTTCCAGGTCCTCGATGAGCGCCTTGCTCAGGGCGGCCTCAATCTCCGGGGTGGTCCACTCCCCCACGCCCTCGAGGGCGGCAATGCCGGCATCGAGGGGCTCGATGGCGGCCTCCTTGAGATTCTTCTTCGCGGCCTTCTCGTTGAGTTCGAGATCCTCGTCGGCGGTGACGAGGAACTTGAGCAGGCCGTAGGCCTCGGAGAGGGTCTTGATGCGGGTCTGGGTCAGGTCCGCAGCGACCTGGAACTTGTCCGCCGGGTAATCAGCGGGGAAGTCGGTGAACTCGCTCAGGTGCGCGCGGAGGCGCTCCTCGAACTCCCCGGCGGGCAGCAGGCGGATCTGATCGGCGTTGATGGCCTCGAGCTTCTTCTGGTCGAAACGGGCCGGGTTGCCCAGCACGTCGGCGATGTCGAAGTTGGCCACCAGCTCCTCGACGGAGAAGATGTCGCGGTCACCGGACAGGGACCAGCCCAGCAGTGCGAGATAGTTGAGCATGCCCTCGGGGATGATGCCGTTCTCGCGGTGATGGAAGAGGTTGGACTGCGGGTCACGCTTGGACAGCTTCTTGTTGCCCTCGCCCATGACGAAAGGCAGGTGCCCGAACTGCGGGGTGGCCTCCGCCACGCCGATGCGCTTGAGCGCCTCGTAGAGGGCCAGCTGGCGTGGGGTCGAGGAGAGTAGATCCTCACCACGCAGGACGTGGGTGACCTTCATCAGGGCGTCATCGACGGGGTTGACCAGGGTGTAGAGCGGGGCGCCGTTGGAACGGGCGACGACGAAGTCGGGCTGGGTGGCGGCCTTGAACTCGACCTCACCGCGGACCAGGTCGTTCCACGACCAGTCCTGGTCCGGCATACGCAGACGCCACACCGGCTGGCGGCCCTCGGCCTCGAAGGCTGCGACCTCCTCCTCGGTGAGGGTGCGGTCGTAGTTGTCGTAGCCGAGCTTCGGATCGCGGCCGGCGGCCTTGTGCCGGGCCTCGACCTCCTCGGCGGTGGAGTAGGCGGGGTAGACCTCGCCGGCGTCGATAAGCTTCTGCAGCACGTCCGCGTAGATGTCCATGCGCTGGGACTGGCGGTAGGGTTCGTGCGGGCCGCCCTTCTCCACGCCCTCGTCCCAGTCGAGACCCAGCCAGGTGAGGGCGTCGATGATGGCCTGGTAGGACTCCTCGGAGTCGCGGGCGGCGTCGGTGTCCTCGATGCGGAACACCAGGGTGCCCTGGTTGTGGCGGGCATACGCCCAGTTGAACAGGGCGGTGCGCACCAGACCCACGTGCGGGGTTCCGGTGGGCGACGGGCAGAAACGTACACGAACGTCAGTCATGCCCGTCATGTTACTGGTCCCGGAATCCGCCGCAGGCGGAAGGCGCCGCAGGAACCTCTGCCGACCCAACCTGCGACCTGAGAATGTGTGAGACCCACATGCGTACTAGACTGTCCCCCCATGTGTGCCCACCGCCCCGCCACCGCCCCGGACTTCCTCCTGTCCCGGGCGCACGGGTCGGTGCGCACCCAGGGCGCCCGGGAGCACTTCACCGATCCGTGGCTGGCCGTCGACGCCCTGCGCAGCGGCCGCGTGGAGATGGTCGTGGGAGCGCTGCCCTTCGACGTCCAGGCTCCCGCCGCCCTCACCGTGCCGGAGAGGATCATCCGCGAGGAGGGTCCGCTGGAACCCCACTCGTACTATCGGCAGGGCCCCGGCTCGGTACTGCATGCGCTTATCGCCGGCGTGGATCCGGAACCGCAGGAGCACCTGCGCCGGGTGGAGGCCGCCGTCGGCACGATCCGCGCCTCAAAGCTGCAGAAGGTGGTCCTGGCGCGGGCCGTCGACATCGCCTTCGACCCGCCGGTGGATCCTCTGCTGGTGGCGGCGCGGCTCATCGACAACTCCTACAACCGCGACGGGTTCATCGCGGACCTCACTCCCGCCGGCCGGGAAGGTGACATGATCGTCGGCTCCTCCCCCGAGGTCCTGGTCAAGCGTCAGGGCTCGACGGTCACCGCCTACCCGCTGGCGGGGTCGGCACCGCGTGACGGGGATCCGGGGAGGGACGCGGGCGTCGCCAAGCAACTCGCCGAATCCACGAAGGACCTGGAAGAGCACGCCTACGTCGTCGAACACCTGCGGGAGAAGCTCGCCCCCTACTGCGAGCGACTCGACATCCCGGCCGTGCCGGAGGTGACGCGGACCAACGAGATGTGGCATCTGGCCACCCCCATCGTGGGCACGCTCAAGGATCCCGGGACCTCAGCGCTCGAGCTGGCGCTGCAGGCCCACCCCACCCCGGCTATTTGCGGCACGCCCACACACGCGGCGGAAACGCTCATCCACACCGCGGAATCCGACCGCGGATTCTACGCGGGGGCCGTCGGCTGGTGTGACGCCGCCGGCGACGGCGAGTACATGGTGGCCATCCGCTGCGCCGAGGTCGCCGGGGACGGCACCATGGCGCGTGCGTGGGCCGGCGGCGGCATCGTGGCGGATTCGGATCCCGAGGACGAACTGGCTGAGACCACCGCCAAACTGCGCACGATCCTGCGCTCGCTCGGCCTCTAGACGGGCACGCGGACATGACAAAGCCGACCCGGGAATCGGGTCGGCTTTTCGCTGCGGAATGCTAGGCGCGCTCGATGACGTTGCGCAGGACGCCCAGGCCCTCGATCTCCACCTCGATGGTGTCACCGGGCTGCATGGCCTCGGTGCCGGCCGGAGAGCCGGTGCAGATGACATCACCCGGGAGCAGGGTCATGGAGGCGGTGATGAACTCGATGATCTCGCCCATCTTCATGATCATCTGGTTGGAGTTGGAGTCCTGCTTGGTGGCGCGCTCACCGTCATGGGTCAGGTGCGCCTTGATGGACAGGTTGTCCAGCTCGAAGGAGTCGATGTCCGTCTCGATCCAGGGGCCCAGCGGGCAGAAGGTGTCGATGCCCTTGGCGCGTGCCCACTGGCCGTCGGCGAACTGCAGGTCACGGGAGGAGACGTCGTTGACGATGGTGAAACCACGGACGACGGACTTCCAGTCGGCGGCCTTGACGTTCTTCGCCACCTGGCCGACGACCACGGCCAGCTCACCCTCGAACTCGACCTTGGTGGCGAACTCGGGGATCTTGATGGCCGCATCCGGGCCGATGACGGCGGTCGGGGGCTTGAGGAACAGCGTCGGCGGAAGGTGCTCCGCGGACTCCTTGAACACCTCGGCGACGTGATCGGCGTAGTTGCGGCCGATGGCCACCACCTTGCTCGGCAGCGTCGGGGCCAAAAGGCGCACCTCGGCCAGCGGCCACTCCCGGCCGGTGTACTCCGGCTCGGTGTACGGGGTGTCCTTGATCTCCTTGGCGGTGAGATCGGCGAAGTTTCCGCCCTCACCGTCGATGACGACAAAACTGAAGCCCTCAGGGTGGGCGATTCTTCCAAAGCGCATGGCCAATACTCTACATACCCACCTGGGGCATCAATTCATGAGATCCTTCAATGAGTCGACGCTGAGAGTGGACCGGTGTGCCAGGTACTGCTCCGCGCATGCGAGGGCATCCGTGAGCGCATTGTGGTTGCGGTAGGCGGGCAGACCGTAGCGGGAGCGGACCCGCGCGAGGCGGAGATCCTCACCGCGCGGGTAGGTGCCCTTGCGTTCCATGTGGCGTCGTTCGATGACGAAGGTGTCGACGGTCTTCACCTTCAACGGGGCGCCGTAGAGCTTCTCGCAGGCCGCGGAGATGAACCCCTCTTCCATCGCCGCGAAATGGGCGAGCATGACCCGGCCCTGCAGTGCGGCGAGGAACTGGCCCACGGCCTCCTCCGGATCCACACCCATGGCGATCTCATCGTCGGTGAGGTGGTGGATCGTGGCGGAGGAACCGACGGAGAACCCCTCCGAACCACGCAGGACAACGTACCCGGCACCGGCCAGGTCGATCCGCCGACCGGTCACCGGCACCCAGCCGATGGAGACCAGCTGGTGCTTGGCCGGGTCCATGCCGGTGGTCTCCACGTCGACGGCCAACAGCGGCAGGTCATCGAGGGGGGTGCGGTCCTCCGGGGCGGGAACGTCGTAGAAGGCCCGGAGTGCGCCGGTGGCCTTCTTCGCGGGGTCAGAGCGAAAGGGCCACATCAGATGTTCCTCACCAGATACTTGGTGGCCAGGGCGTTCTGCATGCCCTTGATGATCTGGAAGCTGTCGCGCAGATGCTCACGGTCCATCTTGCCGAGCTTGTTCGGATCGATGTTGTAGTCCGGGACGGCATCCTCCCGCAGCTGCTGCGCCTGATGCCGCAGGGTGATCGAGTTGAGGTAGTCGAAGGCGTCGACCAGATCGTTGGCGCCGCGCTCGGAGACTCCTCCGGCGGCGGCCGCCTCCACGAGTCGGTTGCGGGTGCCCAGGGCGGTGACGCCGGTGGACAGGGAGAACAGCCGCGCCATCTGCACGATGCCGGCGGTGCCGCCCTTCTTCACGTTGAGGGTGTTGGCGTATTCACCGGAGCGGTCGACCACCAGGCCACGGAAGAATCCCAGCGGCGGCTCGCGGCGGGCGGCCAGGGCGGCGAGGTGCGCGTGCATGCGCCGGGCGCCGCGGGCCATGCCGACGGCGTTGTTGTGGACGTGATCGGCCAGCTCGGTGTCGCCGTGGATACCGCGGAAGTCGAAGAAGGTCTGCGCGTGAAGCAGCGCGTCCGGCTCCGGCGCGGTGACCCAGTGGTGGAAGGTGTCGATCCACTGGTCCGCGGTCATCCGCCACTGCGGGTTGGAGGCCATCATGTCGCCCGGGCACAGGACCTGGCCGGCGGTGTCCAGGCCCTGGCACACGAAATCGCTGAGCTGGGCGAAGTACTCGCCGTGCTCGTTCTCGTCGTAGTCGTTGGACAGGACGAGGGCATTGTCCTGGTCGGAGGCCAGTCCCATTTCGCGGCGCCCCTGCGAACCGAGCACCACGAAGGTGTAGGGCACCGGCGGCGCCCCGAACTTCTCCTCCCCGAGCTTGAGCAGGCGGCGGGCGAGGGAATCCGCGGCGATGGTCATGATGCCGGAGGTCTCCTCGGCGGACGCGCCGCGCTCGATGAAGCGGGCGGCGACCTCGGAGGCCTGGGAGTAGGCGTCCTTGAGCTCATCGGCGGAGTTCCGGCGGGAGAACTCCGCGGTGAGGTAGATGGGATCGTGGCGCAGCAGTCGCATGACGTCGGCGGTGGTGACGATGCCGGTCAGCTGCCCCTCGTCCACGATGGGCAGGTGGTGGATGCGCATCTCCGCCATGATGAGCATGGCCTCGAACGCGAGGGTCTCGGAGTTGACGGTGCGCGGTCGCGCCGTCATGATCTCGGTGATGGGCAGGGTGATGTCCATGCCCTGTGCCACCACCCGTCCGCGCAGGTCGCGGTCGGTGACGATGCCGGCGAGCTGCCCACCGTCTGTGACGAGCAGGGAGGAGACCTTGTTCTCCTCCATGAGCTCAGCGGCCTGCCGGATGGTGGCCGTCGGGGCGATGGACACCGGATTGGGGATCTTGAACTCCGCCAGCTTCGTGCGCAGGACATCCGAGGAGGAGTCGCCGCGCAGCTCCTCCGCCGCCGCGCGGATACGACGCGACTGCGAGGAGTAGAAGCGCATGATGTCGGGATTGCGCTCCGACAACGCCAGGAACTCCTCGCGGGGCAGCAGCAGCAGGAGGGAGTCCTCCACCGCCGTCATGGTGTACTTGCACTCCTTGTCCCCCACCAGTGTGGAGTAACCGAAACTACGACCGTCATCGCGGCGGTCGAGGAGTATTCCCTCCTCGTCGATGACGTCGACGGCCCCGGAACGGATGATGTACAGGGTGTCGTTGACGGCCCCCACCCGGATGATGTCCTCGCCGCGGCGGACGTACTCCATGGTCATGCGGGCGGGCAGGGCATCGAGCTCCACGGCGGGCAGGCGGGTGAAGGGCTCAAGGTCAGCGATGAATTCGCGGACTTCTTCGAGTTCGACGGTCATGCCTTCAGCGTAGTGGTGTGGCCTACACAAGGGGTGGGTTTTTCAGGTGAACAGGAGGCTGACGGTCATCGCCACGATGACCGTGTTGAAGCCGAAGGCGACGAGCGTGTGGGATCGCACCGCCGTCCGGGTGATGCGTGATCGGGTGCGTATTCCCGTCATCGTGGACACGGCCACCGACTGGGAGAGAAAATCACCGAACTCGGGAGCCTGATCCGCCGGCAGATCAAGATCCTCGCCCCGCAGGTAGAGGTTCAGGTACTTCTCCGCAAAGGCGTAGACCATCAGCCCCCAGGAACCGGCGACGGTAAAAAGCCCCAGCAGCGGGAGCCAGAGCTGGCTGTCCAGGACAGTGAGCCGGGAGGCACCGATGACGATGAGCGCCGAGACCACACCGGCCTGCACCGACCACCATTCGGGATGCCCGACCCCGGATGCCGTCCCCCACCAGAGGCGTCCTTTCTGATCCTCGTCCGCTTCGAGGTCGTCGACGACGACCTGCTGCCAGTGACGGTGGGTCAGCACCAGGTAGAGCAGGCAGAACACCACCCAGGTGAGCAGGTAGTAGACGAGCAGCAGGGACGTCAGATCGCTGCTGATGACCTCGGTGATCATCAGCAGCGTAGTGACCACGACGCCGACGACCGCCGCCACGGTGATACTGGACCAGTACCTGCGGCTCTGTCCGTGCTTCGGGGTGGCGCTCATGCGCCCAGGCTACTGGTAGGAGACGAACCAGGGGCGCGGGTCGACGTTGTTGTAGGTCTCTTCCGGGGTGAAGGTCGGGTTGTCCTCGTCGATGAAGTTCTTCCAGGCCATGAACCAGTCGTCGGAGAGATCCTGGCGCATGACGTTCCAGGTGTCGAACTTCTGCTCCGGGCCGCCGTGGCCGTCGGCGTGGAGGATGAAGGACAACTCGGGGTGGTCGGTGTTGATCTGGTCGCGGTCCCGCAGCATCTGCATCTGGAACTGGTGGACGATGAGCCCCTTCTGCGGCAGGTTGTTGTCGCGGACGAGCTGGGCCAGCCACTCGGAGACCTCGTTGATCTCGGCGGCTTCCGCGTGCCCGACTCGCTGCAGGGGCTGCTCGCCGGGCTGGAGGTTCCATTCCGGGTCCAGCGCCAGGCCCACGTTGGGGCGCTTGAGCAGCTCCTCGTAGACCTGTGCCTGTTCGAGGAAGCTCGCCTGCCCGGGCTGGAGGTCGAGGAAGGCGTAACCGCCGGCGTCGGTGATGGCGTCGATGTAGCCGAGGAAATCCTCGGGATTGCCGACGTTGGTGAATTTGCCGTCCTCGCCCGGGAACTCGGAGGCGACGGTGACGATGATCTCGAAGGCCGGGATGACCGGCTGCTCCTCGAGGGGCTGGTAGTTCTCGATGTGCGCGTTGACGCGCTCGACGGCCTCCGCGGGCGGCTGCTCACCCATGACACCGAGGGCGTCCCCGGAGGGGTGACCGTAGAAGGCGATCATGCGACGACCCGGGAACACCAGGCCACCACCGCCGGGCAGCTCGCCGTTGGCGGCCATGTCGATGGCGGTGGACAGACGCTCCTGGGATCCGAATTCATCTCCGAGCGCCAGAACATCCTGCTCGCTGACCAGTGCCATCGATTCAGAGGTGATGCGCGGGTCCGGGTAGGACAGCACGTGCACCTCGGCGCCCGCGGCGCGCGCCGTGGCGATGGAGGCCAGCGAGGTCTCGTCGGTGGCCAGCATCGGCGGCATGGCCCGCGGGTGCTCGGTGTGGTCGAGGCCGTCCATGCCCTCCGCGGTGTCGAGATCAAGGGAGGCTGCCACGCCCGCGCTTATCGACGCCGGCGTCGCCGCCCGCGGCGCCGCCGTGACCTCGGGGCCGTCGGGAAGCGGCCCGACATCACCGGCGGTGATGATGCGGGAGGCGCCGAGCCGGTCGATCTCGGCGTCGACCGCCGCTTGGTCACCGGCAATGAGCATGGGGGCCCCGGCGGCGACCGCCAGGTGGACACCGCGCGCCCGGTCCTCCTCCGTGTCGGCGGCGACGATGACCACGTCCGAGGACTCGAAGAGGCGGGCGGAGGTCTCGACGCCGTTGTCACCGGCGTCGGCGATGACCTCCGAGGAGCTCATCTCGAGCAGCGGACGACCGGAGTCGTCGGCGCCGTTGTCGCCGTTGTCGGCGGCGGTGGAGCATCCGGCGATGAGGGTCAGCGTGGTGGTCAAGGTCAGCGCGGCCGTCAAACGCCTCACGGGTACTCCTTATATAGAGGTGGATTTATCCATACAGGTTACTGCAGGGCGGCCGCGATGCGGTCACCGACCTCCGTGGTGCGGATCTGTCCGGTTCGCCCGGCCACGTCCGCGGCGACGGCGGCCTCGATGCGGGCGGCGTTGTCCTCGTCGCCGAGGTGGCGCAGCAGCATAGCGGCGGAGAGGATGGCGGCGGTGGGGTCGGCGATGCCCTGCCCGGTGATGTCCGGGGCGGAACCGTGGACCGGCTCGAACATGGAGGGGTTGGTGCCGGTGGCGTCGATGTTGCCGGAGGCGGCCAGGCCGATGCCACCGGAGACCGCACCGGCCTCATCGGTGAGGATGTCGCCGAAGAGATTGTCGGTGACGATGACGTCGAAACGCGCGGGATCGGTGATGAGGTAGATGGTGGCGGCGTCGATGTGCGTGTACTCGACGGTGACCTCGGGGTACTCGGTGGCGACCTCGTCGACGGTGCGCTGCCACAGGCCGCCGCCGTGGACGAGCACGTTGGTCTTGTGCACGAGGGTGAGGTGCTTACGACGGGTCATGGCCAGGTCGAAGGCGTAGCGGACGACGCGCTCGGCGCCGTAGCGGGTGTTGACGGAGGTTTCGTTGGCCACCTCGTGCGGGGTGCCGACGCGGATGGCGCCGCCGTTGCCGGTGTAGGCGCCCTCGGTGCCCTCGCGGACCACGACGAAGTCGATCTCACCGGGGTTCTTCAGCGGGGACTCCACTCCCTCGTAGAGCTTGGAGGGGCGCAGGTTGACGTGGTGGTCGAGGGCGAAACGCATCTTCAGCAGCAGGCCACGCTCGAGGACGCCGGGGGCGACGGTGTCCGGGGCGCCGATGGCGCCGAGCAGGATGGCGTCGTGCTCGCGGAGGGAGTCGAGGTCGGCGTCGGTGAGCAGCTCACCGTTGCGCAGGTAACGACGCGCGCCGAGATCGTAGTCGGTGGTCTCGATGTCGTCGCGCACCGCGCGCAGGACCTTGAGGGCCTCGTCGGTGACCTCGGGGCCGATGCCGTCTCCGCCGATGACTGCAAGTTTCATTCTGTGGGATTCCTTTCTCACCTGCTGAACTGCTGGCGATTCTAGCAGCCAGACGGCCAGTCATGTACCTTTCCGCGCTGGTACAGCAGCGGGCGGGCCGAGTCGTGGGTGCCGCACCCGTGGACGGCCACCGTGAGAATGGTGTGGTCACCCCCGGGGAAGGCCGCGGCGATCTCGCCGGTGAACCAGGCCGCGGCGGCGTCGATAAGCACGACGCCTCCTCCCCCGCGATGCGTGCCGACCCCCGCGAAGCGGTCCACCCCCTTCCTCGCGAACTGATGCGCGATCGGCCCCTGACCTTCGGCCAGAACGGAGATCCCCAGGGGTGCGCCGACCGTCAGCCACGGCAGTGAGGAGGAGGTGTTGTCCACGGCGAGGACCACCATCGCCGGCTCCAGCGACAGCGAGGAGAAGGCGGAGACCGTCAGGCCGACGTCCGTGCCGTCCGCACCCAGCGTGGTCACCACGGTCACACCGGAGGGGAAAGTGCCCACGGCGGCGCGCAACTGCTCGCCGGTCACGCTCGGATCGGTCACGGTCATCCCTCCTCAGCTCTTTTTTCAGCCGGGTCTCGGACGGCGACTGTACCGCACGGACGGCAGCTGCGCGGAAACGGTGGGACACTACCCCACCCCGCTCGGGCATAATTCCCGGTATGGCCCCCTCCCTGCCCGATTCGCACCGGCTGCCGCGTCTCGACACACCCCGTGACACCCCCCTGCGCGAGCAGGTCGCCGAACACCTCCGCCACGCGTTCATCATCGGCGACATCCCGCCCGGTGTGACCCTCAGCGCCCCGTCCCTGGCCGAGGAGTTCGGCATGTCCGCCACCCCGATCCGCGAGGCGATGCTCGATCTGGCCAACGAGGGACACGTCCGCGCGCTGCGGTACAAGGGCTACCGGGTGCTGGAGTTCCCGCCGGAGCTGAAGGCACAGCACGTGGAACTCCGCGGCTTCATCGAGATACCACTCATGGTGCGGGTGGCGGCACAGGGACTGCCGGAGGGCACCGTGGCGGCCGCCCGGAGCTTGGCCGAGGACTGCCTGCAGGCCGCCCACCACGGCGACCTCATCGAGTTCATCCGCCTGGACACCTCGCTCCACCTCGGACTACTCCAGCAGGCGGGAAATGACGTCGCGGTCCGGCATGTGCGCTCCCTCCGCTCGCTGGCCCGTCTCAGCGGCCTGCGCGACCTGGTGGAGAAGGGTGAGCTGGAGAAGACGGCGCGGGAACACCTCGATCTCGTCGACGCCATCGCCGCGCGGGACCCGGAAAGGATGGCGGCGGTCATGGCGGCCCACCTCGGCCATGTCACCGGGGTGTGGGCCGGGAAGTAGCTCTCCTGCCGTAGAGTTCCCACGTAAACTCCGCGCGGGTTCGCCGTTTTCCCAGGTCGCTGACCGCCGGTTGCAGAGCTTTCGTGGGAACTCTTGCCCGAAGGTCTGGACCACTCCCCAGTAACATTGTACTGTGTCACCTATCACATTCCCGTTTCCGTGACCGGAAGGCTCTCACATGACCGCCGCCCCTCCCACGCCGACGACCGACAGGAAACACAACCGTCGCGTCCTCGCCGGGTCCCTCGCCGGCAGCTCCATCGAGTGGTACGACTTCTTCCTCTACGCCACCGCCTCGGCCCTCATCTTCAACCACCAGTTCTTCCCCACCGAGGACCCCTTCGTCTCCCAGATGCTGTCCTACCTCACGCTGGCCCTGACGTTCTTCGTCCGGCCTTTCGGCGGCATCGTCTTCTCCCACTTCGGTGACCGCGTCGGCCGCAAGGTCACCCTCGTGGTCACGCTCGTGATGATGGGTGTCGCTACGGTCGCGATCGGCCTCATCCCCACCTACGAGCAGATCGGCATCGCCGCCCCGATCCTCCTGGTGGTGTGCCGCCTCATCCAGGGTCTGGCCATCGGTGGCGAATGGGGTGGCGCCATGCTCCTCGCCTTCGAGAACGCCCCGGCGAAGCGGCGCGGATTCTTCGGATCGGTGCCGCAGATGGGCATCACCATCGGTATGCTCCTGTCCTCCCTGGCGTTCGCCGCGGTCTCCGCCTTCGGCGACGAGTTCCTGCTCACCTGGGGCTGGCGCATCCCCTTCATCGCCTCCATCGCCCTCGTCCTCGTCGGCCTGTGGATCCGCGCCGGCCTCGGCGAGACCCCGCACTTCAAGGCACAGCGTGAGGCGGACGGCGTCGCAGAGCTGCCCATCCTGGAGACGCTGCGCCACCACTTCCCGGCCGTGCTGGTCTCCGTGGGCATCAAGGTGGTGGAGACCGCCCCCTTCTACATCTTCGCCACCTTCGTCGCCTCCTATGCCACCGGCACCCTCAGCTTCGAGCGCTCCACGGTCCTCAACGCCGTCAGCCTCGGCGCCCTGGTGTCCACACTCATGATCCCGGCGATGGGTGCGCTCTCCGACCGGGTAGGCCGGACCAGGGTGTATGTCGTCGGTGCCGTTTCCATCGCCGCCTTCGCCTTCCCCTTCTTCCTGCTGCTGGACACCGGCGCCAACTGGGCGGTGTTCGCCGCCGTCGTCATCGGACTGGGTGTGGTGTGGCCGCCGGTGACCGGCACACTGGGCACCATGAGCTCGGAGATCTTCTCCGCCCGCATCCGCTACACCGGTGTCACGCTGGGCTACCAGATCGGCGCCGCGCTGGCGGGCGGCACCGCCCCGCTCATCGCCACGTGGCTGCTCCACGAGTTCAACGACCAGTGGCACCCCATCGCCATCTACCTCGTGATCACCGCCTCCATCTCGCTGCTGGCCGTCATCTTCGCACCCGCGATTGCGCGTCGGGAAGCGGCCAACGACCCCCTGGAAAGGAACGCATGACACCCCGCACCATCACCCCCGAGGACATCGCCGCCAGCGTCTCCGTCACCCGCGCCCGGCGGCTGCTCCACCACGCCCTGCGCTCCGGCTTCCGCCCCGACACGGACCCCGCGCGCATCAACATCCCCGCCGGTGCCGGGCACCTGCTGCTCATGCCGTCCGTCATCGACGGCTGGACCGGGACGAAGATCGCCACCGTCTCCCCCGACAACCCCGCACATGACCTGCCCCGGATCCAGGCCCTGTACATCCTCATGGACACCGCCACGCTGACACCGCAGGCCATCATGGAGGGAAACTCCCTGACCTCGTTGCGCACCCCGGCCGTGAGTGCTGTGGCCGTCGACCACCTCGCACCCGACACCGTCGAGCGGATGGTCGTCTTCGGCACGGGACCGCAGGCCCACAGCCACATTGCCGCGATGGCGGAGGTCCGCGACATCGGGGAGGTCGTGGTGTGCGGACGGAATCCGGAGCGCGTCGACGACACCCTCGCGGTGGCCCGCGACCTCGGCCTGGCGGCCCGCGCGGGCGAGGCCGAGGATGTCGCGGGTGCCGGACTCATCGTCTGCTGCACCTCCGCCGACACCCCGCTTTTCGACGGCCGCCTCGTCCCCGACCATGCCGTCGTCGTCGCCATGGGCTCCCACGAGCCGCAGTTCCGCGAACTCGACTCGCAGTTGATGGCCCGCTCCCAGGTGTTCGTCGAGGAACGGGCCACCGCCCTGCGCGAGGCCGGCGATGTGATCCAGCCGGTGGACGAAGGGGTGCTCGATCAACAGGATCTGCACGAGCTCGCCGACCTGGTCGCCGGGACCATGGAAGTGGACACCACGCGACCCCGCGTGTTCAAGTGCGTCGGCATGAGCTGGGAGGACCTGGCCGTGGCGATCGGGGTCGTGGATCCGACGGTGGTGCCGGACTAAGAGGTCCGGCACCACCGTCGCGGGTTGATATTAATCCAGGTCGAGCTGGATGGCGTTGGTGGCACCCAGGGACTCGGAGATCTGGGTGACCAGTTCCTCCGGGACCTCGGCGTCGACGCGCAGGATGAGAATGGCACCGTCACCCTTGGCGGCCTGGGTCAGAGCGGCGGCCTCGATGTTGATGCCGGCCTCGCCCAGCTGGGAGCCGACCTTGCCCAGGGCACCCGGGGCGTCGGTGTACTCGAGGAAGAGGTTGCGGCCCTCGGCGCGCATGTCCAGCCCGCGCTCGTCGATACGCACGATCTTCTGCACACGCTCCAGGCCGGTGAGGGCACCGACGACGGAGCGGGAGGAGCCGTCGGAACCGATGGCCTTGACCTCGACGGAGGAGCGGTGGGTGGTGGACTCGGTGGCGGTGGACACCGAGTAGTCCAGACCACGGGACTCGGCGATCTTCGGGGCGTTGACGAAGGTCACGGGCTCATCGGTGGTGGCGGAGAACAGGCCACGGACGGCGGACAGGCCGAGCACGGAGAGGTCATCCTCGGTGGAGAGCTCGCCGCGGGCCTCGACCTCGACGGCGACGGGGGCGGCGTCGAGAAGCTGGCCGGCCAGCAGACCCAGCTTGCGGGTCAGGTCCAGCCACAGGGAGACCTCCTCGCCGACGCGGCCGCCGGAGACGTTGACGGCATCCGGGACGAACTCGCCGGCCAGGGCCTTGAGGACGGAGGCGGCGACGTCGGTGCCGGCGCGGTCCTGGGCCTCCTCGGTGGAGGCACCCAGGTGCGGGGTCACGACAACCTGCGGCAGGCCGAACAGCGGGGAATCGGTGCACGGCTCGGTGGCGAAGACGTCGAAGCCCGCGCCCCAGATGTGACCGGACTGGATGGCGTCCGCCAGGGCCTGCTCATCGACGAGGCCACCGCGGGCGGCGTTGATGATGATCTGGCCCTTCTTGGACTTGGCCAGCAGCTCGGCATTGAACATGCCGGCCGTCTCCTTGGTCTTGGGCAGGTGGATGGTGATGATGTCGGCGCGGGAGACCAGTTCCTCCAGGTCGACGAGCTCCACACCGAGCTGGGCGGCGCGGGTCGGGTTCGCGTACGGGTCGTAGGCGATGATCTCGGTCTCGAAGGCGGACAGGCGCTGGGCGAAGAGCTGGCCGATGTGGCCGAAGCCGACGATGCCGATGGTCTTGCCGAACAGCTCCACACCCTTGAAGGAGGAGCGCTTCCACTCGCCGTCACGCAGGGTGGCGTCGGCGGCCGGGATCTGACGCACGGTGGCCATGAGCAGGGCGATGGCGTGCTCGCAGGCGGAGTGGATGTTGGAGGTGGGAGCGTTGACGACCATGACGCCACGCTCGGTGGCGGCGTCGATGTCGACGTTGTCCAGACCGACACCGGCGCGGCCGACGATCTTCAGGTTCGGGGCGGCCTCGAGGACCTCGCGGGTGACGGTGGTCGCGGAACGGACCAGCAGGGCGTCGGCCGCGGGGACGGCGGCGAGCAGCTCCGGGGTGTTCGGGCCGTCGACCCAACGCACCTCCACGGCATCTCCGAGCGCATCTACGGTGGACGGTGCCAGTTTGTCGGCGATAAGGACGACGGGCTTGCTCACGTGTTATCTCCCAGCTGTGAAAAATGTGGCCCTGGAACGTCAGGGCGTGGAACGGGTAACACTCTAGTCTGTACCGGGCGTCCCTGTCCCACGACCTGTCCGTTTATGAGGCAGGCCACTCGCATCGTCACCCCCGTTCACTCGGAGAACGCGTTGGGCCCTTCCTCGCCACCGCTGTAGTCACGGTCATCGACATCCCTGACCACCGCTTTACCCATGGCGTACTCGACCATGCCCACGAAGCGGGAACGGCGGTCACGCAGGAAGTTCGGGAAGTCCGACTGGTAGAGCAGTTCCGTGTTCATCTCGTGCGTGCCCAGGACGGTGGCGAACTCCGCGTCCTCCAGCAGCGACTTCGTCTGTACACGGGAGAGGTAACGGACGGGGGCATAGCCGTCGATGACCAGCTCGGTGCGCCTGCCCATGGGGGTGCGGTTGAGCACGCTGTCGGCGACGACCTCCTCGATGCCGTTGTCGCGGCACCACTCTGTGGGGAACACCCGGTGGAAGCCGGGCTGCAGGTCCGCGAACGTCCAGCGGTCGAAGGGTTGGGCCGTGCGCCAGTCCCGGGCCCCGCGGGCCATGAGCAGGGCGTAGATGCCCTGGTAGACGCCGGAGTTCTCGCGGACGGAGAAGAAGCGGGACTCGGAGAAGGAGGCGTCGCGGATGGTCTTGGGCACCTCGTCGGCACGACCCTCGATCCAGGCGGTGACCTGGTCGACGTCGCGTGCCGAGCGGTTGATCACCGCGGCGGAGCCGTAGAGCTCGCCGAAGATCCCGCACCAGAACCACTGGTTGAGCTTGTCCCACGCCTTGGTTGACGCCAGGGCGCGCGGGGCGTCCGCCAGGCGGGCGAAGATGACGGCCAGCGGGATGAGCTGCGCGGTGTAGGGCACCTGGTCGATGGTGAGCATGCAGCGCTGGGAGAGGAACTCCGCGGTCTCGAGGAAGGTGATCCGCAGTTCCCGGCGGGCGTGGAGGTAGTCCGCGAGGGTGAGGTTGAGGATGTCCTCGCGTTGGCCGGCGGCATGGCCGTTGCGGGAGGTGACCAGCAGGGACACGGCGGTGAGGAAGTCGGTGCGGTCGAGGCGGTCCAGCGCCGGGAAACGGCTGAGGATCCGCTCGGTCTCCGCCCAGTCGGCAGCCAGCGAGAAATCCGGGTCCTCGGTGGCGAACACGGCGGTGAGCAGCTCGAAGACATCCATCTGCAGGCCGGCGGAGTTGGCCTGGGCGAAGATGGAGCCCACGCCGGTCTGGGCGGTCTCCCGCGCCAGGCGGATCATGGGGATGTCGTAGGCGGCCAGGGGTTTGACGATGCGGTCGTAGAAGCGCTTGACCACCTCCCGCATCTCCGGTCGGGCCACGGCCATGTCGAAGAGCAGGTCGGTGCCCGATTCCCACAGCAGATCCGCCACCGGCAGGCAACCATGGGCGATGGCCGCGTCCCGGTCGGGGATGCCGTCGGGCAGCTCAGGGCCGAAGTGGGATTTGATGATGCCGTCATCGTCGACGGAGAACACGGCCTCGTCGGTCATCACCTGCGATTCCACGGCGCGGGCGACATCGACGTAGAAGGTGCGGCGGATGCGCTTGGAGCGGAAGTCGACGGTGTCCACCGCTCCGTCACCCTGCAGGCAGTGGTAGAGGGTGGTCAGGCGCTGCTGGCCGTCGAGAAGCAGCAGCCCGGGGTCGGCGACCGGCTCCGGGGCGCCGGTGATCGGGCGCGGGCGGAAACGCATGGGGGCGTTGCGGGTGTCCAGGGAGAGCAGCGAACCGACCGGGTAGCCGCGCAGCACCGTCACCAGCAGGGCGCGGATGCGGTCGACGTCCCAGGCGTAGGAACGCTGGAAGTCTGGCAGCTGCAGATCGCCGCGGTCGATGCGGGCGAACAGGTCAGACAGGTCGTAGCTCGGCGTGGTGAAACCCATGGCGATGAGTCTATCCCTGTGCCCTGGCGCGCGCTGATGAGGTCTCCGGAACCTCCCGCGGGCCCCGCGCATGACGACGCCCCGCTGGCGGAACCAGCGGGGCGTCGATAAGCAGGGTTTAGGCGGTCTCGTTGAGCTCGACCTTGACCCAGCTCATGAGATCGCGCAGCTTGGTGCCGGTCTCCTCGATCTGGTGCTCGGCGTAGGAGGCGCGCAGGTCCTCGAGCTCCTTGTTGCCACCCTCGACGTTGGCGATGAGGCGCTTGGTGAAGGTGCCGTCCTGGATGTCGGTGAGGATGTCCTTCATGCGGGCCTTGGTGTCGGCGTCGATGACGCGCGGGCCGGAGAGGTAGCCACCGAACTCGGCGGTGTCGGAGACGGAGTAGTTCATGTTGGCGATGCCGCCCTCGAACATGAGGTCAACGATGAGCTTGAGCTCGTGGAGGCACTCGAAGTAGGCCATCTCGGGCTCGTAGCCGGCCTCGACGAGGACCTCGAAACCGGTCTTGACCAGTTCCTCGGTGCCACCGCAGAGCACGGCCTGCTCACCGAAGAGGTCGGTGACGGTCTCGGCCTCGAAGGTGGTCGGGATGACGCCGGCGCGGGCGCCACCGATGGCGGCGGCGTAGGACAGGCAGAGGTCCTGGCCGTTGCCCTTCGGGTCCTGGTCGACGGCGATGAGGCAGGGAACGCCCTTGCCGTCGACGAACTGACGGCGGACGAGGTGGCCCGGGCCCTTCGGGGCGACCATGCCGACGACGACGTTGTCGGCCGGGGTGATGAGGTCGAAGTGGACGTTGAGGCCGTGGCCGAAGAGCAGGGCGTCGCCGTCCTTGAGGTTCGGGGCGATGTCGTTTTCGTAGATGGACTTCTGGGAGGTGTCCGGGGCGAGCAGCATGATGACGTCGGCCCAGGCGGCGGCGTCGGCGTTGGTCTTGACGTCGAAACCGGCCTCGGAGGCCTTCTCGGCGGACTTGGAGCCCTCGCGCAGGCCGATGCAGACCTCGACGCCGGAGTCACGCAGGTTCTGGGCGTGGGCGTGGCCCTGGGAGCCGTAGCCGATGATGGCGACCTTGCGGCCCTGGATGAGGGAGAGGTCAGCGTCGGCGTCGTAAAGCAGTTCAATAGCCATGGGAGAAAATCTCGCCTTTCGTTTAATACAGGTGCTGATGTTGTTTGTACCACAACATGAGACAGGGGTACCCCACCAGGTGGGAGTTTCTGGCGCAGTGTCTCACCTGGTGGGATTTTGAGGGGTGTTACTTGGAGGGAGCCATCGTCTTGGGACCGCGGTTGAGGGCGATCTGACCGGACTGGATGAGCTCCCGGATACCGAAGGGCTCGAGAACCTCCAGCAGGGCGCGCAGCTTGCCCGGGGTGCCGGTGGCCTCGATGACCACGGACTCCTGGGCGACGTCGACGACGCGGGCGCGGAAGATGTTGGCGGCGTCGACCACCTGCGGGCGGTTGGTGTTGTCGGCGTTGACCTTCACCAGCATGATCGCGCGGGCGATGGTCGACTCCTCCTCGAGGCGCACGACCTTGAGCACCGGGATGATCTTGTTGAGCTGCTTGGTCACCTGCTCGATGACCACCTCGTTGGCGTCGACCACGATGGTGATGCGCGAGATACCCGGGGTGTCGGTGTGCGCCGAGACGATGGACACGAGGTTGTAGCCACGGCGGGTGAACATGCCGGCGACACGCGAGATGATGCCGTCGACGTCCTGGACCAGAACGCTGAGTGTGTTGCGGATGATGTCGGTGTTGGCCATGATCCTAGTTCTCCTTGCTCTCAGCGCGGTCCTCGAGGACCTCTTCCACGGTCTCCTCCTGGGCCTCCTCCAACACCTCGT
>NZ_JAUNRW010000005.1:45636-50348 GCF_030535495.1 Corynebacterium sp.
CGGTCCTCGAGGACCTCTTCCACGGTCTCCTCCTGGGCCTCCTCCAACACCTCGTGGATGTCGGCGGGGGCTTCACCGGCGGACTCGTCACCCTCGAAGAAGGGACGCAGGCCCTTGGCGTACTCGATGTCGGAGTTGGAGGCGCCGGCGGCGACCATCGGCCACACCTGCGCGTCCTCACCGACGATGAAGTCGATGACCACGGGGCGGTCGTTGATCTCGCGGGCCTTCTGGATCGTCGGCAGGACGTCCTCCTCCCGGGTGACACGGAAGGCGACACAACCGAGCGCCTCCGACAGGGTGACGAAGTCCGGCACGTACTCGTCCTGCTCGCGCAGCTTGGTGTTGGAGTAGCGGCCGCCGTAGAACAGCGTCTGCCACTGGCGCACCATGCCCAGGTTGCCGTTGTTGATCAGGGCGACCTTGATGGGGAAGCCCTCGACGGCGGCGGTGGTCAGCTCCTGGTTGGTCATCTGGAAGCAGCCGTCACCGTCGATGGCCCACACCTCGGCGTCGGGAAGCCCGGCCTTGGCGCCCATGGCGGCCGGCACGGAGTACCCCATCGTGCCCAGGCCACCGGAGTTGAGCCAGGTGCGCGGCTTCTCGAAGTCGACGAACTGCGCGGCCCACATCTGGTGCTGGCCCACACCCGCGACGTAGATGGCGTCCGGGCCGGCGGCCTGCGAGAGCGTCTCGATGACGAACTGCGGGCTGAGCATCCCGTCGGACTGCTTCTCGTAGCCGCGCGGGAAACGCTCCTTGAGGTCGGTGAGGTAGTCGACCCACTCGGTGATCGCCGGCGGGTTGAGGTTCTTCTGGGACCGGTAGGTGCGCAGCAGGGCGGAGAGCACCTCGCGGGCGTCACCGACGATCGGGACGGCGGCCTCGCGGATCTTGCCGATCTCGGCCGGGTCGATGTCGGCGTGGATGACCTTGGCATCCGGCGCGAACTCGTCGAGGTTGCCGGTGACGCGGTCGTCGAAACGCGCGCCGATGGCGATGAGCAGGTCAGAACGCTGCATGGTGCCCACGGCCGGGACGGCGCCGTGCATGCCGGGCATGCCCATGTGCAGGCGGTGGGACTCCGGGAACGCACCGAGGGCCATGAGGGTGGTCACGACCGGGATGCCGGTGTACTCGGCGAACTCCAGCAGCTCCTGGCTGGCGTCGGCCTTGATGACGCCGCCGCCGATGTAGAGGCAGGGGCGCTCGGCCTCGGCGATCATCTGCACGGCCTGGGTGATCTGGCGGGAGTGCGGAGAGGTGACCGGCTTGTACCCGGGCAGATCCATCTTCGGCGGCCAGACGAAGTCGAACTCCGCGTTCTGGATGTCCTTGGGGATGTCCACCAGGACCGGACCGGGGCGACCGGTCAGTGCCAGGTGGAAGGCCTCCATGAGGGTCCGCGCGATGTCGTTGGGGTCGGTGACCATGAAGTTGTGCTTCGTGATCGGCATGGTGACGCCGCGGATGTCGGCCTCCTGGAAGGCGTCGGTGCCCAGCAGGGAGCGACCGACCTGGCCGGTGATGGCGACCATGGGCACCGAGTCCAGGTTGGCGTCGGCCAGCGGGGTGACCAGGTTGGTGGCACCGGGGCCGGAGGTGGCGATGCAGACACCGACCTTGCCGGTCACCTGGGCGTAACCGGTGGCGGCGTGGCCGGAACCCTGCTCGTGGCGCACCAGCACGTGGCGCAGCTTGGTGGAGGAGAACAGGGGGTCATACAGCGGGAGAATGGCGCCGCCGGGCAGTCCGAAGACGATGTCGGTGCCGAGCTCCTCGAGGGAACGGACGATCGCCTGGGCACCGGTCATCCGCTCGGGGGCACGCTCGGCCCCCGGGGACTTCCTGGCGACCGTGGCCGGGGTGGGCGTGTGCGAAGCTGCCACGTTATCAAGCTCCTAATTTCACAAGGACAATGCAGTTGGAACGCTACCCGGTGACTTCCTCCGGTGGTGCGGAAGGGTCCGTCGGGCGGCTGGCGTCGGCACAAGGTGTCTGTAACCTGCGACCATCTAATGACAAAGCCCCCGAACAGCACTGATGGTGGGTGCTGTCGAGGGCGCTTGCCGAGACGACTTAGGTAGGGGTCGTTACGGCAGGCGCCGCGCTGCTACTACCCGAAGTCGAATGATGTTCATGCGGATCATCATACACACGGGGGTGGCGGATGGTCGTATGGTGGGCGGCATGCTCGACTTCGCCTTGTATCTGCTCACCCGCGCCTGGTCGTGGATGGCCGACCAGGGTCTGACCCTGGCCATCCTGTTGACCGTCGCGCTGCTGGTGCCCCGCGTGGGGCGTTTCGCCCAACGGTGGCTGGCCCGGGGCGTGGAGGAGACCACCGACGCGGATGAGTCGAAGACCCGCCTCGCCCTGACCGGCGTCGGCGTCTACATCTTCCAGCTCATCGCCTTCTTCCTCATCCTCATCTTCTTCCTGCAGACGCTCGGCTTCTCCCTGGCGGGCGCGGCGATCCCCGCCACGGTCGTCTCGGCGGCCATCGGTTTCGGCGCGCAGTCGATCATCGCGGACTTCCTCGCCGGGTTCTTCATCCTCACGGAGAAGCAGTTCGGTGTCGGCGACTGGGTGCGTTTCGAGGGCAACGGCATCCAGGTGGAGGGCACCGTCATCCAGATCACCATGCGCTCCACCCGCATCCGCACCCTGGCGCAGGAAACGGTGATCATCCCCAACTCCACCGCGCGGGTGAGCATCAACGCCTCCAACTACTGGTCCCGCGCCGTGGTGGTCATGCCGGTGCCGCTCCTGGGATCCACCGACACGCAGGAGGCCATCGACCGTTCCGAGGCCGCCACCCGCCGCGCACTCGGGCGCCCGAATGTCGCGGAGGTGCTCATCGGCGAGCTCGACGTGCACCCGGCGGTCAACGTCACCCCGCCGGCCACCGTCGGCATGCCGTGGACCATGGACATGCGTTTCATGATCCAGGTGGAGGCCGGTATGCAGTGGCTCGTCGAACGCGCCATCCGCACCGAGATCCTCGACGAGTTCTGGAACGAGTACGGCTCGGCCACCACCATCACGGGTGAGGTCAAGGACCGCGTCGACACCGTCACCACCGCCGCGTTCGACCGCACCCCGCTTATCGACGTCCCCCTCTCCGGCCCCCAGGACTCCGCCGGAGATCAGGAGGTCACCGTCCCCGCCGGCTTCGCCGACGAGGAGGGCCGCGACCCGGCCGTGGTCGAGCGGGGCGTGCAGGGAGACGAGCCCGAGGACACCACGGACCAGCAGACCCCGGCCGGTGGGGTCTTCCGCAATGACTCCCCCACCTCGGGATGGCGCCGCTTCGCCTCCTTCGGGGGAAGGGTCCGCGCGTCGACGACCTACCTCTTCGGCATCCTCTTCATTCTGCTGCTGCTCAAGACCCTCACCGTCGATGCCGGGGAGGACGGCCCCACCGGCGTCCTGGCCCCGCGCACCCCCACCCCGCAGACCACGGTGGAGTCCGAGCCCGCTCCGGCCCCCGTGCCCGAGCAGACCTGGCCGGAGCAGACCTGGCAGGAACCGACCCCGGCCCCCACCCCGCAGCAGCCGGCCCCGGCGGAGCCGACGACTGCACCCCAGACCCAGACCACGGCGCCGGAACCGGGCGTCGAGACGCAGGCTCCCGCGACCACCCAGACCCCGGTCACCCCGGACGCGGGCGGTCAGTGACATCTCTACTAGCATGGTCGCCATGAGTTCTGACGCTGCTCACGCAGAATCCGTGGAGTTCGCCCCGGAGCGGGCCAACCTCTTCGCGGCCGCTCTCTTCATCGCGGTGTCCATGCTGGTCATCCCCTCCGCACCGCTGTACCTGGTATGGCTGCTGCTCATCCCGCTGGCCTTCATCATCTGGGTGCTGCGGGCACGGACGATCGTCGGCGAGTCGGGGGTGGACATCCACTACGCCTTCCGCAGCGGGAAGTCCATCGCGTGGGAGGATGTCAGGGGCGTCGGATTCAAGGGCTCACGCGCACTCCTGACCACCACGGACGGAACCGAGCACCCGATGCCCGCCGTCAGCTTCAACTCACTGCCGAAACTGGCGGAGGCGTCCCGGGGCCGCATCCCGGACGCGCTCACCGCCGCGCAGGAGGCCGCCGACGACAAAGTCGTCATCGTCCACCGCGACGGGCAGCAGATCATGGTCTCCCAGGAGGAGTTCGCCGCCCGCGAGGCCGCCAAGCAACAGCGCCGCGACCACCATGCACCCACCACCGAGAACCTGAAGGAGCAGTAGTGTTCCCGCTTCGATCCAAAGTCACCACCGTCGGACGCAACGCCGCCGGTGCCCGCGCCCTGTGGCGTGCCACCGGCACCAAGGAGAACGAGTTCGGCAAGCCGATCGTCGCGATCGTCAACTCCTACACCCAGTTCGTGCCCGGGCACGTCCACCTGAAGAACGTCGGCGACATCGTCGCGGACGCGGTCCGTGCCGCCGGTGGCGTGCCCAAGGAGTTCCACACCATCGCCGTCGACGACGGCATCGCCATGGGACACGGCGGCATGCTCTACTCCCTGCCCTCGCGCGAGATCATCGCCGACTCGGTCGAGTACATGGTCAACGCCCACACGGCCGACGCGATGGTGTGCATCTCCAACTGCGACAAGATCACCCCGGGCATGCTCAACGCGGCCCTGCGCCTCAACATCCCCGCCGTGTTCGTCTCCGGTGGCCCGATGGAGGCCGGCAAGGCCGTGGT
>NZ_JAUNRW010000051.1 GCF_030535495.1 Corynebacterium sp.
CGCAGCGGCGGACAGTGCGGGGGGGGGTCCCTAACCCCAGGCTTTAGGTGCCCAAGCTACTCCACAACGACGCCGAGGTTGAGCCCCTCGATCTCGTAGGCACCGACTCCGCCGGCGACCTGCGCCGCGAGATCCGCCGACACAGACTCAGTCAGCGGGATGATCCATCCGCGCTTCGGGTCGTGGGCGGGCACCAATCGCTCGTCGCGAACCGGGATGAGGTTGACCACCAGGTCACCGGCGACGAGGGCGACCGGGCGGCGGGAGGTGGCGGCGTCGATAAGCGAAGCCGCACCGGAGGCGGGCAGGGTGAGCACCACCATGGATGAGGCGGTGTGCACGGACATACCCGGGGCATCGACGCGCACGGTGTCGGCGGGGACGTCGACAAGCTCTTTGCGACGGAACAGTGCCACGTTAATCAGCCACCATCGGTTCCATGGTCAGCTCCGGGTGCTCCTTCTCGATGAAGGCGAGCTTCCACTTGTCGCCGAACAGGGCGATGAGTTCGCCGTCGGTACGCGTGAACACCTCGACGCCGCGCTGCCGGCCCAGCTCCGCGGCGGAAGCGGCATCGGTGCGGCGGGCGACGGAGTAGGGGACCGGGTCGGTGACGGTCTCCACGTTGTACTCGACCTCCATGCGGGCCTGCATGACCTCGAACTGCATGGGGCCGACGGCGGCCATGACGGGGTTGGCCTCGCCGCGGGCGTCGTTACGCAGGATCTGCACGACGCCCTCGGAATCCAGCTGCTCGAGGGCCTTACGGAACTGCTTGTACTTGCCCAGGGTCTTCGCGCGCAGGGTGCGGAAGTGCTCGGGGGCGAACTGCGGCATCGGCGGGAACTGCACCTTACGGCCGGAGTAGATGGTGTCGCCGGGCGCCAGGGAACCGGCGTTGACCAGGCCGACGATGTCGCCCGGGAATGCGGCTTCCACCGTCTCGCGGGTGCGGCCGAAGACGGTGAGTGCGTACTTGGTGGAGAAGGAGCGCCCCGACTGGGCGTGGGTGACCTGCATGCCGCGGTCGAACTCGCCGGAGACGATGCGCATGAAGGCCAGGGTGTCGCGGTGCTTCTTGTCCATGCCGGCCTGGACCTTGAACACCACGCCGGAGAAGTCGTCGTCGAGCTCCCGGACCTCGTCGATGGCGGTGGTGGCGGCTTCGACGGCCTTGGGATCAGAGTCGCGGGAACGCGGTGAGGGCGCGATGGCGCACAGGGTGTCCAGGATCTGGTGGACACCGAAGTTGAGCATCGCCGAGGCGAAGATGAGCGGGGAGGTCACGCACTGCTCGAAAAGGTCCTGGTCATGCAGGGCGCCGTCGGCGGCAAGCAGCTCAGCCTCCTCGACGGCCGTCTCCCAGACGTCCTCCTCGCGCGCCTCGGCCTCGGACGGGGAGTAGTGCTCCTCCGGGGCGATCGTCGAGCCACCGGCGGTGCGGATGAAGTGGATGTACTCCTCGACCTCACCCTCCTCGCCGACGCGGGCCAGGCCGCGGAAATCACCGGCGATGCCGACGGGCCAGAACAGTGGCGTGGGCTGCAGGCCGATCTCCTGGACGATCTCGTCGACCAGCTCGAGCGGCTCGCGGCCGACGCGGTCCCACTTGTTGATCACGGTGATGATCGGCAGTCCGCGCGCCTTACACACGCGGAAGAGCTTGAGGGTCTGCGGCTCGAGGCCCTTGGCGGCGTCGATGAGCATGACGGCGGCGTCGACGGCGGTGAGCACGCGGTACGTGTCCTCCGAGAAATCCGCGTGACCGGGGGTGTCGACGAGGTTGATCATGTACGGCTCGCCCTCGTGGCCCTCGGGCGCGTACTCGAACTGCAGGGCGGAGGACGCGATGGAGATGCCGCGGTCCTTCTCCATCTCCATCCAGTCGGAGACGGTCGCCTTGCGGCCGGCCTTGCCGTGGGTGGCACCCGCCTCGGAGATGATGTGCGCGTGCAGCGCCAGCGCCTCGGTCAGGGTGGACTTACCGGCATCGGGGTGGGCGATGACGGCGAACGTGCGGCGGCGTGCGGCTTCGGCGGTGGTGCTCATAAGTCCTTGAGCGTAGTCGCTGTGCTACTCCCAGGTCACACCGAGTGCGTGCGCCGCGTCCTCGAACACCCGCTGGGCCAATTCCGGGTCCCGCGAGGTGCGGCGTTGAATGCCCGGCCGTCGCTTGTCGTTGTAGTAGCGGCCGGACTCCCAGTGGATCCCCGGCGTGCCGGCGACGAAGTACGCCAGATTGCGTCCGCCGTCCGGAGCCGGGCGGAAGGTCCGGGCGATCGCCGTCTGGTAGCCGTAGTGGATGATGCCGGACGTCTCGGTGCCGAAGTTCGTCGCGATGACGCCCGGGTGAAAGGCCACCGCGTTGAGCCCCCGGTGGTGGTAGCGGGCATGCAGTTCCCGGGTGAACAGGACGTTGCCGAGTTTGGAGTTGCCGTAGGCCCGGGCGGGGGAGAAATTGCGCTGGGTCTCCGGGTCCTCCGGGTTGAAGCGGGACAGGAAAGCCGAGGCCATCGACGAGGTGGCCACCACGCTCGCGCGCGACTCCAGCAGTCTCGGCAGCAGCAGGTTGGTCAGCAGATAGGGCGCCAGCTGGTTGACCTGCCAGGTCAGTTCGAAACCGTCGGCGGTGCGGATGGGGCCGTCGAACATGCTGCCTGCGTTGTTGGCGAGGACGTCGATACGCTCCAGCCCACGGAGGGTGGCGGCGAGTTCACGCACGTCGTCCAGGCGGGAGTAGTCGGCGACGTGGAACTCGGCTCCGGTGGCCGCGGCGATGGCCGCGGTCTTGTCCGGGTTGCGGCCGACGAGCACGAGTCGGGCGTCGGGAAGCGCGGCCCGCAGGAGGCGGGCGGCGGCGGCACCGATGCCGTCGGATGCGCCCGTGATGACGATGGTCGAGGCTGACACAATCTCTATTGTGCCCGTGCCAGGTACACTTGGATGTGTTTTCGTCAACAAATTCGTAGGAGTGCACATGAAGATCGGCATAGTCATCGGATCCATTCGCGACGGACGTTTCGGCGAAGGTGTCGGGCAGTGGGTCGTCGAGGCCGCGCAGCAGCGCGAGGCCGCCACCTACGAGGTCCTCGACCTCAAGGAACTCAACGTCCCGCTGCTCACCGCCGCAACCGTTCCGGGTGCCGCGAACAAGCAGTACGAGGACGCCAACGTCACCGCCTGGTCGCAGGCCGTCGACGCCTGCGACGGCTTCGTCTTCATCACCCCGGAGTACAACCACGGTGTGCCCGGCGCCATGAAGAACGCCTACGACTGCCTCGGTATGGAGTGGCAGGGCAAGCCGGTGGCCTTCGTCTCCTACGGCGCGGCCGAGGGCGTGCGTGCGGTGGAGCAGTGGCGTCAGATCGTGGGTAACTTCGAGCAGTACGACGTGCGTAACCAGGTGTCGCTGTCCATCTTCAACGATGTCGACGACAACGGTTTCGCCCCGCAGGAGCGCCGCGCCGGCGAGCTGGAGACCATGCTCGGTGATCTGGAGAAGCTCGTCGCGCAGATGGCGAAGTAGCTTATCGACGCAACAACGGCGCGCCCCGCACTCACCGTGGGGGCGCGCCGTTGTCGTGCGCGGGACTAGTCGTCCCAGTCGTCGTCATCCCAGCGGTCGTCGTCCCAGTCATGGACGATGGGCGGGATGGGCAGGGACGAGGTGGCGGGGATGATGCCGCCGGTGAACGAGGTGACCATCGCCATGACGGCGGCGATGAGGGCGGTGATGTTCATGGTGGGGCTCCTTAATCGTCGAAGATGTCGTCCCAGTCATCGAAGGATGACAGGAAGCCGAATCCGAGGAGGGACTTGAGGAAGGACAGCAGGTCCATGGCGGTGGTCCTTATCTTGAGGGGAGTGTGCCTTTCTGGCACACCCCTATTCCACCGCCGGCAGATGACACCACCGTGAGCCGCACATGAGGGTTATTTCATCGGGAGTGAACGATGTTCTGTGCCTTGTTCAGACCCTGCTCGATGATGAGGCGGCAGGCCTCCGTGGCCAGGGAGATGTCCTCGCCGCCGTCGACCGGCCCGAGGACGTGGTCGGTCACGGACACGCCCTGCGGTGGGCGGGCGATGCCGATGCGGACGCGCAGGTAGTCGCGGGTACCCAGCTGCTCGGTCATGGATTTCAGTCCGTTGTGGCCGTTCTCGTTCCCGCCCTTCTTCACCCGCACGGTGCCCACCGGCAGGTCGAGCTCGTCGTGGACGGCGATGATCCGCCCCGCCGGCACATCGAGGCCAGCCAGGGCCTGCCCGGAATGGTTCATGTACGTCGTCGACCGCAGCACGAGGACGTCCTGATCGGCGATGCGCAGCCGGGCATGGTGCGCCTTGGCGCCGGGCACGGGGGCGAGGGGTTGGCCGTCGAGGAGCTTATCGACGGCCATGTAACCGACGTTGTGCCTGGTGGCGTCGTACTTCGCTCCGGGGTTGCCCAGGCCGATGATGATCCAGTCGGCGCTGAGATCCGGAGTCGGCTGACGGCGGAAAAGGTCGAAGATCTTGAACACGAGCGATAGTGTCTCACACATGGACATTCCGCAGATCATCGTCGCGCCCATGGCCGGTGGACCCTCCACCCCGGCACTTGTCACCGCGGCCGCCGCCGCCGGTTCCCTCGGCTTCCTGGCCACCGGTGGGGCGCCCGCGAGCGTCCTCGTCGAGCAGATGGCGCAGGTGGAAGGGCGATACGGAGTCAACCTGTTCACCCGGCAGGCCCCCTTCTCCTCGCTTGCCGACGTCCACGCCGTCGCCGGCGATCGCGAGCTGCCCGAGGTGGATCTGTCGAACGACTTCGACGCGAAGTTCGCCGCGGTGCTGGAGGCGGAACATCCGCCGGTGGTGGTCTCCGCGACGTTCGGCCCCTTCACGCGCAGCGAGATCGATGCCCTGCACGCGCGCGGAATCGCCGCGTGGATCACCGTGACCAATCCCACTGACGCACAGGCGGCGGCGCAGGCGGGTGCCGATGCCCTCGTCGTCCAGGGCCCGGAGGCCGGTGGGCACCGCTCCACGTGGAGCATCGAGGTCACACCCGATACCCGTTCGCTGTCCGAACTTGTCCGGTCCGTGGCCGAGGTGGTCGACCTGCCGCTCATCGCTGCCGGCGGCATCCGGGATGCGGCCGACGTGGCCGATGTGCTGGCGCTGCCCGGTGTCGTCGCCGTGTCCTGCGGTTCCGCCTTCCTGCTTGCCGACGAAGCCGGCACCTCCGCCCTCAACCGCGAGCTCCTCGCCGAGGGCGGGCAGACCGTGGCCTCCCGCGCCTTCAGCGGGCGGGTGGCCCGCGGGTTGGAAACGGAATTCAGTCGGAACAATCCGGACATCCCGCCGGTGTACCCGTATCTTGTGCCGCTGCAGGCGGCCGAGCGGGCGGAACGCCCGCGGGAGGTGGCCTACTGCCTGGTGGGGGTGGGCGTCGACAAGCTCGGGGGTGGGCCCACCGCAGCGATTCTCGCCGGTCTCACGCCTGAACAGGCGATGTCGCGCTAAAGTCGGGGGGACGTATCCCCACACCCACGGAGGTAGAAAAGCAGTGACCGCCACCGCGCAGCCCGAGCAGAACAACTGGAACGACAAGATTGCCCTGGCTCAGGAGATGCTGCCGCTGATCGGCCAGCTTCACCGCAACAACGACGTGGTCGTCTCCATCTTCGGACGACTGCTCGTCGGTGCCACCGACATCGACATCATCAAGGCGCACCGCTACGCCCGTCGTGTCGCTGACCGTGAGATGCAGCTCGACCAGACCATCCCGGTCCTGCGCGAGCTCGTCGACATGAACCTCGGCACCGCCTCCATCGACCTGGGCCGTCTGGCCACCGGCTTCGAGAAGTCCGAGGGCACCGACCTGCGTGCCTACCTCGATGAGGAGCTCGCCGAGATCGTCGGCAAGCGCTCCGAGGCCGAGCCCCGCGACGTCGTCCTCTACGGTTTCGGCCGCATCGGCCGCCTCCTGGCCCGCATCCTCATCCAGCGCGAGGCCACCTACGGCGGTGTCCGACTGCGCGCCGTCGTGGTACGCAAGAACTCCGAGGATGACATCGTCAAGCGCGCCTCCCTCCTGCGCCGCGACTCCGTGCACGGCGCCTTCGACGGCACCATCACCGTCGACCGCGACAACGACGTCATCTGGGCCAACGGCACCAAGATCCAGATGATCTACTCCAACTCCCCGGCAGAGGTCGACTACACCGCCTACGGCATCTCCGACGCCATCGTCGTCGACAACACCGGCCGCTGGCGCGACCGCGAGGGCCTGTCCCAGCACCTCGAGTCGAAGGGTGTCGCCCGTGTGGTGCTCACCGCGCCGGGCAAGGGTGATCTGCTCAACGTCGTCTACGGCATCAACCACGACAAGATCACCGACGACGAGAAGATCATCACCGCCGCCTCCTGCACCACCAACGGCATCACCCCGGTGCTCAAGGTCCTCAACGACCGCTACGGCGTCGAGCACGGTCACGTGGAGACCGTCCACTCCTTCACCAACGACCAGAACCTCATCGACAACTTCCACAAGGGCACCCGCCGCGGCCGCGCCGCCACCCTCAACATGGTGCTCACCGAGACCGGTGCCGCGAAGGCCGTCTCCAAGGCCCTGCCGGAGTTCGAGGGCAAGCTCACCGGTAACGCCATCCGCGTCCCCACCCCGGACGTGTCCATGGCCGTGCTCAACCTGACCCTGGAGAAGGAGGTCGACCGCGACGAGGTCAACAACTTCCTCCGCAAGGTCTCCCTGCACTCCGACCTGCGTCAGCAGATCTCCTACATCCACTCCCCGGAGGTCGTGTCCACCGACTTCGTCGGCACCACCCACGCCGGCATCGTCGACGGTCTGGCCACCATCGCCTCAGGTCGCCACCTCGTCGTCTACGTCTGGTACGACAACGAGTTCGGCTACTCCAACCAGGTCATCCGCATCGTCGAGGAGGTCGCCGGCGCCCGCCCGCAGATCTACCCGCGTCGCCTCGAGGCCGCTGAGCTGAAGTAGCTCGATCGGCCCGGTACTCCGCGTGGAGAACCGGGCCGTGTCTTTGACGACAGCGCAGGTGTCAAGGAACAGCTCACACTCGCCCGTCGGTGGCCACCGCAATCATGGCCAGGAGCAGGTGCTGCCCGCTCTGACAGGCACCGACGCTGACCCAGTCAGCTGCTGACTGGGACATTGACTTGAGGATGTGCGTTTCCCGGCGCATGTGGTCCATTGTCTCTTGTGGGTCCAGTGGATGTGGTCCGGCGGAGCCCACCGTGAAGGTCACCTGGATATGCGCGGGGGAACCATCCGGCGCCGTCAGCTGGGCCTGAACGGGAACGTCGGGGTGCGGCTCGTCGGAGATGGCGGCCCGGATGTCAATCTCGCCCACCGGAGTAGCGGTACGGGACTCCCACACCACCGTGCTCTCGTCGACGGGAGAAAAGGCAGAAGGAGATGTCGCGACTGTGAGAGAGAATCCACCGCAATGGAGGACGAGCGCGTCAGACTCCACAGGCTAACCTGACGTCCCGACTGATGCCCGAGGCTGTACGCATGTTCGCCGAGCTTAGGGCATGACTGGCCCCGCCGCCCCCTCGACAGGAAGAGGGGACGGCGGGGCGTCGATAAGCAGGGGCTAGAGCCAGCGCGGGGGAGCGGGCACCTCACCCTGCGGGGAGGTCACACCGCGGTCGCCGCGGCCGGAGGCCCAGCGGGCCAGGCCGGCCCAGTCACCGTGGATCTCCACGGTGTTCTCACCGGGGGAGACCTCGATGCGCTCGCCGTCCTCCGGCACGAGCACCAGGCCCGCGCCGTCGCCGGCACCGCGCCATTTGCCCGCGATTTCCGGGACCAGGGTCTGCAGGATCACGGTGGGGATGTCGGAAAAACCGGCGTTGACGTCGAGGTCGACGGCGTGCAGCCACACCTCACGGGTGCGCATCCACAGCGTCTCCGAGGCGGGGACAGTGCGTCCCTGCGCGGTCTTCACCTCGGTCTGCCAGGCCTGCTCCGGGAGGTCGCGCCAGGCGACGTCGAGGCGGACCAGGGTGTGGTCGTGCAGGTTACGGATGGCATCCGGAATAAGCGTCGCACCGCGGGCGATCTCCTCGTTGCGGGCCTGCGGGGAGGAGTACATGGGGGTTTCCTCGCCCGTCTCCGCCCAGTGCATGAGGTTGCACAGCGCGTTGGCGTTGTAGGCCACGTGGGCGGCCAGGTGCGCCACGGTCCAGTCCGGCAGCAGAGTGTCGCGACCGAACTCGGCGTTGTCGATGAGTGCCAGCTGGCCCGAGAAGTGCGCGGTGCCGCGGCGGGTCAGGTTGAGGCGCTCGGCGATGGACAGATCGTGGAACGACTGGGTCATTACTCGAACACCGTCTTGTTGGCGACGTAGCCCAGGCCGCCGATCTCGACCTTGACGACGTCGCCGTCGCCGATGTAGCGCTTCGGGTTGCGGGCGTGGCCGACGCCGCCCGGGGTACCGGTGACAATGACATCGCCGGCGTCGAGCGGGTAGATGTGAGAGATGTACTCGACCAGCTGTGCCGGGTTAAACACCAGGTCGTCGGTCGGGGTGGTCTGCATCTTGTCCTCGCCGAGGTAGGTGGCCAGCTCGCCGCCCAGCTCGAAGGAGTCGGAGGTGGTCATCCACGGGCCGAAGCCGGCGGTCTTCTCGAAGGACTTGCCCTGGTGCCACTGGAGGGTGCGGTACTGGTAGTCGCGCATGGTGTAGTCGTTCATGACGGCGTAACCGGCGATGTACTCGGCGGCGTCGGCCTCCTTGACACGACGGGCGCGCTTGCCGATGATCACGGCCAGCTCACCCTCCCAGTCCAGCTCGGCGTTGGCGTACTCCGGGACGAGGACGTCGTCGAAGGGGCCGGTGAGGGCATCCGGGAACTTGACGAACAGGGTCGGGACCTCGGGCAGCTCGCGGCCCATCTCCTTGATGTGGTTGGCGTAGTTGAGACCGATGCAGACGATCTTCTTGGGGGCCGGGACGACGGCCTCCAGGTCGCTGAGCTCAAAGGAGATCTCCTCGCCGCTGGTCTGCTCGGCGACCTCGCGCCAGTTGGCCTCCTGCAGCAGGTCGCCGACATTGGCGAAACCGTCGATCTGCACGGCGGTGGTGTCGGACTCGACGCGGGCGGCGAAGGTGCCCTGGGCGGAGCGGATGGTGGCAAGACGCATGGTGATTTAGATTCCTTCCGGAGTGTAGGTACGTGCAAGATTCAGCTTCTCAAAGATCGGGTGATCAGAGAAGCAGAAGAGATCGACGCCGTCGGTGCCGGCCTCGATGGACCACAGCTTCCACGACGGGACATTGACGACGTCGCCGTGGTTCATCTCGAAGGTCTGGTCGCCGACCTTGATGGTGGCGGAACCCTCGAAGACCTGGAAGACGCGGTTGCCGACCTCCTTGACCGGGGTCGTGGAGGCGCCGGCGCGCAGGCGGTGGAACTCGGCGCGGATGGTCGACATGACGTCGCCACCGGTGGTGGGGTTGGTGTAGCGGATCGCCGCGTGGCCCGGGCCGACGACACCGGGGAATCCGGCGTCCTCGAGAGCGAGCTGGTCGTTGAGGGCGGCGTCGGTGTGCTCCCAGGCGTAGCGGCCGATGGTCGAGGAGCTGGTGGCGCCCGGGAAGGCGACCGGGCGCAGGCCCGGGTGCGCCCACAGGCGCTCGGAGCGGGAGTAGTCCGGGGTGGACTCGTCGGTGAGCTTCTCGGAGCCGTACTCGAAGAAGCCGGTGTCCATCTGGTAGGCGAACGGGATGTCCAGGCCGTCGAGCCAGGCCATCGGCTCGGTGGCGATGTTGTGGTGGCCGTGGAAGTTCCAGCCCGGGGTGAGCAGGAAGTCTCCGCGACGCATCGGGACGGCGTCGCCGTTAACGACGGTCCACACGCCCTCGCCCTCGATGACGAAACGGAAGGCGTTCTGGGAGTGGCGGTGCTCGGGGGCGTTCTCGCCCGGGGCCAGGTACTGGATCGCGGCCCACAGGGTCGGGGCGATGTAGGTCGGGCCGCCCAGGCCCGGGTTGGCCAGGCCGATGGCGCGACGCTCGCCGCCACGGCCGACCGGGACCAGCTCGCCGGAACGGCGGGCCAGCTTGATCAGCTCGGACCAGTCCCAGCGGTGGGCCAGGGCCTGCGGGTCCGGCTCGTTCGGCATGAGGCCACCGATCTGGTTCCACAGGGGCTTCATGTGGAGATCGTCCATCTTGGCGTACATGTCGTTGAGCTCGGCCTGTTCCTCAGGCGTCGGCTCCGGGACCACGAATTCAACGTGCTTGTTGGAGTAGTCGGTGCTCTCGCTCATGCGTGAACCTCCTGCGGGTCAAGGGGTGGTTGTGACCCCAAACATAGGGTGCTGGAGGTTGTGACTCAAAGATTTTCCGCTATGTGGAATAACGGGCCGGGGGTAGACATTGCTACCCCTGAGTCAGGCCTTGATGTCCGGAGCGGTGAGGCGCAGGCCCTCCAGGCGGCGGTTGAGATCCCGGGAATGCTTGACCAGGATTTCCGCGCAGCGTCGGTGAACTCCGCGGAATCGCCCCGTCGGGGTGGCGACGGTGATGGCTCCGAGGATGTCGCCCAGATCGTTGCGCAGGCACACGCCGATGGCGGAGACGTCGTGCTCGTAGAGGCCGTTGTTGATGGAGAACCCGCGACCGCGTGTGCGGTGGAGCTGTCGGCGCAGGGACTCGAAGTCGGTGTCGGGAAGCGCGGGGTAGAGGGCGCGCAGTTCGGCGGCGGAGCGCTCCGCCAGCATGACCAGCCCGCCCGCGTTCTGCTCGGCGGGCATGACCTGACCTCGGCGGATGCCCACACGCACGGGATGGGAACCCTCCACGGTGTGGAGGAAGTGGACCTTGTTGCCCACCAGCACCATGAGGTGGGTCGTCTCGGCCGACTCGGTGGCGATGGCCTGCATGTGGGGCAGGCAGGCGGTGATGAGCTCATTGCCGACGCCCGGCTGCAGGCTCGACGACGACAGTGCCGGGCCGGGCAGGTAGGTGCGGGATTCGCTGCGGGTGGCGAAGCCGCGGTAGACGAGCATCGCCATGGAGCGGTGCACCGTCGAGGGGCTCACCCCGAGCTCCTCGGCGGCTCCGGAGACAGTGAGTGTCCCGCGGTCTCGCAGCATGAGAATGAGGGTGAGGGAGTGGTCCACGGACTGCAGAAACTCCCGCGGGGGTGGGCCGTGGGTGGGAGCGAGTGACATCTAGATCACACCTTCCGCTATCTGGAATACCTTTGATTGTAACCCCGATCACCCAGATGATGTGCGTATGGCACCAATCTCCCCGAACCCGCACAGCGGGTCCACGGCCGTCGGCGCGGCCCGTGGCACACAGACACCCGACATGGGTGACAGCTCAGGTTTCACCATCCTCGGCATCGGCGGGCGCCGCCTGGCCGCCGTGCTCATCGGCTGGTTCTTCGTCGTCTTTGACGGCTATGACCTCATTGTCTACGGCACCGTGCAGACCGAGCTCATGGAGGAGTGGGGGCTCAACTCAGCCCAGGCCGGCACCATCGGATCCACCGCCTTCCTCGGCATGGTCATCGGCGCGGTGTGGGTGGGGCGTATGTCCGACCGCGTCGGCCGCAAGTTCGCCGTCATCGGATCCGTCATCGTCCTGTCGGTGTTCACCCTGCTGTGTGCGTTCGCCATCAGCCCGTGGATGTTCGGCGCCTTCCGCCTGCTCGCCGGTATCGGCCTCGGCGGCCTCGTGCCGTCGGTCAACGCGATGACCTCCGACCTGGTCCCGCGTAAGACCATGTCCGCGTGGGCCACCATCATGATGTCCGGCGTCCCGCTCGGCGGCTCCATCGCCGCCATCCTGGCCCAGTTCATCGTGCCCTCCCATGAGGAGTGGGGCTGGCGCTTCATGTTCCTCGTCGCCATCGTCCCGCTGGTCATCGGCCTGCCCATCGCCATGAAGGTCATCCCCTCCGACCAGGCCATCCGCGAGGATCACGCCGCGCGCGAAGGGGAGGATGAACCCGCCGGCTTCAAGGACCTGCTCACCGGCAAATACATGGCGATCTCCATCTGGTTCTCCATCGCCACCTTCGTCACCCTGCTGGCCTGGTACGGCCTGGGAACCTGGCTGCCGCGCCTCATGCAGACGGCAGGCTACGACTTCGGCGCCGCCCTCAACTTCACCCTGGCACTCAACCTCGGCGCCATCCTCGGCTCCGTCGTCACCGCCTGGGCCGGCGATCGCTTCGGCCCCCTCAAGTCGGGTGCTGTGGCCGCGGGCGTGGCGGGTGTGGCCCTGTTGATGCTGCTCACCGAACCGCCGGTGCTGGCCGTGTACGTCATCCTCATCCTGGCGGGTGTGGGTACGCACGGCACGCAGATCCTCATCATCGCCGCCGTGGCCAACTTCTACCCGCACAACCTGCGCGGCACGGCCCTCGGCTGGGCCCTCGGCGTCGGACGCATCGGCGCGGTGGTTGCCCCGCAGCTCGCCGGACTGCTGCTCAACTGGAACCTCGGCGTGGGCTCGAACTACCTGCTCTTCGCCTGCTCCGCGCTGTTGTCCTCCCTGTCGCTGGTGGTCCTGTTCTTCATCCACCGCCGGATGCCGAACCCCAACGTCACCGTCATCTCTTCCCACTCCGATCCCCGTTAGAAAAGGAAGTCTCTCATGTCCGACCACATCCTCAGCTCCTCTGACGAGCTCAGCGGCCAGAAGATCATCATCGCCGGTGGCGGTATCGGCGGTGCGGCCGGTGCCCTGGCCCTGGCGCTGCGCGGCGCCGACGTCACCCTCTACGAACGAGCCCCCGAGTTCAAGGAGGTCGGCGCCGGACTGCAGATCGGCCCCCACGGCGTGAAGATGCTGGAGAAGTGGGGCCTGAAGGACCAGGTCTTCGAGGCCGGCTACCTCCCGGAGCGCATGCAGTTCCGCGACGCCATCACCACCGAGCCGATCCTCACGATGGACTTCGGCGAGGAGTTCCAGGCGCACTACGGTGGCTGCTACCTGGTCATTCACCGCTCCGACCTGCTGTCGATCCTCGTCGCGGCCGCGCAGGACGCCGGTGCGACCCTGCACAACGGTGTGCAGGTCCTCGGCGCCGACACCCGAGACAATGGCGTTACCGTCCACATCGAGCATCGTGCCGACGGCCGCACCGAGGACGTCGACGCCGATCTGCTCATCGCCTTCGACGGAATCCACTCGGTGTTCCGCAAGGAGATCGTCCAGGACGAGCCGGTGCCCTCGGCCTACGTCGCCTACCGCGGCACCTCCGCGCTGCCCGAGGATCCGGACATGAAGGGGCTCACCGACGTCGTCGGCTACATCGGCCCGCGCTGCCACTTCATCCAGTACCCGCTGCGCAACGGCGAGCTGCTCAACCAGGTCGCCGTGTTCCAGTCCCCCCGCTACCTCAAGGCGCTCACCGAGGGCACCGCGGTTCCCGAGGACTGGGGCAACAACGAGGAGTTCCGCACCGCCTTCGACCACACCCACGACTTCATCCAGGGTCGCCTCGGTTCGATGTGGCTGGACACCTGGTGGCAGATGTCCGACCGCGAGCCCCTGGACAACTGGGTCGTCAGCGACCGCATCATCGTCATGGGTGACGCCGCGCATCCGCCGCTGCAGTACCTGGCATCCGGCGCTGTCATGGCGATGGAAGACGCCGAGTGCCTGGCGCTCTACGCCTCTCAGGCGGCTGCCTCCGGTGAACTGGACTGGGGTTCCGTGCTTGCCGACGTCTCCGGCGAGCGCGCCCCGCGCTGCGCCCGCATCCAGACCACCGGCCGTTTCTGGGGAGAGCTGTGGCACGTGGACGGGGTCTCCCGCCTCATCCGCAACGAGACCTTCCGCCAGGCCGGGCGTACCTCCTGGTACCCCTACGTGGATTGGCTGTGGGACTACGACGCGGATCGCCGCGAGTACCTGCAGGACCCGTCCAAGGGCGAGCTTCCGGATGCCCTCAAGGAGTGGGAATACAACATCCACCGCGTCATCGCCGGTCGCGAGAACGAGCTGACGATCTAGCTCGAGCCCCCAGTCTGCACACTCCTAAGTCTAGACAGATCGCGAACAGGGGTTGTGCAGAAAACTGAACGCTGTGCAGGAGAGATGTTGCACAGGAGCTAGAGGGTGCGCTCGAGCTCGTCGGCGGCGTCGGCAAGCAGGAAGGGCAACTCCCCGGCCTCCTGCCGGGAGAAGGGCTTGAGGACGAAGGCCGCCGGGTCCATGCGACCCGGCGGTCGGCCGATTCCCAAGGCCAGGCGCTGGTAGTCCTTCGTGCCCAGGGACTTCGAGACCGACTTCAGGCCGTTGTGCCCGTGGTCACCCCCGCCCAGTCGCAGGCGCACCTCGCCGAATCCCAGCTCCAGTTCATCGTGCGCGACGACGATGTCCGAAGGGGCGATCTTGAAGAACGTCGCCAGGGCCTTGACCGGCCCACCGGAGACGTTCATGTAGCCGCGGGTGCGGGCCAGCACCAGGCGACGACCCTGGTGGCGGACCTCGGCGACCTCCGTGTTCGTGCGCTTGTGCACGGAGAAGGTGGCGGGCATGGGGGAGATGCGAGAGGCGAGTTCGTCGAGAAGCATGACACCGATGTTGTGCCGGGTGTCGGCGTACTGCGCGCCGGGATTGCCCAGGCCGACGATGAGAAGCGGGGAGTCAGTCACCATTCCAGTGTGGCACAGCAACGAAGCGACCCCCGTTCACAGTGAACGGGGGTCGTCTCAGGCAGGGGGAGTGGTCTACTCCTCGCCCTCGCCGGTGGTCTCCGGAGCGCTCTCGGAGCCCTCCTCGCCAGCCAGCTCGACATCGCCGGCGCCATCCTCGGTGGCCTCGGTCTCCTCCGGCTCCTCCTCCGGAACGGTGATGGAGACGATGAGGGTCTCGGGATCGGCGGCCAGGGTGACACCCTCCGGGAGGGTGACGTTCTCGGCGAAGATCTTGTCTTCGATGCCCAGGCCCTCGACGGAGACGGTGAAGGACTCCGGGATCTCGAGGACGTCGGCCTCGACGAGGATGACGTCGGCATCCTGGACGAACATCAGGCCCGGCTCCGGCTCGCCCTCGACGGCGACCGGGACCTCGACCTCGACGCGCTCGCCGCGCTTGATGCCCAGCAGGTCGACGTGGTCGATGTTGAGGGTGAGCACGTTCTGGTCGAGGTGCTTGATCATGGTGAGGTGCTTCTCGCCGTCCACGTCGAGCTCGACGACGGCGTTGACGCCCTGGTTACGCACGATGGCGGTGAACTCGACACGGTCCACGGAGAAGTGAACGTTCTCGGCGCCCTGGGAGTAGATGACGCCCGGAATGCGGCCGGCAACGCGCAGGCGGCGGGCGTAGCCCTTACCGAACTCTTCGCGGGGGGCAGCGGTCAGGGTGGGGTACTTGGCCATGTGGCTGTATCTCCTTGTTGTTTACGGCCGCCAAGCGAAAAAGCCTGCGACCGACTCTGGTCTGAGGTGACAATGTCCTCGTCGAGTCATCGCAGGCTGAAATAAACCCTATGATCGCGTCGATAACGGCTCCTGGGAGCCCTCGCCGAGACGTGGGTGATCTTATCAGCGGGGGGCGGGGGGATTCAAATACTTCGACCCCTCCCGCCGGGTCAGCGCCGCCACCTCGTGTTCGTCGAGGAACGTCC
>NZ_JAUNRW010000168.1 GCF_030535495.1 Corynebacterium sp.
GAATCCGCCGACGGCGATGGTCGCGCCGTCGGGGATGTCGGCGACGGCCGCATCAGTTGAGGGGAGGGTCTTGTCAAGCATGATCCAGACTGTACACTGGTGTTCAGATAATGCACAAGGGTTCACACAGCGAACCGCCTTCACGAAGAGAAAGGAGCCGCACGTGGCCACACCGGACACCCCCAACGTCCAGTCGCTCGTCCGCGGCCTCGCCGTCATCCGGACATTCAACGCCGACCGGCCCCGGCAGACCCTCGCCCAGGTCGCCGACGCCACCGGCCTGGCCCGCGCCACCGCCCGCCGCTTCCTGCACACCCTGGTCACCGTCGGTTACGCAGGCACCGACGGCACCGAGTTCTGGCTCACCCCCCGTGTCCTCGAGCTCGGCTACAGCTACATGTCCGGCCTGGGCCTGCCCGCCATCGCGCAGCCGCGCCTGGAGGAACTCTCCCGCCACATCGGCGAGTCCTCCTCGCTGTCCGTGCTCGACGGCGCGGATGTCGTCTACGTCAACCGCGTGCCGGTGCGGCGCATCATGACGGTCTCCATCACCATCGGCACCCGCTTCCCGGCGTACGCCACATCGATGGGCCGGGTCATCCTCGCCGGCCTGCCCGCCGATGAGCTCGAGGCGTACCTGGACAGCGTCGAGTTCCAGGCATTCACGCCGTCGACGCTTATCGACGCCCACTCCCTCCACGCCGAGCTCTCCCGCATCCGCGAGCAGGGCTTCGCCATCGTCGACCAGGAACTCGAACCCGGTCTGCGCTCCCTGGCCGCGCCGGTCCACTCCCCCGCGGGCAAGGTCGTCGCGGCGGTCAACGTGTCCACGCAGAGCGTCGTCCACGACCTGGAGGAGCTGCACGACCGCTTCCTCCCGGCGCTCATCGACACCGCCGAACTCATCTCCGCCGACCTGGCGGCCACCGAACTCTTCTAGAAAGGCTCTTTCATGTCTGACATTTCCGGCACCGACATCGTCATCTGCACCCCCCTGCGCACCGCCGTCGGCGGTTACGGCGGGCAGTTCGTGGGCGTTCCCGTCCAGGAGCTCGCCGCCACCGTGGTCAAGGCCGTCATGGAGCGCTCGGGCCTCAAGCCCGAGGACGTCGACGACCTCATCCTCGGCCAGGCCTCCCCCAACGGCGCCGCCCCGGCCCTGGGCCGCGTCGTGGCACTGGATGCCGGCCTCGGCGAGACCGTCCCCGGCATGCAGCTCGACCGTCGCTGCGGTTCCGGCCTGCAGGCCGTTGTCACCGCCGCCGCGCACGTGGCCACCGGTGCGGCCGACCTCATCATCGCCGGTGGCGCCGAGTCCATGTCGCGCACCGAGTACACCGTCGACGCCGACGTCCGCTGGGGCCAGAAGGGCGGCAACATGGTCTTCCGCGACCGCCTCGCCGAGGCCCGCGAGACCGCCGGCGGCAAGAACCACCCGATCCCGGGCGGCATGATCGAAACCGCCGAGAACCTCCGCGAGGAGTACTCCATCACCCGCGAGGCCCAGGACGAGATGGCCGTGGAATCCCACCGCCGTGCCGTCGCCGCGCAGGAGCAGGGGATCTTCGCCGAGGAGATCGTGCCGGTGACCGTGCCGCAGCGCAAGGGCGATCCGCTGGTCATCGACACCGACGAGCACCCGCGCCCCGGTTCCACCCTGGAGAAGCTGTCGGGCCTGCGCCCCATCATGGGCCGCCAGGATACCGACGCCACCGTCACCGCCGGTAACGCCTCCGGCCAGAACGACGGCGCCGCCGCGATGATCGTCACCACCCGCGCGAAGGCCGAGGAGCTTGGCCTGACCCCGTCCGTCGTGCTGCGCGGCTGGGCCGTGGCCGGCGTCGCCCCGGAGACCATGGGCATCGGCCCGGTCCCCGCGACCGCCAAGGTGCTGGACCGCCTCGGCCTCACCCTGGATGACATGGACCTCATCGAGCTCAACGAGGCCTTCGCCGCCCAGGCCCTGTCCGTGCTCTCCGAGTGGGGCATCTCCGCCGACGATTCCCGCCTCAACCCGCTGGGTTCCGGCATCTCGCTGGGCCACCCGGTCGGTGCCACCGGCGCCCGCATGCTCGTCACCGCCTCCCACCAGCTCGCGCGTACCGACGCCACGACCGCCCTGGTCACCATGTGCATCGGCGGCGGCCAGGGCCTGGCGGCGGTCATCGAGAAGGTGGAGGCTTAAACCATGATCCTGCACTCTGTTTCCTACGGTCCTTCGGATGACGCCGAGCCGGTCGTCTTCCTCGGCTCCATTGCGTCGACCACCGACATGTGGCTGCCGCAGCTCGATGCACTGTCCAAGACCCGCCGTGTCATCGCCCTCGACCACCGCGGCCACGGGCTCTCCCCGGACCCGGACGTCGAGCCCGGTAAGACCACCTTCGATGACCTGGCTGACGATGTCTTGAGCACGCTGAATTCCCTGGGCGTCGATAAGTTCCAGGTCGTCGGGCTCTCCCTCGGCGGCGCCATCGCGCAGTACCTGGCGCTGACCTCCGAGCGCGTCACCCGCGCAGCGTTCCTGTGCACCGCCGCGTACTTCGGCGGCCCGGAGAAGTGGCACCCGCGCGCCGAGCTCACCCGTGCGCAGGGCCTCGAGCCCATGGCCGACGGTGTCATCGACTTCTGGCTGACTGCAGATTTCCAGGAGGCATACCCCGCCACGACCGCCGCTTATCGACGCATGGTCGTCTCCACCCGCGGCGCCGGCTACGCCTCCTGCTCCGATGCCCTCGCCCACTGGGACATCCGCGAGCGCCTGTCGGAGATCACCGTCCCGGTGCTCACGCTGGCCGCCTCCGATGACCAGTCGACCCCGCCGGCAGCGCTGCAGGCGA
>NZ_JAUNRW010000169.1 GCF_030535495.1 Corynebacterium sp.
CGGCACACCCTTGAAGTACCAGATGTGCGTGACCGGGGCGGCCAGCTCGATGTGGCCCATACGCTCACGGCGGACCTTGGACTTGGTCACCTCGACGCCACAGCGCTCACAGATGATGCCCTTGTAGCGGACGCGCTTGTACTTGCCACAGGCGCACTCCCAGTCACGGGTGGGTCCGAAAATGCGCTCGCAGAACAGACCGTCCTTCTCGGGCTTGAGGGTGCGGTAGTTGATGGTCTCCGGCTTCTTGACCTCGCCCTTGGACCAGCGGCGGATGTCGTCGGCAGTGGCCAGGCCGATGCGGAGCTCTTCGAAGAGGTTTACGTCGAACACGTAACTCCCTTTCCCCTCCCGGCGGGGAGGGATTGAATGGCGAATATCGGGTAAGGGTTTAGGAGGCGTCGACGTCGGAGTGCTCGTCGCGGGACAGGTTGATGCCCAGCGAGGATCCTGCCGAGTCGAGGTCGTCGTCATCGGAGCCGGACAGTTCCATCGGGGTGCCGTCAGCGGAGAGGACCTCCACGTTCAGGCACAGGGACTGCAGCTCCTTGAGGAGAACCTTGAAGGACTCCGGAATGCCCGGGTCCGGGATGTTCTCACCCTTGACGATGGCCTCGTAGACCTTGACACGGCCGACGACGTCATCAGACTTGATCGTCAGCAGCTCCTGCAGGGTGTAGGCGGCGCCGTATGCCTGCATCGCCCACACCTCCATCTCACCGAAGCGCTGGCCACCGAACTGGGCCTTACCGCCGAGCGGCTGCTGGGTGATCATGGAGTACGGGCCGGTGGAACGGGCGTGGATCTTCTCGTCCACCAGGTGGTGGAGCTTGAGCAGGTACATGTAGCCCACGGACACCGGGTACGGGAACGGCTCACCGGAGCGACCGTCGAAAAGCACGGCCTTGCCGTCCTCGTTGACCATGACGTCGCCGTCACGGTTCGGGCGGGAGTTGCGCAGCAGGCCGGCGAGCTCCTCGTTGGAGGCACCGTCGAACACCGGGGTGGCGGTCAGGGACTCGGCCGGAACATCGTAGAGATCCTCGGGGAGGGTCTCCAGCAGTTCGGCGTTGGCCGGGTCGGACGGGTCGACGGACCAGCCGGCGGCGGCGAGCCAGCCGAGGTGGATCTCCAGGACCTGGCCGATGTTCATACGACGCGGGACACCGTGAGTGTTGAGGATGATGTCCACGGGGGTGCCGTCCGGCATGAACGGCATGTCCTCCGGCGGCAGGATCTTGCCGACGACACCCTTGTTGCCGTGGCGGCCGGCGAGCTTGTCGCCGTCCTGGATCTTGCGCTTCTGGGCGACGTACACGCGGACGAGCTCGTTGACGCCCGGGGGCAACTCGTCGTCGTCCTCGCGGGAGAACACGCGGACGCCGATGACCTTGCCGGACTCACCGTGCGGCACCTTGAGCGAGGTGTCGCGCACCTCGCGCGCCTTCTCGCCGAAGATCGCGCGGAGCAGCCGCTCCTCCGGGGTCAGCTCGGTCTCGCCCTTGGGCGTGACCTTGCCGACCAGCACGTCACCGTCGCGGACCTCCGCACCGATGCGGACGATGCCGCGCTCGTCGAGGTCGGCGAGGACCTCGTCGGAGACGTTCGGGATGTCGCGGGTGATCTCCTCGGCGCCCAGCTTGGTGTCGCGGGCGTCGATCTCGTGCTCCTCGATGTGGATCGAGGTGAGGATGTCCTCCTCCACGACGCGCTGGTTGAGGATGATCGCATCCTCGTAGTTGTGGCCCTCCCACGGCATGAAGGCGACCAGCAGGTTACGGCCGAGAGACATCTCGCCGTTGTGGGTGCCGGGGCCGTCGGCGATGACCTGGCCGGCCTCGACGCGGTCACCGATGTTGACCAGGGGGTTCTGGTTGTAGCAGGTGCCCTGGTTGGTGCGCTCGAACTTGCGCAGCAGGAAGGTGTCGCGGATGCCCTCGTCGTCCATGATGGTGATGAGGTCGGCGGAGACGTTCTCGACGACACCGGCCTTCGGGGCGATGACCATGTCACCGGCGTCGTAGGCGGCGCGCTTCTCCATGCCGGTGCCCACGAAGGGGGCCTCGGCGCGGACCAGCGGCACGGCCTGACGCTGCATGTTCGCACCCATGAGGGCACGGTTGGCGTCATCGTGCTCGAGGAAGGGAATCATGGCGGTGGCCACGGAGACCATCTGGCGTGCGGAGATGTCGATGAAGTCGACACCCTTGGCGTCACGGATACCGATGTCGCCGTCCTTGAGGCGGACCTCGACGCGGTCGGTGGTGATGTTGCCCTCGGCGTCGCGCTCGGTGGAGGCCTGGCCGATGGCGTAGCGGTCCTCCTCGTCAGCGGTGAGGTAGTGGACCTCGTCGGTGACCTTGCCGTCGACGACGCGCAGGTACGGGGTCTCGATGAAGCCGAATGCGTTGACGCGCGCGTAGGAGGACAGGGATCCGATCAGACCGATGTTCGGACCCTCAGGAGTCTCGATCGGGCACATACGTCCGTAGTGGGACGGGTGCACGTCGCGGACCTCGATGCCGGCGCGCTCACGGGACAGACCACCCGGGCCGAGGGCGGACAGACGACGCTTGTGGGTCAGGCCCGACAGCGAGTTGTTCTGGTCCATGAACTGGGACAGCTGGGAGGTGCCGAAGAACTCACGGATCGCGGCCGAGACCGGGCGCACGTTGATCAGCGAGGTCGGGGTGATCGACTCGGCGTCCTGGGTGGTCATGCGCTCGCGCACGACACGCTCCATGCGGGACAGGCCGACGCGGACCTGGTTCTGGATGAGCTCGCCGACGG
>NZ_JAUNRW010000052.1 GCF_030535495.1 Corynebacterium sp.
GCGCTCGTCCTCGTGGACCTGCAGGTCCAGTACCAGTAGTCCGTCGATCATCACTGACCCCTCTCCGCGTAGGCCGCCTCGACCTGCTGTTTCGCCGGGCGCCACCAGTCCTCGTGCGCCCGGTACCAGTCGATGGTCTGCTCCAGTCCGGCGCGCATCCCGGTGTCGGTGTCCGTGAACTGCGGCGCCCACCCGAGTTCGCGCCGGAGCTTGGTGGAATCCATGGCGTAGCGCTGGTCATGCCCCGGGCGGTCGGCGACGTGCTCGTAACCGCGGGCGCCCATGAGCTCGCAGATGAGCTCGATGACCGCCCTGTTGTTCACGTGGTCGTTGTCGGCGCCGATGTTGTAGGTCTCGCCCGGACGCCCGCGCTCCAGGATGAGGTGCACGGCGGCGTTGTGGTCGTCGACGTGGATCCAGTCGCGCACCTGCTCGCCCGTGCCGTAGAGCTTCGGAGCCTGACCTGCGATGATGTTGGTGATCTGCCGCGGGATGAACTTCTCGATGTGCTGGTAGGGCCCGTAGTTGTTCGAGCAGTTCGAGATGGTGGCGTCGATGCCGAAGCTGCGGACCCACGCCCGCACCAGATGATCCGAGCCGGCCTTCGTCGCTGAATACGGTGAACTCGGCTCGTAGGGTGTGGCCTCGGTGAAACGCGCGGGATCATCGAGCCCCAGATCGCCGAACACCTCGTCCGTCGAGATATGGTGCAGCCGGTTGGCGTGCCGGCGGATCGCCTCGAGAATCGTGTACGTCCCCACCACATTCGTATCGACGAACGGCCGCGGATCCCGCAGCGAATTGTCATTGTGGCTCTCCGCGGCGAAGTGGACGGTGATGTCGGCGCGGGCGACGGTGGCGTCGATAAGCGCCGCATCGCAGATATCCCCCTCGATGAACTCGACATCCGTGCCCGCCAGGTTCGCGCGGTTGCCCGCGTACGTGAGCTTATCGACGACAACAATGTGGTCATCCGGGTATCGATCACGGGTCATACGCACGAAGTTCGCCCCGATGAACCCGGCGCCCCCGGTGACCAGCAGTGTTCTCATGTCTGCCCACTATACGTACTGCGGCGGGAACCTTTCGGGCACGGCCGCGGTCTAACAGAGACGTGACCACCAATCTCGTACCCCTGCCCACTAACGCCGCACAGCTGGCGAATCATCTGCTCAACCACGTCCCGGTGTCCGCGACGTTCAGCATCGCGCGGGCTTCGACGCGGCCCGACGCACTGGTCCGCCACGACGCCCAGTGTCATCCACGCAGCCTCGCCTACCCTGCGCCGGCGATCGTCCGTGCGGTGGCCCACCATCTCGACAGGCCCGGATCGATGGTCGCCGAATGGTCGGCCCTGGCACTGCTCGGCCTGCGGGAGTTCTCCGACTCAGCCGACACCACCCTGCTCTGTTCCTCCGACACCCGACTGACCACATCGGCGCTCGCTCCGACCGTCCGTCGGCGCACGAAAAAGCACATCACCGCGATGGTGGCGGTCGGGCCGTACTCGGTGCCGGTGACCACGCACTGGCAGACGCTGGCGGGCTGCCTGAGATCCGTGCGCAAAGGCGAACATGCGTGGGACACGGTCGCCGAGTTGGGTCTCGACGACATCACCGTGATGTCCGTGCAGCTCATCGACAGATTCCGGCGGGTCTTCAACGTCAGCACCGATGACATACGGGTGGGGCTCAAGGGACACTTCTCGGCGCGCGAACTGGAAAAGTACCTGCTGCTCAGCTGCGGACTGGCCGACTCGAAACCGGAGACAGTCCTGCGGCTGCTGGCCAGGGAGGCTGTGGCGGACCTGCCCGAGGTGACGTTCCAGTCGCAGGTGCCCGTGTACACCGACGGGACGATCGGTAAGCCGGGGGAGAAGGATGCGGACGCAACACTGCTCACCGTGTTCGATCAGGCGGATCCCGTCCTGCGCGTCGGTCTGCAGCAGGACGGTGAGCATCATCTGCGGCGTTCCCAACGTGACAAGGACGCCGAGATCACAGCCGATCTGCTGGAAACGGGTTGGCTGCTGCTGAGAACCTCGACCGGCATGCTGCGGAAGACACAGGAGACGAAACGCAGGGTGCGGGCGGCGGCGGTGGCGGCGCTGGAACGGCGGGATCGGCGGGGGTCGTTATAGCGACGATCGTTTTAACGACCATAAGCATCGCCGCATATGGAAACTGACCTGGTCTTATTGCGAGCCCACCATGGGTGAGTTGATCGCAAAAACGATCATCGTTTTAACGAACGCAACGCCGCCGTGTGCACCACCGCGCCGCACGCCGGACCGGCCACCAACGCCACACATACCGCCACCTCCAGAGCCAACGGCGCCAGCCACAGCACGCCGAACGCCACCACCGACGCGACGACCCAGCCGGCCACGTACGCCCGGTGCTGCTCCGAAGCCAGGGTCGCCGCGCCCGTCACCATGAGCGCCCCGGTGCAGGCCGACGCAAAGGTCAGCACCGCCAGCAGCACCCCGGGCACGAACAGGTCAGGCTGGAAAAAGGACGCCAGGATCCGGGGGCCCAGCAGCCACGCGGCTCCGGCACCCACCATCCCGAGTCCGAGTACCGCCGCCACCGGCCCCAGCACGGTGCGGTCCTGCTCAACGAAGCGCACGATCAGCGCCGACTGGAAGCGCTGCAGCGGCACCAGGATCGGAGCCCGGGTCAGGGTCACCGCGTTGATGATGCCGGCGACCGTCACCAGTGAACCCGCGCCGGGCTCGAAGGTGGACTGCACGAACACGGGGAATCCGGTGATGAGGGTGGCGGAGGCGCCGGTCGCCAGCATTGCGGAGGCGACGCGGCGGGTGAAGGTGCGGCGGGTGACGTCGATAAGCACGCCCCGCGGGACATCCCACAGCATGACCAGCCAGCTCAGCGCCCCGACCACCGTGATCACCAGAAAGGCCCGCATTCCCCAGCCCTGCTGCCAGGCGAGCAGCGCCAGCAGCAGGCGCACGCCGGAATCGAGGGCGACCAGGCCGGCGTAGCGGTTCCACCGGCCGAGTCCGGAGAGGACGCCGGCGAGCACGGCCTGGAAGGCGTAGGTGAACAGGCCGAAGGCGAAAAAGCCCACGGCCATGCCGACCGGGGCTTCGCCGCGCAGGAGCAGCGGCAGCCACAATGCACCGGCGACCAGTGCCACGACGAGCACGATGCCGCCGATCCACGCCCCCAACCGCCAGGGTCGCCCGTCGCCGACGCGGCCGGTCTCCCGGGCTGTCGACACGCCGCGGGTGGTCTCCTGCATGATGCCGTCGAGGAACCCCGTCGCGGCGAAAAACAACCCCCAGTACGCCTGGAATGCCGCGAAACCTTCCGTCGGCAGTGTCCAGGACGCCAGGTAGATGACGACGAAACCCGCGAGGGCCGCGCAGACAGTCGCCAGACTCAGCGCACGCAAGGAAATTCCGGCAGGGGTTTCTGGTGCAGCCACGCCTGCCAGAGGGCATCCACCGAGGTCTCGGCCACGCCCACGGCACGGGCTTCCGCCAGCACCTCGCGCTTGAGATCGACCGGTTCGACCACGGAATGACGGCCGGCGGCGACGTAGCGGCGGAGCATGCGGAAAAACGCGGTGTCGCCGAGCAGCACGCGCAGGGCGTGGACGGTCAGGGCGCCGCGCTTGTAGACGCGGTCGTCGAACATGTCCTTCGTGCCGGGATCCGACAGCAGGAGGTCCTGGGGCTTGGCGGCCAGGATGTCGTAGTGCTCGCGCGCGGAATCAGCCGCGGGCCGTCCGGCGGAATGCTCGAACCACAGCCACTCGGCGTAGCAGGCGAAACCCTCGTTGAGCCAGATGTCGTTCCACTGCGCCAGGCCGAGGGAGTTGCCGAACCACTGGTGGGAGAGTTCGTGGGCGATGAGACGCTCCCAGGCGTGATCGCCGCGGACGTGGTTGGCCCCGAAGATCGACAGGCCCTGGGCCTCCAGCGGGATCTCCAGCGAGTCCTCGGTGACCACGACGGAGTAGGAGTTGAAGGGGTAGGGGCCGAAGAGCCCGGTGTACACCTCCAGCATGCGTGCCTGGTCGGCGAACTCCTCGCGGGCGGTGTCCCGCAGGGGTGCCGGCACCCAGGCGCGGACCGGTACGGAGCCCTCGTCCGACAATGTCAGCGGGACGTAGTCGCCGATCTGCACGGTGGCCAGGTAGGTCGCCATGGGGTGGCCCACGCGGTAGTGCCAGGTGGTGCGGGAACCGGCGGGGGTCTTCGACACCAGCGTTCCGTTGACGGCCACCACGTACGGGTTGTCGGCGGTGACGTGGATCTCGTAGAGCGCCTTCTCGTCCGGGGTGTCGTCGCAGGGGAACCAGCTGGGTGCGCCGTTGGGCTGGGAGGCGACCAGTGCGCCGTTGCGCAGTTCCTCCCAGCCGAGGGTGCCCCAGGGGGTGCGGATCGGGCGCGGGGTGCCGCCGTAGCGGATGGTGAGGGTGAACTCGGAATCCACCGGCACCTCGTGGGCGAACGTCAGCCGCAGTTTCCCGCCGGACTGGCGGTAGCGCGCCACGTTCACCTCGACGCCCGCGGAGCCCTGGGCCGTCACCTTGCTCACCCGCAGACTGCCGGCGAGGTCGAGGGTCATGGCCCCGAGGGGTTTCCAGTTGTCCAGGCGCAGGGTGGCGGTGCCGTCGAGCCGGTTGGGGCCGACGCGGTAGTTGAGGTCCAGGTGGTAGGCGCGGACGTGGAAGCCGAGGTTGAAGTCGACTCCGGTGTACTCGTCACGGGTGCCGGGGACGGGGGTGGAGCGCAACCTCAGTCTCTTGATCATGCCGATGATGTTACTTGCCGGCCCAGCCACTCGAAGATGAGCGCCTCCACCCGCGCGACCTGTGCGTTGTCGGCGGCTCCGGCGTGCCCGCCCTCGAGGTTCTCGAAGTAGTCGACCGGCTGCCCGGCCTCGCGCAGTGCCTGCGCGAAGAGGCGGGCGTGCGCGGGGTGGACGCGGTCATCTCGCGTCGAGGTGGTCACCAGCGCCGGGGGATAGTGCTTATCGACGCCCACGTTATGCAGCGGCGACCACCGCTCGATGGCAGTACGTTCGGCCGGATCCTCCGGATCGCCGTACTCCGCCATCCACGATGCCCCGGCTGACCAGGTGTGATAGCGCAGCATGTCGGTCAGCGGCACCTGGATGACGGCCGCCCCGAACAACTCCGGGTACTGCACCAGCGCGCCGGAGGTGAGCAGGCCGCCGTTGGAACCGCCGCGAATGGCGATCTGGCCGGGCCGGGCGTAGCCGCGTTCGGCCAGGTCGGCGAGCACGGCCGCGTGGTCCTCCCACACCTTGTGGCGGTTGGTCTTGACCACCTGGGTGTGCCAGTCGGGTCCGAACTCCCCGCCGCCGCGCAGGTTGGGCTGGACGAAGAAGTTGCCCTGCTCGAGCCAGGCGATGCCCCGCACCGCGGAGTAACCGGGGGTCAGGGAAACCTCGAAACCGCCGTAACCGCCGACGAGCGTGGGGCGCGCACCGCGGGAGAAGTCCCCGGTGATGAAGTAGGGCACGCGGGTGCCGTCGGCGGAGGTGACCCAGTGCTGGCGGGTGGCCAGGCCGGTGGCGTCGAAAAGCGCGGGGGAGCGGCGCACGACCTGCGGCTCGAGCCCCTCGCCGAGATCGAGGCGGTAGAGCGTGGTGGGTTCGGTGAACGAGGAGGTGGTCAGCCACACCTCGTTGCCGTCGAGGGGGCTGGTGGCCACGACGGAGGCCGACACCAGCGGCGGCAGCTCCAGGTCGCGGCCCGGTTGCGTCGGGTCGCTCAGGGGGTGGACGGTGAGGCGGGTGGCCACGTCGTCGAGAAGCGTGAGCACCAGGTGATCGGCGGTGAAGGCGGTGGCCTGGAGGGAGACGTGCGGGGTGGGCAGGAACACCGGGCGGATGTCGCGGGCGCCGGCGAGGAAGCGGGCCAGCTCGATGCAGCCCAGCCCGCCGGCCGGGATGCCGGCGAACTCCTCGCGTGGGGCGAGGAAGAGCCAGTCGCGGTGGAGGATGGTGTCACAGTCCTCGGGGACCTCGAGCACCTGCAGGGAGGCGTCCGGGTCCAGCGGCGCCACGGACTGGCGGGTGCGGTAGAAGTCCAGGGCCCGGGAGACGATGATGCGCTCATGTCCGGGGGTGGTGTCGGCCCAGGCGCCGACGGCGACGTCGTCGTGGCGGCCGGAGGTGTAGACGGGGGCGTCGATAAGCACGGTGCCGCGGCGCCACACCCTCACCTGCGCCGGATAGCCGGAGGAGGTCAACGAGCCTTCGCCGGTGTCGGTGCCCACCAGCAGCGTGTCCCGGTCGAGCCAGCTGACGTCGGTCTTGGCCTCGGGGATGCTGAAACCCTCGATGAACTCGCCGCTGGCCAGGTCGAACTCACGGATCACCGTGGCGTCCGCGCCGCCGCGTGACAGGCGCACCAACGCCCGGTCGACACCGGGGGTGCGCACGTGCGCGCCCTTCCACACCCAGTTCTCGTTCTCCGTGGCGGCGAGGGCGTCGACGTCGATGAGCACCTCCCACTGCGTGTCTCCGGACAGGTAGGAATCCAGTGTCGTGCGCCGCCAGACGCCGCGGACGTGGCCGGCGTCGCGCCAGAAGTTGTACAGGTGCTCCCCGCGGCGGATGACGAAGGGGATGCGGTCGTCGACGTCGAGGGCGGCACGGATCCGTTCGCGCAGCGGCGCATTCTGCAGTGCCGCCTCTGTGGCGTCGGACCATTCACGGGCCCAGGCGAGGGCCTCCGGGGCGTCGATGGACTCGAGGAAGCTCATGCCCCCAGGCTACGCGCGGTGTGAAAAGCCCAAAAAACACACCGCCCACCGGGAATGGTGGACGGTGTGTCTCAGGCGGGGATCCTAGAGGCCCAGGGCCGGGCCCAGGGTGCGCCAGGAGGTCTGGACGTCCTGCTTCCAGTAGCTCCAGGAGTGGGTACCGGTCGGACGCAGATTCCAGTCGGCCGCAATGCCCAGGTTGTCGAGCTTGGCCTTGAGGTTGTGGGTGCAGACGTTGGTGGCACCCTCGATGAAGCCGCCCTCGACGATGAGGGTTGCGGCGCCCGTGGACGCTGCGGTCGGGTCGATGCCCTGCGCGATGTAGTGGCCCGGCATGTCGTTGGTGCCGGCCAGACCGGTGGCGTTGGAGACGTAGAGGGCGGTGCCGCGCAGGCCCTCGGCGTTGACGAGGGCGTCGTTGGCGCGGTTGTGCGCGGAGCCCATCGGGCCAAGCATGCTGGCCACGTTGGCGCCGCCGCGGTTGACGGTCACCTCAGCGGACTTGTAGCCCAGGAACGAGGAGGTCTCGGCGCAACCGGAGAAGGAACCGACACCGTCGTAGAAGCCCGGTGCCTTCTGTGCCAGCAGCAGGGAGGAGGTGGCGGACATGGAGAATCCGGCGATGGCGCGCTTGCCGTTGGCCTGCAGGTGCGGCTCGATGCCACCCGGCAGCTCGCGGAGCAGGAAGTCCTCCCACAGCTGCTTGCCCTGCAGGTAGCCGTTGCCCGCGTTGATCTCCTCGCGGTTGGCCCAGTTGATGTAGTAGGAGAACGCGCCCTCCTGCGGGATGACGACGTTGACGCCCTTGTCCCGGTAGAAGTCGATGATCTCCGGGTGCATGGTGATCCAGTCCATGTCCTGCTCGGCGCCGCCGGCACCGTTGAGCAGGTACAGGGTGGGGGCGTTCGGCCCGGCCGGGATCACGGCCAGGGGGATCTCGCGGCCCATGGCGGCGGAGTACGCGTTGATGTGCTGGACGCGCGGATCGTCCTTGATGGCGCGCTGCCACTTCCGGGAGTTCTCACCGGCCTGGCTCTTGTCCTGGGGGCTGATCGTGGAGACGGTGTGGCCCTGGGCGATCTCGGCGGGGGTGATCGGGGAGGCGCCAGCAACCGGAGTCGCGAGAGCGGAGGCACCGATGGCGAGGGCCGCGACCGGTGCGGCAATCTTGCGGAGGAACTTCATGGAGTGGCTTCCTTGATCGAGGTACTACCGGATTCTACGATGCGCGGCAGAAATATCTGACGGCATTCACAGGGCTACATCGTAGCGGCTGTCGCATATGTTAACGGTCCACTGCCGAAAGCGCTCGAAAGTGGGGGTGACAGTTGGATTCCTGTGTGCCCATCAAAGTTACCTGCGTTATCAATGGTGGGCAAGTGTCTTATATGTCATAATTCTGGGCAGTGCCGGGGGACCGCCCCGTCGGCATCCCGTAACGTTTCGCTCCGACCGGCCGCTAGTGTCTACTGGAAGCACGTCAGGTACCCGCACCTCACACGAATAGGATCCACAGCATGTCCATTTTCGAGCAGATCATCGTCGCCATCAACACCTTCATCGGCCCGGGCATCCACGCCATGTCCTCCGGCTCCTCCCAGGCCGCCCTGATGGCGGGCCTGTTCTGAGCCTCCGCTTTCTTGCTTATCGACGTCCCGGTTGCCGCCGGGGCGTCGATTTTCATTTTGCGGGGGCACTCACCGATGACACGGGAGGTGGCGTGACCTATTCTGGTGGACGTGACTGAACATTATGACGTTGTTGTCCTCGGTGCGGGCCCCGGTGGCTACGTATCCGCCATCCGTGCGGCCCAGCTCGGCAAGAAGGTTGCGGTCGTCGAGAAGCAGTACTGGGGCGGAGTCTGCCTCAACGTGGGCTGCATCCCCTCGAAGGCGCTGATCAAGAACGCCGAGGTCGCCCACATCTTCAACCACGAGAAGAAGGTGTTCGGCATCAACGGCGATGTCTCCTTCAACTACGAGGACGCCCACAAGCGCTCCCGTGGCGTGTCCGACAAGATCGTCGGCGGCGTCCACTACCTCATGAAGAAGAACAAGATCACCGAGATCGACGGCTTCGGCACCTTCAAGGACGCCGGGACCATCGAGGTGAGCGAGGGCAAGGACGCCGGCAAGACCATCACCTTCGATGACTGCATCATCGCCACCGGTTCCGTGGTCAACAACCTCCGGGGCGTCGAGTTCTCCGAGAACGTCGTCTCCTACGAGGAGCAGATCCTCAACCCGCAGGCCCCGGAGAAGATGGTCATCGTCGGTGCGGGCGCCATCGGCATGGAGTTCGCCTACGTGCTGTCCAACTACGGCGTCGACGTCACGGTCATCGAGTACATGGACCGCGTCCTCCCGAACGAGGACGCCGAGGTCTCCAAGGTCATCACCAAGGCCTACAAGAAGCTGGGCGTGAAGATCCTGGCGGGCCACGCCACCACCGCCGTGCGCGACAACGGTGACTCCGTGGAGGTCGACTACCAGAAGAAGGGCTCGGACAAGACCGAGACCATCACCTGCGACCGCGTCATGGTCTCCGTCGGTTTCCGCCCGCGCGTCGAGGGCTTCGGCCTGGAGAACACCGGTGTCGAGCTCACCGAGCGCGGCGCCATCGCCATCGACGACTTCATGCGCACCAACGTCGAGCACATCTACGCCATCGGTGACGTCACCGCCAAGCTGCAGCTCGCACACGTCGCTGAAGCGCAGGGCATCGTCGCCGCCGAGACCATCGCGGGTGCCGAGACCCACGAGCTCGGCGACTACATGATGATGCCGCGCGCCACCTTCTGTAACCCGCAGGTCGCCTCCTTCGGCTACACCGAGGAGCAGGCCAAGGAGAAGTGGCCGGACCGCGAGATCAAGGTCGCCTCCTTCCCGTTCTCCGCCAACGGCAAGGCCGTCGGCCTCGCCGAGACCGACGGTTTCGCCAAGATCGTCGCCGACGCCGAGTTCGGCGAGCTGCTCGGCGGCCACGTCGTCGGCCCGAACGCCTCCGAGCTCATCAACGAGCTGGTCCTCGCGCAGAACTACGATCTCACCACCGAGGAGATCTCCCGCGCGGTCCACATCCACCCGACGCTGTCGGAGGCCGTCAAGGAAGCCGCCCACGGCATCTCCGGCCACATGATCAACTTCTAGTCCGACACCGCGTGACAGGGGCCTTCCCGGAAGGCCCCTGTTTCGTTTGTCAGGTAGTAAGGGACGGCATGACATCCATCGGAATCCTGGCCGACTCCGGCGAACCCATCGCCGACGTCTCCCGCATCCTGCGCGCCGTGCTTATCGACGCCACCGTCGACGACGGCATCCTGCGCGGCACCTGGCCCGAGGTGGGGCCCGTGGAGGTACGCGAGGGGACCGTCCCCCTGTCCCCGGACGGGGAGATCCTGCTCAACGCCCATGCCGGGGAGCTTCTCGATTCCTACGGCTGGAGCCGTCTCATCTACGTCACCGACCTTCCCCTGTCCGCCTGGGGTAAGCCGGTCGTGAGCCAACGGGCCGCGGGGGTGGCGGCCGTGCTCGTCTCTCTGCCGGCCCTCGGTGCCTTCGGGGTGCGCCGGCGCCTGCGTCGGGAGCTGACGTCGGTGATCGAGCGCGACGAGCTGGCCGCCGGTGTTCTGCGCACCGGCCCGGACCCGGTGGAGGGGGAGGATTCCGCGGATGCCCCGGACGTGGAGACCCGTGTTCTGGAGCATCCCGGCCTGACTCTGCGCATGGTCCTGGGCATGGTCCGCAGCAACGGACCGGGGCGCCTGCTGCCCGTACTCTCCTCCGCTCTGGCCGCGATGGTGGCCACGGGTGGTTTCGGTATCTTCTACGGCTCGATCTGGCAGCTCGCCGAGGAGCTGACCTTCTGGCGCCTGCTGCTCATCAGTGTCTTCGCCACCGTGGCGTTCACCGCCTGGCTCATCGTGTACAACCGCCTGTGGCAGCGGCGGCACACCCAGGAGTCGCGGTGGCGGGAGCACGTGGACAACCTGGCGACCATCGGCACCATCGGCCTGACCGCCGTCATCCTGCACGCCGCCGTGTGGGTGGTACTGCTGCTGGCCTCCGTCGTCGTCATCCCCCGCGCCTACCTGGAGGGCGAACTCGACCGGGACGTCGGGTTGATCACCTACATGTCCATCGCCTGGCTGAGCGCCTCGCTCGGGGCGATGGCCGGGGCGTTGGGATCCAACTTCGACCGGGACGTGGAGATCCGCTCGGCCACCTACAATCTCCGCGAGCACGAGAGACGCGCCCGGCACTGGGAGGGGAACTAGTTGTAGGGGGCGACCGAGGAACGGTGGGCGTCGATGGTGATCTCCTCGTGGATCGGCGGGAACGCGCGCTGGGCGCAGTTCTCCCGCGGGCACACGCGGCAGCCGGCGCCGATGGGGGTGGCACTCGACAGGTCATCGAGGTTGAGCCCCTGGGCGTAGACGGTGCGGTCGGCGTGGCGGGCCTCGCAGCCCAGCCCGATGGCGAAGAGCTTGCCCGTGTCCCCGAAGCGCCCACGATGGTGGCGGACGGTGCGGGCGATCCACAGGTAGTTGCGGCCGTCGGGCATCTGCGCGAGCTGGCGGAGGATGGTCCCGGGGCTGGTGAACGTCTCGTAGATGTTCCACAGGGGGCAGGTGCCGCCCGAGTTCGCCAGGTGGAAGCCGGTCGCGGACTGCCGCTTGGACATGTTGCCTGCGCGATCGACGCGGACGAAGGTGAAGGGAATGCCGCGCAGATTGGGACGTTGCAACGTCGACAAGCGTGACGCGACGGTCTCATAGCCGACCCCGAAGACGTGGCAGAGGAAGTCGACGTCGTAGCCGGAGCGTTCGGCCTCGGAGTGAATACCCCGGTAGGGAAGCAGGACGGCGGCGGCGAAATAGCTGGCAATCCCGCGGCGGGCCAGGTTGGCGGAGGCTTCGGAGGTGAAGCTCTCCGCGCTGATGAGCGCCTCGATGTCGTCTCCGGCCTCGAGGTAGGCCAGTTCCATACCCATGCGGAAGGCGCGTTGGCCCGTGTTGAGGCGGCTGGCGAGCTGCAGATGGCCGGTGCTGCGGTCGAGGCTGTGCAGGGTCCCGTCCAGATCCTCCGACGTGGAGATCTCGATGCCGTGGCGCACCCGCAGGCGCTCGGCGAGAGACTCCTCGGTGGTGCGGATGGAGAAGCGCTGGATGTCCAGGTCGGCGGAGATGGACTCGGCGGTGGTGTCCAGATCGTCGAGGTAGTTCTGGCGGGCGTAGAAGAAGTCCCGCACCTCGTCGTGCGGCATCGACAGTGCCTGCGGCCCGGTGGCCTGGAGCGGGCCGGCGTGCCGGCGGGTGTCGGTGGCGATGGAGAGCTTGTCGCGGACGTTGCGGTAGCGACGGTGCATGTCGACCATCGTCCGCGCGATGGCCGGGTGGTTGTAGACCAGTTCCGACAGTTCCTGCAGTTCCACCGGGCTCGGGCAGAGCTCCTTGTCCAGGACCACGTCCTGGATCTCGGCGAGCAGGCGGGAGTCATCATCGCGGGAAAAGAAGGTGGCGTCCACGCCGAAGGCCTCGGTGATGCGCAGCAGAACGGGCACCGTCAACGGGCGCACGTCATGCTCGATCTGATTGACGTAGCTGGCGGACAGGCCGAGGGTGGCGGCCAGTGACGCCTGGCTGAGATCACGTTCGCGGCGCAGCTGGCGCAGGCGCGAGCCGACATAGGTCTTTCCCATGTGTGACATAGTAGCGTGACGGGCCTCACGTCAAGTGAGATTGCGAACTTTGTGTGGGAAGACGTTTACGGGTGGCGAATCTTGCGTCGAAAAGCACTCACACTGATGTCATTAGCCGAAAGTTTGATACCTAACGGGGTGGGGTGGGGCGGGCGGAGGGGATGGGGTGAGCAACCTCACAGGATGCCGGCGAACCGCCACTGGACGTGGGGAAGTCCCAGGTTCGTGCATGCTGGACCGTGGCTGGCGCGGCTTTATGCATAGTTTCTCACCCAAACTTTGAGGTTAGGCTGCCCTTAGGTGGCGGGTGGTGTGGGTGTGACAGTGGGGGGAAGTGATCGATCAGGTTGCCCGAAAGTAGTCGCGACCGGGGGAGGGACCGTAAAGTATGAGCGACACTGGAGGTGCCATGACTGTTAAGAACGCAGACCGGGACGCAATCGTCCACGGCAAAATCACTGAGAAGCCGCTGCGCGAGCGGCCGTCCTACCCGACCTGGGCCATCAAGCTCGTAATGGCCATCACCGGCCTGATCTTCGGACTGTATGTCCTGGTTCACATGGTCGGAAACCTGAAGATCTACATGCCGGACCACAACGGTATCGCCGCCATCAACGAGTACGGCGAGTGGCTGCGCACCATGGGTGCGCCGATCTTCCCGCGTGAGGGATTCCTGTGGATCTTCCGTATCGTGCTGCTGGCAGCCGTCGTGCTCCACATCCACGGTGCCTTCGCTCTGCACGGCCGTTCCCGCGTCTCCCGCGGCAAGTTCACCCGCACCAACCTGGTCGGCGGCCTGAACACCTTCTCCAGCCGCACGATGCTGGTCACCGGCATCATCCTGCTGCTGTTCATCGTCTTCCACATCCTCGACCTGACCATGGGTGTGACCCCGGCCGCGCCGGAGGCCTTCGCCCACGGTGAGATCTACGCGAACCTCATCGCCAGCTTCTCCCGCTGGCCGGTCGCCATCTTCTACATCCTCGCCATGGTCGTGCTGTTCCTGCACCTGTCCCACGGCATCTGGCTCGCCGTGTCCGATCTCGGTATCACCGGCCTGCGCTGGCGCAAGATTCTGCTCGTCGTCGCCTACCTGGTGCCGGCGATCGTCATGATCGGCAACATCTCGATGCCGCTGTCCATCGTTCTGGGCTGGCTCAGCTAGGTCCTGAAGGGAAGTTCTGAAAAATATGAGCAACACCGAGACTGCTTCTCGTCCTGAGTTCCGTCACCCCGAGTCCATCGTCGACGGCGTCGTTCCCGGCACCATCCTCGACAACGCCGAGCCGCAGGGCGTTCCGACCAAGGAGATGTGGGACTACCAGAAGGAGCACATGAACCTTGTGTCTCCTCTGAACCGCCGCAAGTTCAAGGTCCTCGTCGTCGGCACCGGCCTGTCCGGTGGCGCCGCCGCCGCCGCCCTCGGCGAGCTGGGCTACGACGTGAAGGTGTACACCTACCACGACGCCCCGCGCCGTGCGCACTCCATCGCCGCCCAGGGTGGCGTCAACTCCGCCCGCGGCAAGAAGGTCGACAACGACGGCGCCTACCGCCACGTCAAGGACACCGTCAAGGGCGGCGACTACCGCTGCCGCGAGTCCGACTGCTGGCGTCTGGCCATCGAGTCCGGCCGCGTCATCGACCACATGAACGCCATCGGCGCCCCCTTCGCCCGCGAGTACGGCGGCACCCTGGCCACCCGTTCCTTCGGTGGTGTGCAGGTCTCCCGCACCTACTACACCCGTGGCCAGACCGGCCAGCAGCTCCAGCTGTCCACCGCATCTGCGCTCACCCGCCAGATCGGTCTGGGCAATGTGGAGATCTTCACCCACGCCGATGTCGTCGATCTCATCGTCACCAACAAGGACGGCAACAAGCGTTGTGAGGGCATCGTCACCCGTAACCTCATCACCGGTGAGCTGACCGCTCACACCGGCCACGCCGTCATCCTGGCGACCGGCGGTTACGGCAACGTGTACCACATGTCCACGCTGGCCAAGAACTCCAACGCCGGCGCCCTCATGCGCGCCTACGAGCACGGTGCCTACTTCGCCTCCCCGGCCTTCATCCAGTTCCACCCGACCGGCCTGCCGGTCAACGCGACCTGGCAGTCGAAGACCATCCTCATGTCCGAGTCGCTGCGTAACGACGGTCGCATCTGGTCCCCCAAGGAGCCCAAGGACGACCGCGACCCGAACTCCATCCCGGAGGAGGAGCGCGACTACTTCCTGGAGCGCCGCTACCCGGCCTTCGGTAACCTCGTCCCCCGCGACGTGGCATCCCGTGCGATCTCCCAGCAGATCAACGCCGGTCTCGGCGTCGGCCCGATGCACAACGCCGCCTACCTGGACTTCTCCGACGCCATCGAGCGCCTCGGCGAGGACACCATCCGCGAGCGTTACTCCAACCTGTTCGTCATGTACGAAGAGGCCATCGGCGAGGACCCCTACACCTCCCCGATGCGTATCGCCCCGACCTGCCACTTCACCATGGGTGGCCTGTGGACCGA
>NZ_JAUNRW010000053.1 GCF_030535495.1 Corynebacterium sp.
CTACCCCTCCAGCTGCTCCCCCACCTCGAGCCACTCCATCTCCAGCGCCTCATGCTCCTCGCGAGCTTCATTGAGGGCGGCGTTGGCGTCGGCGATCTTCCCGTAGTCCGGGTCCGCAGCTGCGGACAGTTCGGCCATCTCCTGCTCGAACGTGGCGATGCGCTCGTCGAGCTTGCCCATTTTGCGCTCCAGGGCGTTGAGCTGCTTTTTCAGCTCCCGCTCTTCCTGGGAGCTCAGGCCCTGCTGCTTCTCGACGCGCCCCTGGTCCCGCTCCCCCAGGTCCAGCGGCCCGGAGCCGGCATCCTCGGCCTGCTGCGCGCGGACCTCAAGGTACTGTTCGATGCCGCGTGGGAGGTTGGTGAGTTTCCCGTCTCCGAACAACGCCCACGTGGAGTCCGCGATGCGTTCGATGAGGTAGCGGTCGTGGGAGATGACGACGAGGGTGCCCGGCCAGGAGTCGAGCAGTGATTCGAGTTCCTGCAGGGTGTCGATGTCGAGGTCGTTGGTGGGCTCGTCGAGAAGCAGCACGTTCGGCTCCGCCATGAGCACCCGGGTGAGTTGCAGGCGGCGACGCTCGCCGCCGGAGAGGTCCCCGACGGGGGTGCGCTGGCGCTTCGGGGAAAAGCCGAGTCGCTCCGCGAGCTGGGAGGCGGACAGTTCGCACTTGCCCAGGTGGACGTAGGAGGCGACGTCCTCGACGGCATCGAGAAGCGTGCGTTTCGGATCGAGGTCGTCGAGTTCCTGGCGCAACCACCCTAGGCGCACGGTCTGGCCCTCGATTCGTCGGCCCGCGGCGAGGGGATGTTCACCGGCGAGAGTCCGCAGGAGGGTGGTCTTGCCGGAGCCGTTGACGCCGACGAGGCCGATGCGCTCGCCGGGAGCCAGCCGCCAGGTGAGGTGGTCGACGAGCATGCGGCCGTCGGGGGTCTCGACGCGGGCGTCCTCGAGTTCGACGACCACCTTGCCCTGGCGCTGGCGGGAGAAGGCCATGAGCTCGACGGTGTCGCGGGGGGCGGGGACATCGGCGATGAGTGCCTCGGCGGACTCGATGCGGTAGCGCGGCTTGGAGGTACGCGCGGGAGCGCCACGTCGCAGCCAGGCAAGCTCCTTACGTGCCAGATTCTGGCGGCGCTGTTCGATGGCGTCGGCCTGCCGGGCGCGTTCGGCGCGGGCGAAGATCCAGTCGTTGTAGCCGCCTTCGTAGGTGTCGACGCGCCCGTCGTGCACCTCCCAGGTCAGTGTGGCGACCTGATCGAGAAACCAGCGATCGTGGGTGACCACCACGACGGCGATCCGGCGTGAGATGAGGTGCCGGGCCAGCCACTGCACACCTTCGACGTCGAGGTGGTTCGTCGGCTCATCGAGGACCACGAGGTCCAGGTCGCTCACCAGCGCTGCTGCGAGGTTGACGCGACGGCGCTCACCGCCGGACAGGCCGCCCACCTCAGTGTCCAGGCCCAGATCCGCGACGCCGAGCCCACCGAGGACCTCGCGGACGCGGGCATTGGAGGCCCACTCGTAGGTCTGCAATCCGAGGGGCTTGACGACGACGTCCGCAATCGTGTCCGTCGGGGTGAGTTCCGCGCGCTGCGTGACCACGGCCATCCGCAGGCTGGAGTTGTGGGAGACGCGTCCGGAGTCGGGCTCCTCGATGCCGGTGAGCACCTCGAGGAGGGTCGTCTTACCCCCACCGTTGAGGCCGACGACGCCGATGCGGTCGCCACTCTGCACGCCGAGGCTCACACCGTCGAGCAGGGTCTTGAGTCCCCAGGTCTTGGAGACATTCTCGAGATTAATCAGATTCGTCATGTCAACCGCTCAGTCTATGCGTTGAGGAACCTCGGCAGGCAATCTTCCCCGCCTAGTTGATAACGATTATCGTTTGCATTAATGTTTCGCGCATGCAGAAACGATTCCGCCCGGCCGCACTGGCCGTCCCCGCCGTCCTCACGTCCCTCCTCCTCGCCGCCTGCAACGACTCCCCCACCGACACCACCGCCAGCGCCTCCGCGACAAGCAACGACGCGCACGTCGGGGCGTCGGCAAGCGAACTTGCCGAGGTCACCCGCATCGTCCCGCGCGTGGTCATCGCGCACGAGAAGGGCCTCAGCGTCCTGGACACCGCCACCGGCGAGATCATCTCGGAGACCGAGCGTTCCGGCTTCCTCCGCCTCAACAACTCGGGCGACGGCCGCCACGTCCTGGTCACTGACGGCAACAAGTTCGTCGCCTTCGACGCCGCCCTGAAGTCGCGCCCCCACGGAGACCACGCGCACCACTACTCCGGCGATCCGGAACTGCGCGACCTCGCCTACGACGCCCCCAAAGCCGGTCATGTCACCGTCCACGACGGCCTGACCGCACTGTTCTCCGATGGCGACGGCACGGCACTCATCGTGCCGACCGATCAGATCGCGGAAGGATACCGCCCGGCCGACGGCGTACTCGTGGACAGCGGCAACCCGCACCACGGTGTCGCCGTCCCGTTCCAGGACGGTTCCGTGCTCATCACGGTGGGCACGGAAAAGGAGCGCGACACCATCCAGTACCGCGACGCGGCCGGCGAGATCCTGGCCGAGACCAGCGACTGCCCCGGTGTTCACGGTGAGGCGACCGCCGCCGGCGGCACGGCAGCCTTCGGCTGCACCAACGGCCCGGTGGTGTTCGACGGGCAGGAGTTCCACAAGATCACCCCTGCCGCGGGAGTCGAGTACCAGCGCTCCGGGAACCTGGCCGGCCACCCCGATTCGCCGATCGTTCTCGGCGACTACAAGGTGGATGAGGATGCGGACCAGGAGCACCCGACCCAGATCAACCTCATCGACACCCGCTCCCACACGATGAGACAGGTGGAGCTCGACAGTTCCTACTGGTTCCGCTCCCTGGGCCGCGGACCGGCCGGCGAGGCCCTGGTCCTGACCTATGACGGCCACCTCAAGGTCATCGACCCCGAATCCGGCGAGATCACCGCGGACATTCCGGCCATCGAGGCCTGGGAGGAGAAGAAGGAGTGGCAGGAGCCGGGCCCGATCCTCCAGGTCGCCGGTGACATCGCCTACGTCACTGACGCGGAGAAGCAGGAACTGGTCCTGATCGACCTGAAGGCCGGTGCAGTGAGCGAGCGTTTCCCGCTCGGCGTCTCGCCGGTGGAAATCGCCGTGGTCGACGGCGTGGCTGCCGCTGACGCCGAGGGCCATCACCACCACTAGCAACGGCGCCGCCCGGAGTCCGCAGCTGCGGACTCCGGGCCGTTCTTTTTCGCGATAACCGCAGGTCACTCCACATGTCGGAGGCACATGCTACCGTCCAGGTAATCGAACACCATTTCGACACACTGGGGGAATCATGCTCGCCATCATCACCGACCGAACCGACACCGATCTCGCCGCCGACATCTCCGACTCACACGTCCAGCTCACCCATCACAAGGCCCGATTCATCCTCTCCGCCGCCGAGTTCGACCGCCGTGAACTCGCCCGCGCACACGGGGCCCCGAACACCGCCACCTGGCTGCAGCGAACCTTCGGGCTGTCCCGTGCCACGGCCTACGAGTACCTCGGAGTGGGCCGCAAGCTGCAGGATTATCCCCAGCTCGCCCAGGAGTTCCTCAACTCCTCCTTCTCCTACTCCGTCGTTCGACTGTTGTTGCGTTACCTCACGGAGGACAACGTGGAGGAACTCATCGACCTCGCACGCCGCCACCCCCTGGCCGAGCTGGTCGCCCTGTTGGCCGGACGGGACCAGCCGGATGCACGACCCACCCTCAACAAGATCAGCGTGGTCGTCGACCAGGAGACCGGGGATGTGCGCATCTGGGGCCGCCTGGACCCGGAACGAGGGGCGGAATTCCTGGCCGCCCTGAAGATCTCTGAACTGGCCAATCTCATCGACCTCGACAACGTCGAGCAGAAGGTTCTGGACGATCCGGAGGCCGTCGAGAGGCTCATCGACGATGCCCGCTCGGCGTCACAGCCTGCCGAATCCAAGGAAGAACCAGAAGGTCCCGCCTCGCGCTCACGCTTCGGAACCGGACTCTCTGTCACTGTCTTCACGGCCTTCATGGGTCTGATCAACATGGCACGGTGCCATCCCGTCAGTCGGCTCCGCGCGCCCGGCGCGGAGGTCAACGTGTTGTACACGCAGGATGGCCGTGCCTACCTCCCCGGACACCACGGCGGCCAGACAGGGCAACTCCTCAGGCACCTGGTCAACGGATCGGTGCGTTTCCACCTGCTTAACCGCAGGGGACTGACGCTCAAGGTGACCAGATCCACCCGACTCGCCTCCCCTGCACAGGTGAAGGCGCTGCTCACTGCATGGGGCTTTCAGTGCGCCGGGCCCGGTTGCTCCCACACTCGTTTTCTCGAGTTCCACCACATCCTCGACTGGCAGTACGGAGGCGCGACAGAACTCCCCAACCTCCTCCCCCTGTGCGCGGGCTGCCACGCACTAGTGTCGGCCGGAATCATGACGATCGTCGTCGATACCGACCCCGCGTTCCTCCGCTTCCGGTTTCCCGGCGGGGAGTCCTACACCTCGGAGAATCGTGGCCTGGCCATGACCGACGCCTCCCTCGGGGCCTGGGGCGACAAGTACTTCTCGGGCCCGGTCCCCAAGGGAGATGAGCACCTGCTGCAGGTCTGGGAGCACGAGGACAGTTTCGCGGATCCCGAGCCTGCGGAAGATCCGCAGAGTCCGCAGCTGCGGACTCCGGAGGATCTCAACTGATCAGGTGGGCGCCTCTCGCTGGCCCGTGCGCCACGGTGCCCGAGTAGGCACCATCCGCCAGCAGGTCATCGAGGACGTCGCGCGCGTGGAGCTCCGATTCGCAGAGGAACGCCACGGTCGGTCCGGACCCGGAGACCATGCCCGCCAAGGCACCGGCCTCCATCCCCGCCCGACGGATGCGATCGACGTCCGCACGTAGGTGACGCGCCGGGATCTCCAGATCATTGTGCAGGTGACGGGCCACATCCCGGGGGTTTCCGGACAGCAACGCCTGGGACAGGTCGGCCGTGTCCATCCGCGGCGCGGGCGCTGTCCCCTGGTCACGCAAACCGTCCAGCTCCCGGAAGACGACCGGAGTGGACAGCCCCTCCTTGAAGAACACGAGCGCCCAGTGATAGGTGCCGCGGGAGAGCATCGGGGTGAGCTGTTCACCGCGTCCGGTCCCCAACATGGTCCCACCCTGCAGCGTGAACGGCACATCAGAGCCCAGTTCGGCGGCGAGCTCCAGAAGGGTCGAGGTGGGCAGCTGGGGAAACCGCTCGGTGAGGAAGGCGTGCGCTGCGACCATGGCGGCTGCGGCATCCGCGGACCCCCCGGCCATGCCACCGGCGGTGGGGATCCCTTTGTGGATGGTGATGTGCACCCGGTTGGAATCCTCGAGGTTGTGATGTCGGCGGTAGTAGTCGACGAGCTTGTCGACGGCCCGCCAGGCCAGATTGGAGGGATCGGTGGGCACCGACGCCGCGTCCATGCCCGTCACCGACAGTCCGGAGACAATCGTTCCCTGCATCACCCAGTCGGTGTCCGGGGCGATCTCCAGGGTGACCGTGTCCGAGAGATGCAGGGACTGGAAGACCGACACGAGGTCGTGGAACCCGTCCGGACGCAAATCTCCTACTCCCAGGTGCAGATTAACCTTGGCGTGAGCACGCGCAGCAATGGTGCGCACGTCGTGGTTCATGCGGACACCCCGGCCAGCCGGATGAAGTCGGCGACGTCGAGTTTCTCCCCGCGCAGCTGTGGATCAATGTCGGCCCTGCGCAGTGCTTCTTCAGCGGCGGCACCGGAGCCATAATGTCCCGACAACGCCGCGCGCAGCGTCTTGCGTCGCTGAGCGAAGGCGGCGTCGATGACCGGCCACACCTGGGCCCGGGCCGCGTCGGTGACCGGCCACGGTTCCGTGCCGGGAGCAAAAAGGTCGATCCGGACCAGGCCCGACTCGATGTTCGGGGCGGGCCAGAACACATGCTTACCGATGGACCCGGCGCGTCGCACATCACCGTAGAAAGCGGCTTTGACGCTGGGGACGCCGTAGATCTTCGACCCTGGCCGGGCAGCCAGTCGGTCGGCGACCTCGGCCTGCACCATGACGAGGACCCGTCGGATCGACGGGAAGGTGGCCAGCAGATGCAACAGGACGGGAACGGAGACGTTGTAGGGCAGGTTGGCCACCAGCGCGGTGGGCTCCCCGAGGTCAGCCGGCTCAACCTTGAGGGCGTCCTTCTGCACGACGGTGAGGCGCTGCGCATACGGCTGCGCGCGCCAGGCCACCGTGGACGGCAGCTCGGCCGCCAGGCGCGGATCGATCTCCACGGCCGTCACCTGGTCCACGGTGTCCAGCAGGCCGAGCGTGAGCGAGCCGAGCCCCGGACCAACCTCCACCACATGGTCGTGGGGATCAAGGTCGGCGGCCGCGATGATCATCCGCACGGTATTGGGATCATGCAGGAAGTTCTGGCCCAGCTTTTTCGTCGGGGTGACGTCGAGTTTTTCCGCCAGGGCGCGGATCTCCACGGGGCCGAGGAGATCGGCGGGCTGATCACTGGAGCTCATGCCACCAATCTAGACCACCGTGGGCGCGCCACCGGCCCTGGCCGCTACTTGTCGGCTGCGAAAGCCTCCACGATGGCGGCGTTGAACGCCGGGAGATCATCCGGGGTGCGGGAGGACACGAGACCGTTGTCGACGTGGACTTCCTCGTCCACCCAGGTGGCACCAGCGTTGCGCAGGTCCGTCTTGATGGACTCGTAGGAGGTCAGGGTGCGGCCCTGCAGGACGTCGGCATCGGTGAGAATCCACCCGCCGTGGCAGATGACGCCGACCGGCTTGCCCGCCGCGAAGTGCTGCTTGACGAACTCGACGGCCGGGCCGTCCATGCGGATCTTGTCGGAGTTGCCGGTGCCGCCCGGCAGGATGAGGGCGTCGTAATCGGCCGGGTCGACGTCAGCGGTTGTGGCGTCGACGGAGACCTCGGTGCCGTTCTTACCTTCGATGGTGCCGGACTCCGGCGCGATGACGGTGACGGTGGCACCCGCGGAGCGGACAGCCTCCACCGGCTCGGTGAGCTCGGAATCCTCGAAACCGTTGGTGGAGAGGACGGCGACCTTGATGGTGGACAGATCAGACATGCTGGTTACCTTTCATGCGATTCGGGTTGTAGATCCCGAGGGTAACCAGATTCTGAGGCTGCTGCAGATGCCCCCAGTTGTCCGGGCTAGCGCAGGCCCATCTTGGCGGTGCAGGCCGGCCACGCGCCCCAGCCCTGGCTGGCCTGGGTCTTCTCCGCGATGGCGATCTGCTGCTCGCGGGTGGCCAGGTTGGCGGTCGGAGCGTACTGGGTGCCACCGTAGGCAGCCCAGGTGGAGGCGGAGAACTGCAGGCCACCGTGGTACCCGTTACCGGTGTTGATGGACCAGTTGCCGTTGGACTCGCACTGGGCGAGGGTGTCCCACACGGAGCCGCCGGCCACGGAGGGTGCGGACGGAGCGGCCTTGGTGCCACGGGAAATGCGGGCGGCGGTGGCCGGGGAGATCTCGTGCTCCTCGACCTGCTCGCGGCCGGACTCCACACCGTTGACGGTGGTGATGCGGGTGGTCACCTCGCGGGTCCCCGGGGTGCCGGCCTCGAGGACGGTCTCGGTACCTTCGGGGGCATTCGGGTCATCGATGTACTCGGCCGGAGCCTCGTAGGGTTCGGTGACGGTCTCCTCGGTGATCTCCACACGCTCGATCTCGACCTGGGAGTTGTTGCGCAGCGCGACGTCGAGGCCCGGGGTGACGCGATCGTGCTCGCCGAGTTCGATGCCGCGGGCGTCGAGAAGCTCGCGGACATTGGAGGCGGCGACCTCGGTGTAGACGACCCTGCCGCCGTCGTTGACGGCGACGATCTTCGGGGTGGTGACTTCGACGCGCATTCCGTCGGTGACGCGCGTGTCGCCGTCCTCGGCGATCTTGGCGGCCGGGCGAACGTCGCCGAGCTCGCCGATGAGATCCTCCACGGTGAGAGCGGTGGAGGTGAGCTCGGTGGTCTCACCGTCGATGACCACCGCGACCGGCTTGGCGGTGCGGACGGTGATGGTCTCCCCCTTGGACAGGGGCTCGCTCGGGGCCGGGTAGACCAGGTCGCGGTCGGCGATGTCCACGCCCGCGGCCTCGAGGGCGCCGGCGACATCACGGGACAGGGTGGTCAGCTCGGTGGTCTCACCGTTGATGTCGAGGGTGACGTCCTTCTGGGCGCCAGCGACAGCGACGCCGCCGACGAGGACAGCGCCGAGCACACCACCAGCGGCGAGGCGCTTGGCGGTGGAGGTGCCGGGGTTGTTGATCCGCGTGATTCGTGAAGTGCTGTGCAGGCCCATGGGGAGTTACGTTCTCGATCTCATTCGGGGAAAGTGTCCGCGTGTGGCAGGGCACACGGGGCATTTCGGTCGTTGATCACAGTACGGTAACAGTTGCGTGACGTCCAGGGAATCTGCGACACGTCACCATCTCCCGCCACGCCCATCACACACACACCACACGCCTCATTAGTGCTGGCAGAACGCGGATGTGAACATGCTCACTACCCCCGCTGGTACACCCGCTGAAACGTCTGCGTGAGTTCGAGCGCTAGATCTGCCACGTCCTGACCACGCGCCTCCGCCACGCACAGCGCCGTATGGCCGATGAGGGCCGGTTCATTGCGCGCCCCACGGAAGGGCTCCGGCGTCATGTACGGCGCATCCGTCTCGATGAGCAGCTGCCCCCGCGGCGCCAGCCGGGCGGCCTTACGCAGCTCGTCGTTGCGCTTGAAGGTCACATTCCCGGCGAAACTGAGCACATACCCGCGCTCCAGCGCCTCCTCGGCGATGGACAACGGGGAGGAGAAGCAGTGCAGGATCGTCTCCCGCGGTTGCGGGGCGTCGGCCAGCACGGCCATGAGCTCGGCATCAGCCTCGCGATTGTGCAGCATGAGAGCCTTGCCGGAACTGATCGCCAGGTCGATGTGCCAGCGCAGTGCCTCCTCCTGCACGTCCAGCGGCGCAGTGCGCTCCGGTTCGTGGCGGATCCAGTAGGTGTCCAGCCCGGTCTCACCGATGGCCACGCAATCCGGATCCTCAGCCATCTCCGTCAGGCGCGCGCGGGCGGCGTCGTCAAGTTCGTGGGCCCGGGTCGGGTGGATGGCGCACGCCGCGAACACGCGCTCATGGTGCCTGGCGGCCTGCAGCGCGAGCTCCGCCTCCGCCAGGCCGTCGCCGACGGTGCAGATCCGCTCCACGCCCGCATCCACGGCGCGGGCGACGATGGCGTCGACCTCTTCCGGTGTCCGCGCCCCGGCCGAGGCCAGATGAGTGTGGGCATCGACGATGCCGGGAATCCGCTCGGCGGGCACGGGCGTGGGACGGGGCTTCTTCTTCGACATGGCTGACATTCTAGGGACATGGACCGCTTCGTCGACCTCACCCGCCCCCTGCGCCCCGACATGCCGCGCTTCCCCACCGACCCGCCGCTGCAGGTCAGCGAGCTGGAGTCCGCAGCTGCGGACTCCTTCGAGGTGCTGGCCTACTCCGTGGTCGGCCCGGCCGGCACCCATGTCGACGCCCCCGCGCACGCGCTCCCCGGCGGCCGTACCCTCGCCGACATTCCACTCAGTGAGATGGTGCTGCCTTTAGTGGTTCTTCCGCTTATCGACGCCCCCTGCCTCACCGCCGCGCACATCCGCGCGTGGGAGTCACGCCACGGCCGCATTCCGTCCGGCTGCTTCGCGGCGCTGCACACCGGGTCGCTGGACGCCGGGTGGTCTCTCGATGCGGTGCAGCTGCTCGACGCCCGCGGCGTGGTGGCCATCGGCCACGACACCCTCAACACCGACCCTGCCGGGGTCACCGGGCGCGGCGGGTACCCGGCGCAGCGCTGGTGGCTCGAGCACGACCACTGGCAGGTGGAACTGCTCACGGGGCTGGAGCAGGTGCCGCCGACAGGCGCGACGATGTGGGTGTCATGGCCGGTGCCGGCGGGTGGCTCCTCCTTCCCCTGCCGCGCGGTGGCGGTGCTCTAACCCCTGCTCGCCAGAGCGAACGGCAGCACCGGCTGCCCGGTGCGCTCCGCCAGCGCGGAGCCCGCGACGGTGACGGACCATCCGGTGTCGATGAGATCGGTGACCAGCAGAACCGGCCCGTCCGCTTCCCCCACGCCGGAGAAGTCCCAGTGATCGAGCAGCGCCGTCACGCGGTAGGCGGAGTTCTGGGCGGTGACCTCCCCCGCCCCCGGGCGCACGGGCAGGACACCGGCAAACGACATCCGCCCCACCGCGGCGATCGCCTCCGCCAACGCCGCCACGAACTCCGCTCGCTCCGGGTCGTGCGAGCCCAAGGCCACCACAGTGGTGGGCCGCTGCGACCAGTCCCAGTCGGAGAGCACCGCGACGATGCGCGGCAACCAGGTGTCCTGCCGCCAGGGGGAGGTGGGGCGCCAGGAGGGGTCGGCGAGAAGCTGGGTCAGCGCCGGCCCACGGGCGATGTCGTTGAGGCGGCCCAGGGCGCGACCCGCTTCCACGCCGTGGATGCGACCACGGACGGAGATGCCGGTGGGCCACTGGCGGCGCTGGGTGACACGGACGCCGGGGGCGGTGAGGCGGGCGTCGACACGCTCGGCGACAGCCGGGTCCACGGCCGGATCGAGGCGACGGCCGGTGCAGTTGTCGCAGCGCCCGCAGGGTTCGGTGGCCCCGGCGTCGTCGAGCTGGCCGCGAAGGAAGAGCATGCGGCAATCGTCGGTGGTCTGATAGGCGAGCATCGCCTCCTGCTCCGCGGCGCGTGCCTGCGCGAGACCGGCATAACGCGCGGCGTCGTAATGCCATTCCTGCCCGGTCGACACCCAGCCGCCCTTCACGCGTCGCACCGCTCCATCGACGTCGAGCACCTTGAGCACCTGCTCCAACCGCGAACGCGACAGGTCCACCTGCGCCTCCAGTTTCATCGTCGACTGCGCCTGGTCCCCCAGCACGCCCAGCAGGTGCCGCACCGTGGCCTCGTCAGGGAAGGAGACGGAGGCGAAGTACTCCCAGATGTCGCGGTCCTCGGCCCCGGGAAGGAGGATGACATCTGCGCGTTCGGTACCTCGGCCCGCGCGGCCGATCTGCTGGTAGTAACTCACGGGCGAGCCCGGCGCGCCGACGTGGACGACGAATCCCAGGTCCGGCTTATCGAAGCCCATGCCCAGCGCGGAGGTGGCCACCAGCGCCTTGAGCTCGTTGTCGATGAGCGCCTGCTCCAGGCGTTCGCGTTCCGTGGCCTCGGTCCGTCCCGTGTAGGCGGCGACGTTCCATCCGGCGGCCTCGAGCGCCTCCGCCAGGTCCTCGGCGGCGGCGACGGTGAGGCAGTAGATGATGCCGGAACCCTCCAGTTCCGCCAGGTGGGTGGCCAGCCACGCGGGGCGCTGGGTGGTGTCGGGCAGGCGCACCACCGACACGTGCAGCGATTCGCGGTCCAGCCCGCCGCGCAGCAGACCGGTGTCCGCGCCGAGCTGGGCCTGCACGTCGGCGACGACGCGGTCGTTGGCCGTCGCGGTGGTGGCCAGCACGGGGACCCCGGAACGCAGGCCGGCCAGCAGGTCACGGATGCGCCGGTAGTCGGGGCGGAAATCATGTCCCCAGTCGGAGATGCAGTGCGCCTCGTCGACGACCACCATGCCCACGGTCGCCGCCAGGGCCGGGAGCACCTCATCGCGGAAACCGGGGTTGTTGAGCCTTTCCGGAGACACGAGCAGCACATCCACCTCCCCGGCCGCGACGCGGGCCTGAATCTCCTCCCACTCGGTCATGTTCGCCGAATTGAGGGTCGCCGCGCGGATCCCGGCGCGCTGCGCGGCCGCGACCTGGTTACGCATGAGTGCCAGCAACGGGGAGATGATGAGCGAGGCTCCCGCCCCGGAGTCCCGGAGCAGCTTCGCCGCGATGAAGTACACCGCCGATTTACCCCAGCCCGTGCGCTGCACCACCAGCATGCGTCGACGGTCGTTGACGAGGGCGTCGATCGCGGTCCACTGATCATCGCGCAACTGCGCGCCCGGCCCCGCGATACCGGTGAGAAGGTCATTGGCCTGATCCCTGGTTGCCTGCATGGCCCCCACGCTAGACCATGCCCCCGACATCACCTCTGAGCTGCCAGTTCATCATCGACGAAACTCGCACGCGCGGCGCGGAACCCCGCCGCCCCCATGAACACGCACACCCCGGCCAGGACGGGGAGGATCAGGGACCAGTCCCCCATGGATTCGCGCACGACACCCACGACCAGCGGGCCGATCGCCGCGATGACATAGCCGATCGGCTGCACGAAACCGGAGAGCCGGGCGGTGATCAGCGGTACGCGCGAGCGGGCGGGAATGAGCGCAATGGCCGTCGGAAAGCAGAATCCGCCGACGCCCAGCAGCGCCGCCCACAGCAGCGGGGTCTGCGCGGGCGCCAGCCACAGGCCGAGGTATCCGGAGGCCATGAGGCCGGAGAACAGCACCGGCAACCACACGATGGAGCGCAGGCGGTCGATGAGAATCGGCATGATGAACCCGCCGATGATGTTGAAGCTGCCGGCCACCGCCAGCGCCAGGCTGGCCGTCGAGGCGGACACCCCGTGATCGACGAGGATCTTCGGCAGCCAGCCCATCTGAATGTAGGCGTGCATGGACTGCAGTCCGAAGAAGATCATGAGGAACACCGCCGTGGGGGAACGCCACAGCGATACCTGCTTATCGACGCCCCCCTTCCCCGCCGCCACCTGCGGCGAGGTGGAGCTCGGCACGTCGCGGCCGACCCGCAGGACCACCACGAACCACACGGCGACCTGCAGCGCCGCGGGGATCGCCCACAGGAACAGGGCCCAGCGGAAATCGTCCGTGAGCAGCGCCGTCAATGGCCCGGCCGCACCGGAGATACCGAGCACGGAGCCGTACACCGTCATGAGCGCCACAATGTGCCGACCGCCGTGGTTCTTGATCCACGCCGGCAGCAGGACATTCGCCAGGGCGATGCCCACGGTGACGAAGACGGTGAGGACGATGAAGGCCCAGATCTCCCCCACCCAGGGCCGCGCGGCCAGCCCCACCAGGGACAGCGCCATGCCCACGAACAGTGTCCGGGACAACCCGAGCCGCACCGCCAGGGGCACGGCGAGCAGGCCGAGCAGGGAGAAGAACAGACCCGGAATCGCCGTGATGATGCCGGCCAGGGAGCCGCCGACGCCGAACGCCGCGAGGGCGTCGGCAAGCACGGCGCCGAGGGAGGAGATACCGGAGCGCAGGTTGACCGCCGCGACGATCACGGCGGCGAACAGCAGCAGCGCCGACAGGGCCTGCGCAGGGCGCAGTCGGGGTGTACTCAAGCCGGGCCTCCTCCGGGTGTGAAGGCCCCAGCCTAGTACGTCACACCTTTTACTGGACGGGCGCCCACTCCGGGCCGGTCTCGGCCAGCTCCGGATCCAGCTTCTGGATGAGCGGCTGCGGCTTGCTCAGCGGCGTACCCGGAACCACCTCGACGCGCTCCCACACCGCCTGCTGCTGCTCGTAGTCGCCGGTGATGACCGGGTAAGTGGCACCCTCCGCGGGCAGACCGACGCCGACCAGTTCGACCGGCATATCATCGGCGACCTCGCGGATCTCCGGGGACGCGGCCCACACGCCTTCGCGGCCGAGGGTCTCGTGCACCTGCTGCGCGATGTGCGGCAGGTACGGGGTGAGCAGGGTGTTGCAGTCGGAGACCACCTGCAGGGCGGTCCACAGCACGGTGGCCAGGCGCTCGCGCTGGGACTCGTCCTTGGCCAGCTTCCACGGCTCCTGGTCCGCGATGTAGGCGTTGGCCTCGCCGACGACGTGCATGGCGGCGGTGATGCCGTTCTTGAACTTGGAGGAGGCGAGGTTCTCACCGACGATGTCGAAGGTCCTGGCGGCCAGGTCGAGGATGGCGGTGTCGGCGTCGGTGAGTTCACCCGGGGTGGGGACCTCACCGAAGTTCTTGTGCGCCATGGACACGGTGCGGTTGACCAGGTTGCCCCAGCCGTTGGCCAGCTCGTTGTTCACGCGGCGGACGAACTCGTCCCAGGTGAAGTCGGTGTCGGTGTTCTCCGGGCCGGCCACGGCGATGAAGTAGCGCAGCGGGTCCGGGCCGAACTCGGCGAGGAAGTCCTTGACGTAGATGACCACGCCCTTGGAGGAGGAGAACTTCGAGCCGGACATGGTGAGGAACTCAGACGAGACGACCTCGGTCGGCAGGTTGATCTCACCGTAGGTGTGCAGCTGCCCGCCCTTGGCTCCCTTACCTGCGTAACCGAGCAGCTCGGCCGGCCAGATCTGGGAGTGGAAGGTGATGTTGTCCTTGCCCATGAAGTAGTAGCCCTCGGCCTCGGGATTCTGCCACCACTGCTGCCAGGCGTCGGGGTCACCGGAGCGCCAGGCCCACTCGATGGAGGAGGAGAGGTAGCCGATGACGGCGTCGAACCAGACGTAGAGCTTCTTGGCGTTGTTGTCCTCCCAGCCCTCGACCGGGATGGGCACACCCCAGTCGATGTCGCGGGTCATGGCGCGCGGGCGCAGGTCCTCGAGCAGGTTGAGGGAGAACTTCAGCACGTTGGGGCGCCAGTCCTCGCGCCCCCGCAGCCACTCACCCAGTGCCTCCGCCAGGGAGGGCAGGTCGAGAAGGAAGTGCTCGGTCTCCACGAATTCCGGGGTCTCGCCGTTGACCTTGGACACCGGGTTGATCAGGTCCGCCGGGTCGAGCTGGTTGCCGCAGTTGTCGCACTGGTCACCGCGGGCGCCGTCGGCACCGCAGATCGGGCACGTGCCCTCGATGTAGCGGTCCGGCAGGGTGCGTCCGGTCGACGGGGAGACCGCACCCATGGTGGTCTCCTTGATCATGTAGCCGTTGTCGTAGAGGCCCGTGAACAGCTCCTGCACCACCGCGTAGTG
>NZ_JAUNRW010000054.1 GCF_030535495.1 Corynebacterium sp.
CTACGACTGCGCCCGCAGAAACTCCGCCACGTCGGCGATCTTCTGCCGCGCCACCTCCGGGGTGGAAACGCGATGGCGGGCGACGTACTCGCGGACCTCATGATCCCCGGTCTCCGGGCGGGAGGCGATCTCATCCTGCAGTGCGATCTGTACCAGGGTGGTTGGCCAGTCCTGCGGGGCGGGGACGGACTGCCCCGCACGGATGTCCTCCGGGAGGCCGGCGACGCTGCCGAGGTCGGGGAAGGTGAGCACGAGGGCGTCGAAAAGCGAGGCGTTCATCGCCGCCAGCGCGGCGCCGGAGGAATAACCCCAGCCGGTGATGGAGCAGGCATTGTGGTGCTTGGCGTAGCCGACGGCCCGGCGGACCAGGGCGTTCATCTCCGCGACGGTGCTCTGCGGGGCCAGGGGATAGTCGAGGTCGAGGATGACCGTGCCCGAGCGCTGGGCCGCGGCCGCGACCTCAGGGCGCCAGGAGATCTCCAGAGCGTTACCGGAACCGCGCCACCAACCGCCGGAGTGGAAGCTGATCGCCCACGCGCCGGTCGGCTCGGACGGGGTGAACAGGCGTCCGCCCACCTCAGGCACCTCTGCGACCTCGATGCCCTCGGCCCAGACCACACCCGGCATCGAGTGGTCGAGCCCGGAACCGAGCATGAGCATGGAGGCGTGTGTGATGCGGTCGGACAGACGGGCGATGTAGTTGTCGGCCGGATCCGGATCGCCGTCCCCGCCCTTCCACGGCGGGGTGAAGTCCGGTAGTTCGTAGTGCGCATCGATGTACGAGTAGAGCTGCTCCAGCTGCTCCTCCGCGGGCATCTCACGGTCGACCCCGCCGACCTGGAAGTCCGCGCGGAACTTCTCTTCCTGCAACTGCTCGGGCGTCTTCTCGGCTGTCATGGTCGCCAGCCTAGTGCGCGAGCCCGCCCGTTGGGGGGTCCGGCGGTCTACGCTGGAAGCAAAAGGTTATCGACACAAAAGGGAGTCCCCCATGAGCGGCGAAGCACTCATCTACGACTCAGAACTCGACCCCACGAAGGACGATATCGCGGCGCGTTTCGCGGGTATCGTCACCCTGCTCGGTAGCTACCGACTGGTGGATCCGGCAGGTGAGGTGGGCATCGAGGTCCTCATCGGTTCCGATCTCGACGGCCGCGGCGTGCAGCTGCCCCTGACCTACCGGCCCAGTGAGTTCTCTCCCGACCACACGCTGGTGGAGATGGAGCACAGCGAGCTCGGCCACCGCTACGTGTCCAACGCGCTCGGCGATCCGGTGGCGGTCACCCAGTTCATCCGCACGATCCTCGAGGGTGACGACGGGGCGCGCCGTTCCGACGGGGTACCGGCCGCCCTGGACATCCGGGGGTCCGGCAAGGAGGGCAAGGTCGAGATCACCGACCTCGAGCTCACGGAGGTCACCCGGCAGCGGGCGGTGGGCCATGCCGTGGTCAATGGCGAGGGCAAGGACTTCCAGCTCATCGTCCCGCACCTGCTGCGTCGGCTCAACCTCACCGGCGTGGACGCCAACACCGCCCGCCTGCACCTGGTGGGCTGGCTGCCGTCGATGCCGGAGAAGCAGCGTGTGTGCGCGGAGCTGAGTATCCGGGACTAGGGTTCTGCAAAGACGCACCCGAACGGTGTTCAGTTCTGTGCAAAATCCCTGTTCGGGTGTTGTCTGGACGTAATCTCTTGCAGGCGGCGGGGCGGGGGCCGGCCTACCAGATGGTCACCCGGTCCTCGGGGCGGATCCACATGGGGGAGTCCTCGGTGACCTCGGGGAAGGCCCGGTAGAACTCGTCGATGTTGGCGGCGATGACGTTGCAGCGGAACTCGGCGGGGGAATGCGGGTCGATCGCCAGGTACTGCTGCGCCTGCTCGGGACGGATGGCGGTGCGCCACACCCGCGCCCAGGACAGGAACAGCCGCTGCAACCCGGTGAACTCACGGCCGCTGAGATCCGGATCCGCGCCCTCGGCCTCGAAAGTAGCCACGGGTGAGGTGTCGAAGTCGAGGCCGCGGTCGGCGAGGTAGCGTCGATAAGCAATGACGGCGATGCCCAGTCCGCCGAGGTCGCCGATGTTCTCGCCGAGGGTGAACTCGCCGTTGACGCCCTCCGACTGGATACCGGCATCGCGCAGCACGGAGGGGATCAACCCGGTGAACTGGCCGACGAGCTTGTCGGTGAGCTCGGTGAACGCCGCGCGGTCCGCGTCGGTCCACCAGGAGCGCAGGTTGCCGTGGCCGTCGTACTGGGAGCCCTGGTCGTCGAAACCGTGGCCGATCTCGTGGCCGATGACCGCGCCGATGGCGCCGAAGTTCTCCGCGGCATCCATGTCGGGGGAGTAGAAGGGCTCCCGGAGGATGGCGGCCGGGAAGGTGATGTCGTTGACCACCGGGTTGTAGAAGGCGTTGACGGTCTGCGGAGTCGAGAACCACTCGTCGCGGTCCGCCGGCTTGGCGATCTTGTTCAGTTCATAGTCCTGCAGGAACGCCGAGGCCTGACGCACGTTGTCCAGCAGGGAGGCACCGTCGGCGGTGAAATCGAGACCCTCGTAGGAGCGCCACACATCCGGGTAGCCGATCTTCGCCTTGAACTGGTCGAGCTTCTCCAGGGCGCGCTCCCGGGTCTCCTGCGTCATCCACGGCAGCTGCGAGATGCGCTCGCGGTAGGCCTCCACGAGGTAGTCGACCAGCTCGAGCATCTCCGCCTTGGAGGACTCCGGGAAGTGCTTCTCGACGAAGATCCGGCCCACCTCCTGGCCGACGAGGGACTCCACCAGGCCGACGCCGCGCTTCCAGCGGTCCCGCTGCTGGGTGGCCCCGGAGAGCAGGGTGCCGTAGAACTCGAAGTTCTTGGCGCCGACCTCCTCGGGAAGCACGCTCGCCCGCGAACGGAGGATGTGCCAGGTGGCCCACAGCTGCCAGTCGGCGAGGCGGTCGTCGCTGAGCAGGCCCGCGAGATGGGTGACGTAGGAGGGCATCATGGACACCAGCCGCTGCTCGGGCAGGCCGGTGCCGATGAGCAGGCGGCGGATGACGGCGGGCAGCGCGTCGAACTCGACCGGGTTGTACGTCTTCACCGCATCCCGGGTCGCCACCACGTCCCAGTGACCGGCGGCGATCTCGGTCTCCAGGGCGATGATGCGCTCGGTGGCGATCTCCGGGGTCAGGCCGAACAGGCGCGCGGGGTCGAGGAAACGCAGCATGTCGGCGACGTGGCGTCGATAAGCAGTGACGACGGTGGCGTGCTGCGGCTCGCGGTAGTAGGCCTCGTCGGGCAGCCCGAGCCCGGACTGGATGAGGTAGGCGATGGCATCCTCGGAGTCCGAGTCCTTCTCCACCCAGAACGTCAGCGGGGCAGCCACCCCGAGGCTCTCGAGCTCGCCGAGGCGGGCGGCGAACGTGGCCGCATCCGGGGCGCTGAGCAGGTCCAGGTCCGGGTCGAGGGGGGCCATGCCGGCGGCATTGACGCCCTCGACGTCCATGAAGGAACGGAAGAGTCGCCCGGCGCGGCCGGTATCGGATTCGATGATCTCGCGGACGTCCGCCTCGGCGTCGTCGCGGAGTTTGTGGAAGGTGCCGTCGACCCCCCGGTCCTCCGGAATCACATGGGTGGCCAGCCACGGGCCGTTGACGTAGGCGTAGAGGTCATTCATGTCCCCAACTCTAGGTGAGTGGCGGGGCATTAGGGTGGGGTCCCATGAGCCTTTATCGCCTGCAGCCGAGGACCGACCGGAGGTGGTGGTTCGCACTCTTCGGGGCGACTGCCCTCACGTTGCTCCTGCCCGCACTGCTGCTGCCCGTCGTACCGTCGCGCACCATCTCTGAACAGGTGGTGCTCGGTTCCGAGGAGGGGTGGAACATTCCGCTCGAGATGCAGTGCCGCCCGTCCACCGAGGTGCTGCACGCCGGATGGAGCTGCGGGGATGTGCTCACGCAGACCATGAACGTCGCGGGTGGCACCGACCCCGACCGCACGCTGCGGCGGATGATGCGGGCCATGGCGATGTTCCCGCCTCCCGAGGATGCGGAGATCCTGCGGGAGGGGTCGGCGCGGATGATCATCGACGACTTCTCGCGCTCTGTCGGTATGTCGCTGGAGGGCGGCGATGACCGGGAGGACGAGACGATGATCGTGGTGCTCACCGGCCCCGGCGGGCAGGTGGCGCCGCTGGCGGACACCGTGTGGCAGGAGTTCACCGGTCGGGAGCTGCCGGGGATCGTCCGGGAGGCCATCGAAGCCACGCGCGGGGACGGTGGCTTCCGTCTTCCTCTGGAGCCGCAGGTGGTGACGGTATGAGCTCGCTGTTTCGCGTCACCCTCATCACACTGAGTGTCATCGCCGTCCCCGTGGTCCTCTACTTCTCTGCCACGAACTTCCTCATCTCCTGGGTGGGAGCCTCGCTCGGCATCGTTTTCGCGGTGGTCTATCTGGCGCTGGTGCTGTGGCTGCTGTCGCGGTCGCCCATGTGGCCGGAGAAGGACGGAGCCGGCTGGAAGTGGGTCGTCAGCTCCCTGTTGTGGGGCGCAGGTGTCAGTTTCGGGCTCATCATGATCGGGGGCATCCCCCTCATGACGCTCACGGAGCGGCTCGGCTGGAAGGTGGTGGCGGCGTCCTTCGGTGGGGCGTATCCGGAGGAGATCGCCAAGGTGCTGGGGGTGGGCGTCATCCTCTTCACCTTCCGGGCCCTCAACCGGCCGTGGCACGGGCTGATGACGGGTGCGGTCATCGGACTCGGATTCGAGGTGTTCGAGAACCTCCTGTACGGCTCCTTCGGGGCCACGCTCCATCCCAACACGGATCTGCAGGGCAGCCTTGATGTGTGGGGTCTGCGCGTGCTGGCCGGACCGGGACTGCACATCATCTTCACCGCGTTGGCCGGGTGGGGGCTGGGCCTGGCGGTGTTCATGGCCGGGCGCTCCCGTCTCTGGCGCATCGGGGTGGCCGGGGGGTGGTTGTTCGTCGCCTTCGCGCTGCACTTCGCGTGGAACCTCCTGTGGCCGCGGGAGCTGTGGCTGATGATCACCTACCTCGTCGTGGCAGCGATCATGTATCCGCTGGTCATCTGGGTGTGGATCCGCGCGCACCGGATGGCGAAGGCGGACGATTCCTACGCCTACAGCCCGGCTCCGGTGAGGTCTGTGGTGTAGGAGGCTCCCCCTGGTTGTGCATTACCTATTGCATGACAGGCCCGGATGTAGTTTTCTGTAGAGCGACAGACAGATAACTTGAGGAGGTACCCATGCGCCGAGAAGGGCTCTACAACCCGGCCCACGAACACGACGCCTGCGGAGTCGGATTCGTCGCGGACATGCACGGACGGGCGTCGAGAAGCATCGTGGACCGGGGCCTGAAGATCCTGGCCAACATCGACCACCGTGGTGCCGCCGGCGCGGACCCCGACACCGGCGACGGCACCGGCATCCTCCTCCAGATCCCCGACGCCTTCTACCGCGAGGTCGTCGACTTCGAGCTGCCCGCGGCCGGGCACTACGCCACCGGCATCGCCTTCCTGCCCACCCGCCGCATGGATCTTCTCGACGCCCGCCGCGAGATCGAGAACATCGCCCGCGAGGAGGGCGCAGAGGTCCTCGGCTGGCGCGAGGTCCCCGTCGACCCGCGTGGCCTGGGCACCGCCGCCCGTGAGACCATGCCGCGCTTCAACCAGCCCTTCATCGTCGCAGAGGGCAAGGAGGGCATCGAGCTCGACCGCGTCATGTTCTTCCTGCGCAAGCGCTGCGAGCGTGACCTGGGTACCAAGCACGGCGAGGACACCGTCTACTTCCCGTCGTTGTCCGCGCGCACCATCGTCTACAAGGGCATGCTCACCACCCCGCAGCTCGGGCGCTTCTTCCTCGACCTGCAGGACCGCCGACTGACCTCGGCGATTGCCCTGGTGCACTCGCGCTTCTCCACCAACACCTTCCCCTCGTGGCCGCTGGCGCACCCCTACCGCCTGGTCGCCCACAACGGCGAGATCAACACCGTCACCGGCAACGAGAACTGGATGCGCGCCCGCGAGGCCCTCATCAACTCCGAGCAGCTCGGACCCCTCGAGCGCATCCTCCCGGTGTGCACCCCCGGTGCCTCCGACACCGCGCGTTTCGACGAGGCCCTCGAGCTCCTTCACCTCGGCGGCTACTCCCTGCCGCATGCCGTGGCCATGATGATCCCGCAGGCCTGGGAGCACAACCCCACCATCGACCCGGAGCTGCGCGACTTCTACGAGTACCACTCCTGCCTCATGGAGCCCTGGGACGGCCCGGCCGCCGTCGCCTTCACCGACGGTTCGCTCGTCGGCGCCGTCCTCGACCGCAACGGCCTGCGCCCGGGACGTATCTGGGTGACTGCGGACGACACCGTCATCATGGCCTCCGAGGCCGGCGTGGTCCCCGTCGAGCCGAAGGACGTGGTCAAGCGCACCCGCGTCGAGCCGGGCCGCATGTTCCTGGTGGACACCAATGCTGGGCGCATCGTCCCCGACGAGGAGATCAAGGCCCGCCTGGCCGCCACCGCGGACTACCGCTCCTGGATCGCCGACAACTTCGTTCCCCTGGCCGATCTGCCGCAGACCCGCTACGAATACATGCCGCACGAGCGCGCGGTCCTGCGTCAGCGCGTCTTCGGCATCACCGAGGAGGACGTCGAGCTCATCATCGCCCCGATGGCGCTCAACTCCGCCGAGGCCCTGGGCTCGATGGGTTCGGACACCCCCATCGCCGCGCTCTCGCAGCGCCCGCGCATGCTCTACGACTTCTTCTCCCAGCGTTTCGCCCAGGTGACCAACCCGCCGCTGGACGCCATCCGCGAGAAGCCCGTCACCTCCATGGACACCCTGCTCGGCGCCCAGTCGGACGTGCTCCACCCCGGCCCGGAGGCCGCCCGCCGCGTGCGTATCGACGGCCCCGTCCTGGACAACCACGACCTGGCCACCCTCATCCACGCCGATGACCACGGAGAATGGTCCTCCTTCCACGCCGACGTCATCTCCGGCCTCTACCCGGTGGCCCACCACGGTTTCGGCATGCGCGAGGCCATCGACCGCGTCCTGCGCGAGGTGGACAACGCCATCGCCGGCGGTGCCTCCCTCATCGTGCTCTCCGACCGCGAGTCCGACGAGCGCTTCGCCCCCATCCCCTCCCTGCTGCTCACCTCCGCGGTGCACCAGCACCTGGTCACCGAGCGCACCCGCACCCGCTGCTCGCTCATCATCGAGTCCGGTGACGCCCGCGAGGTCCACCACCTGGCGATGCTCGTCGCCTTCGGCGCGGACGCCGTCAACCCGTACATGGCCTTCGAGACCATCGATGAGCTGCGCATGGTCGGCCAGCTCGGCGACCTCACCCTCGACGAGGCCTGCACCAACTACGTCACCGCCGCCACCTCGGGTGTGCTCAAGGTGATGTCGAAGATGGGTATCGCCACCGTCGCCTCCTACCGCGGCGCCCAGCTCGCCGACGTCACGGGCCTGTCCCAGGAGCTTCTCGACGCCCACTTCGGCGGCCTCCCCTCACCCATCGCCGGCGTCGGCCTCGACGAGCTCGCCGCCGACGTCGCCGCCCGGCACCGCTCCGCCTTCCTGCCCCGTCCCGAGGAGCTCGCCCACCGCGATCTGGACCTCGGTGGCGAGTACAAGTGGCGCCGCGAGGGCGAGTACCACCTGTTCAACCCGGAGACCATCTTCAAGCTCCAGCACGCCACCCGCACCGGCCAGTACGCGATCTTCCGCGACTACACCCGCTCCGTCGACGATCAGTCGGCCCGCCTGGCCACCCTGCGCGGCATGCTCGAGTTCTCCTCCGACCGCCCGCCGGTCCCGCTCTCCGAGGTCGAGCCCGTCTCCGCCATCGTCTCGCGTTTCTCCACCGGCGCCATGTCCTACGGCTCCATCTCCGCCGAGGCCCACGAGACCCTGGCCATCGCCATGAACCGCCTCGGCGCCATGTCGAACTCCGGTGAGGGCGGCGAGGACGCCGCCCGCTTCGAGCACGAGCGCAACGGTGACTGGAAGCGCTCCGCCATCAAGCAGGTGGCCTCCGGCCGTTTCGGTGTCACCAGCCACTACCTCAACAACTGCACCGACATCCAGATCAAGATGGCCCAGGGTGCCAAGCCCGGTGAGGGCGGCCAGCTGCCTCCGGAGAAGGTCTACCCGTGGATCGCCGAGGTGCGCATCACCACCCCGCACGTCGGGCTCATCTCCCCGCCGCCGCACCACGACATCTACTCCATCGAGGATCTGGCCCAGCTCATCTTCGACCTGCGCAACGCCAACCCGGATGCCCGGATCCACGTCAAGCTCGTCGCGGAGCAGGGTGTGGGCACCGTCGCCGCAGGTGTGGCCAAGGCGCACTCCGATGTCATTCTCATCTCCGGCCACGACGGCGGAACGGGTGCCTCCCCGCTGACCAGCCTCAAGCACGCCGGTGGTCCCTGGGAGCTCGGCCTGGCCGAGACCCAGCAGACGCTGCTGCTCAACGGCCTGCGTGACCGCGTCCGCGTGCAGTGTGACGGTCAGCTGAAAACCGGACGCGATGTCATCGTCGCCGCCCTCCTCGGCGCCGAGGAGTACGGCTTCGCCACCGCGCCGCTCGTCGTCGAGGGCTGCATCATGATGCGCGTGTGCCACCTGGACACCTGCCCCGTCGGTATCGCCACCCAGAACCCGGACCTGCGCGCCAAGTACACCGGCCGCGCCGAGCACGTGGTCAACTTCTTCACCTTCCTCGCCGAGGAGGTCCGCGAGTACCTCGCCGAACTGGGCTTCCGCACCCTCGACGAGGCCATCGGACAGGCCCAGCTCCTGCGCCAGCGCACCGACTCCGACTTCGTCACCGCCAACCCGCGCGCCGCGCAGCTCGACCTCAGCCCCATCCTCCACATGCCGGAGGGCACCGCACGGCAGACCACCACCCAGGACACCGGCCTGCGCGGCGTTCTCGACGAGCGCCTGCTTTTCGACGCCGAGGAGACCATCGAGGCCGCCGCCCGGGGGGTGGCGAAGCAGATCGAACTGAGCTACCCCATCACCAACATCGACCGCACGGTGGGCACCATGACCGGTTCGCGCATCACCCGCGCCGCCGGGAAGCCCGGACTGCCCACCGACACCGTCCACGTCACGCTCACCGGTTCCGCCGGCAACTCCGCCGGCGCCTTCATCCCGGCCGGCCTGACCCTCAACCTCGTCGGTGACGCCAACGACTTCGTCGGCAAGGGCCTGTCCGGCGGGCGCATCATCCTCAGCCCCCACCCGGAGGCCCCGCCGCAGCTCACCGGCGACCAGCCCGACATCATCGCCGGCAACGTCATCGGCTTCGGTGCCACCTCGGGTGAGATCCACATCCGCGGCGCCGTCGGCGAGCGCTTCTGCGTGCGTAACTCCGGCGCCGTCGCGGTGGTCGAGGGCATCGGCAACCACGGCTGCGAGTACATGACCGGCGGCCGCGTGGTGGTCCTCGGCGAGGTCGGGGACAACTTCGGCGCCGGCATGTCCGGCGGCATCGCCTACCTCGCCCCCGTCGGGGATCTCGACCGGAAGATCAACCCGGGCCTGGTGGACGTCGAGAAGCTCGACGACGAGGACATCGCCTTCCTCGAGGAGGCCATCGAACGCCACCGCCGCCTCACCGGCTCGACCAGCCCGTGGCAGGCACGCGACCTGGTCAAGATCATGCCCCGTGACTACAAGCGCGCACTCATCCAGCAGAAGGAGGTTGCCCACCATGGCTGACCCGCACGGATTCATGAAGTACGACCGCACCGAACTCCCGCACCGCCCCGTCCCGCTGCGTCTGCTGGACTGGAACGAGGTCACCGAACTCGGTGACGTCACCGAGCAGGCCGCCCGCTGCATGGACTGCGGCGTGCCGTTCTGCCACTCGGGCTGCCCGCTGGGCAACATCATCCCCGAGTGGAACGACCTGGTCCGCCAGGGCCGCTGGCGCGAGGCGTGGGACCGCCTGCACGCCACCAACAACTTCCCGGAGTTCACCGGCCGCGTGTGCCCCGCGCCGTGTGAGGGTGCCTGCGTGCTGGCCATCAACGACGACGCCGTGGCCATCAAGGACGTCGAGGTCGCCATCGCCGAGCACGGCTTCGAACAGGGGTGGGCCGAGCCCGTCACGCCGTCCTTCAGCACCGGTATGCGCGTGGCCGTCGTCGGCTCCGGTCCCGCCGGTCTGGCCGCTGCGCAGCAGCTCACCCGCGCCGGACACGAGGTGACGGTCTTCGAGCGTGACGACGCCCCCGGCGGCCTCATGCGCTACGGCGTGCCCGAGTACAAGCTCGAGGACCGCTTCCTCGACCGGCGCCTCGACCAGATGAAGGCGGAGGGCACCCGCTTCGAGTGCGGCGTCTCGCCGTCCGCTGCGGACCTCGCGCTTTTCGACGCCACCGTCCTGGCCACCGGCACCCCCGTCGCCCGCGAGCTGCCCGTACCGGGCCGTGAGCTCAGTGGTATCCACCAGGCCATGGAGTACCTCCACGGTGCGGAGAAGGACTCCCGCGAGATCGACGCGCAGGGCAAGAACGTGGTCATCATCGGCGGCGGCGACACCGGCACCGACTGCTTCGGTACCGCCATGCGCCAGGGTGCGGCGAGCGTCACCCAGTTCGACATCCGCCCGCGTGCCCCGAAGATGCGCGCCGCCTCCACCCCGTGGCCCATGTACCCGCTGGTGTGGCGCCTGGCCACCGCCCACGAGGAGGGCGAGTACGTGGAGACCTCGGAGCGTCGCTTCTCCGTCAACACCGTCTCCTTCTCCGGCGAGAACGGCGCCGTGACCACCATCCACGGCAACGAGGTCAAGGTGGTCGACGGCCGGCGCGTGCCCATGCGCGGCACCGACTTCGAGATCGACGCCGACCTGGTGCTCATCGCCCTCGGTTTCTCCGGGGCGGAACGTGACGGCATCCACGCCGAGCTGGGTGTGGAGTTCGACGAGCGTGGCCGCATCGTGCGGGACTCCCAGTACCGCTCGAGCGTGCCGGGTGTCTATGTCGCCGGTGACAACGGTCGCGGCCAGTCGCTCATCGTGTGGGCCATCGCCGAGGGCCGCGCTGCTGCTGCGGCTGTCGACGCCGACCTCATGGGTGAGACCGCCCTGCCGGTGGCTGTGACCCCGGAGGATGCCCCGATGGGAGTGTAGGGCGCTGGGGGCAGCTGCGTCCGCGCCAGTGCCAGTGCCCCCTCCCGTCCCGTCCCCTCCCGTCCCCATGCACATGCATACCCCCCATGCTTGTGCATGGGGCATCTGCACCAACTCGTGTGCCCCCCGTCAATCGAGGTGGATCGACGGCAGGTACGGCCGCGGCGGCAGCCCCAGAGCTGTGAGCGTCCCCCGGTAGGCGGAGAGATTCGCCACCTGCCGGTAGTTGTATGACCTGGGCACCGTGCCCTTCTGTGCTAATTCATGGGCCCGGTTCTTCTCCCTGCGCAGCGAGAACTGCTGGGATTCCGCATCCTGCCCGTACTTCTCGTACCCATCGAGCTCGATGTATTTCGTGGTGCCTTTCACACCGAAGTCGATGCGGAAAACGGTGCCGTCAGAACCTCTCACCTCGACCTGGGGAATGACCTCGAAGTCACCGAAGAAGACCACCTGCGCCAGGAACATGGCTTCCTGGGCGGATTCGACGATGCCGGTCACGTTGTCGAGCAACAGGTCCTTGGGGATGCTGGCGTTCGTCTTCTGCAGTTCGTCCTTGAGTTCGGCGATGGTGAGCTTGTTCTGACGCAGGGCACAGCAGGCGGCGACGAATCCGGCACCGAAACCATGCACCCTGGTCAGATCGACGATGGTGCGGGCCACGGAGGTGACCTGGACCCCGTCCATTACGACGCAGTCCTCCGCCTTCAGTTGAAAATGCAGCTCCCGGTAGTTGAGGAGGCCATTTTCCTTGATCATCGCCCCGTTGCCTCGCCGGTAGAAACAGTGCGTCTGGGGGACTGTAGCGTAGGTCCACAATCCGTGGACTTCGGCAGCCGAGTATCCCGCGAGAGTGCGCCCCTTCCGGGAGCCCAACCCGATGGCCTGCAGCCGGAATTTCTCCCACCCCCGCAACTGTGTGTAGTTCTGCGAGCAGACGTAGGAGCCGCGCCCGATCGGCACGATCGCTCTGTGCTTGACCAGCATGCGCATGACATTGCTGGCGTCCGGCATGTTCTGCTGGTCGCTACGCAGGATCAATCCGTCCGTGCGGATGACGCAGCGCTCGAGCAGCCTGGTGACGTACGTGGTGTTCATGGTCCCCCTCGAAGTAGATGTGTCTGCTGTATTGGACTCATCGAAGGAGGCAAAGGTTCCGTGCGGTCCGGGAACGAGTACATCCCCCATGCATAAGCATGGGGGATGTACCCAAACCCACGCGGCAGCCCCACCAAGAGCGCCACCGACAGCCGGGACTACCCCGTCGAGATGTTCATCTCCGAAGGCTTCCACCAGCCGGAGCGCTGGATGACCTCATGGGTGATCTCGGCCTCCGCAGGGGCCTGGCCGACGGAATTCGTCCGGAGCTCGTAGATCTCGATGGAGCCCCAGTCGCGGTGCCAGTCGTTGCGGGTGTAGCTGGGCAGCTCGTAGGAGGAGTTGACTGCCTCAGCGGTGCCCATGACGCCGCCACCGTCGTAGTCCTGGAACGGGGTCAGCGTGGCCTTGCCCGGGTGGTCCGGGGAGATGCGGAACTCGGGGATCTCGGCCACACCGGCGTAGTGGTCGAACGTGCGCTGGCAGGGGAACTGCAGGGCGACGGCCCAGTCGAGCAGGCCCGGTCGCTCGGAACCGATGACGTTGTCGAGAGAGTCCAACGTGGGCACCCGGGGCGGGGTGAACGCGATCCACTGGTCGGGGTCGAGGCTGAGGTCGGTGGCCACGATGCGCACCACGTTGGCCTCGTCCGGAAGGGCGTCGATGGGCAGACGCAGGTTACGCCAGGACGGCAGGGGGCCGATGTCGAGCATCTCGATCTCCTCGACATTGCTCACCCGCCCGCTGGCATCCTGCGTGCCGTACTCGAGGACCAGCTCCTGGCCGTCGTGCTTCACGCCGTTGATGTCGTGGTGCTCGATACGTCCGGCGGCGGACACGACGATGAGGGGGGCGTCCTCGGTGGCGTCGGGAAGCTCGTACCAGGAGGTGGTGATGCTCGCCGGGTACTGGGTGCCGGCCGTCCACGAACCGACGACCGGCACCGTGGTGTAGTCGAGATCGAAGGGCAGGCGCGCGCGGGAGCCGTTGATGCCGACCTCGGCGCGGGTGCCGCCGGTGTTGCCCGTCTCCTGTCCGGTGGCCTCATCGGATCCACCGGAGTTGTCACTGTCCGCGATGGCACCGACGGAGGCGGTGGAGACGGAGTCCTGGTTGATCGTCGGCGGGACGTTGTTGGCGGCGAAGCCGCGGCTGTCACCGGACTCGAGGGACTCGCCCAGCGGCACGCCGTCCACGGCGGTGAGGAAGGCGTCGTTGGAGTTGGTCTCCACCATGGCGTCGTTGGCGAGGCTGCAGGTGTTGCCGGTCAGCGAACGCAGATTGCCCATGCCGACCGAGTAGGCGGGCGCCTGGGAGACGAAGGCCTTGGCGAAGGATGCCAGGGAGAACAGGATGATGAACACGCAGGCCACGGCGATGGGTGCCGCCGCCAGGCCGGCCCAGCGACTGCGCCTGCTCGCCGCGGTTGCCGCCTGCTCGGCCTGCACTGCCGAGTCACCGTGGGTTTCGGCGCGGGCGCTGCGGATGTCGCCCATGAAGGACTGCAGGACGCCGATGAACAGCACCGCCAGGGCGATGAACAGCATGATCGTGGAGGACTCGACGGCGTTGTACTGGACCGTCTTGTCGAACCACGGGATGCCGTAGCTGGAGACGTACCACCAGCCGTTGATGCCGGCCAGCGAGATCGCGGAGATGAACAGCACGGCGCCGATCATGAGGGTGCGGGCACGCGGGGAGCGCATCGCCAGCGCCGACAGGGCCACGGCTGCCAGCGCGGCCAGCGCACCGGCGATACCGGCGTAGACGCCGAAGTGGTGGGTCCACTTCGTCGGCGTGAACATCATGAAGAACATGGTGCCGAAGATGATGAGGATCAGACGCAGCGACGGATCCTTGGCGGCACCCGGCACGCGCCCGTTGCGCAGGATCGCCGCGATGACGATCGCCAGGCAGAAGAACATCATGAGCACGGCGAAGCGGCGGGTGAGCGAGCCGTCGACGGTCTGTTCCATGAGGGTCTGGTAGCGGACCCACTCGTCGTACCAGTTCAGCGCGGGTCCCTTCGCGGAACGCACGCGGATCGCCTCGAGGACCGACGCCAGCGTCTGGTCGCCGAACACACCGATGAGGATGGCGGTGCCCGCCGCGAGGAACGGGGCCAGCATCGCGGCCACCGCCGTCGTCACGCTGCTTCTCGACGCCCGCTCGCCCCCCGGTCCCCGTCCGGCCCCCAGCAGCGGGAGACGACGGTAGAGGATGCGGATGAGGCTGGACAGCGAGGCCAGCAGCGCGGACACGGCCATGAGGCCGGTGGGGCCGGCGCCGAGGGAGATGGTCGCCAGGATGACACCGACGGCTGCCGGAAGCAGACGGGAGGTGGCGATGGCCCGCTCGAAGGAGGCCCACGTGAGGACCGCGCCCATGGCGATGATCGGCTCCGG
>NZ_JAUNRW010000006.1:0-27404 GCF_030535495.1 Corynebacterium sp.
TCGCCTCGCCGTGGGTGGCGTAGGAGGAACCGGCGGCCATGAAGGAGGCGACGGAACCGGCCTCGTTGATGCCCTCGTGCAGGATCTGGCCCTCGGTGGACTCGCGGTAGGAGAGCATGAGGTCATGGTCGACCGGCACGTAGTTCTGGCCGTGCGGGTTGTAGATCTTCAGGGTGGGGAACCAGGAGTCGAGGCCGAAGGTGCGGGCCTCATCCGGGATGATGGGCACGACGCGGCGGCCGAGCTCCTTGTCGCGCATGAGCTCCTTGAAGGCACGCACGAGCGCCATGGTGGAGGCGACCTCCTGCTTGCCGGAACCCTTGCGCACGCTGCGCAACTTGTCGATGTCCGGCACCTGGATCGGGGTGTAGCTCTGGCGACGCTCCGGGACGTAACCGCCCAGCTCCGCGCGACGCTCCTTCATGTACTTGATCTCCGGGGAATCATCACCGGGGTGGTAGTACGGCGGCAGGTACGGATCGGCCTCGAGGACCTCGTCCGGGATCGGGATGGACTGCTTGTCGCGGAAGGCCTTGAGGTCCTCGGCGGCGAGCTTCTTCATCTGGTGGGTCGCGTTGCGGCCCTCGAAGTTGTGGCCCAGGCCGTAGCCCTTGATGGTGAACGCCAGGATGACCGTCGGGCGGTCCTTCGTCTCCAGCGCGCGCTTGTAGGCGGCGTACACCTTGCGGTAGTCGTGGCCACCGCGCGGCAGGGCCCAGATCTCCTCGTCGGTCATGTCCTCGACGAGCTTGGCGGTGCGCTCGTCGCGGCCGAAGAAGTGCTCGCGGACATACGCGCCGTCGTTGGCCTTGAAGGTCTGGTAGTCACCGTCCGGGGTGGTGTTCATGACGTTGACCAGGGCGCCGGACTCGTCCTTCTCCAGCAGCGCATCCCACTCGCGGCCCCAGATGACCTTGATGACGGACCAGCCGGCACCGCGGAAGAAGGACTCCAGCTCCTGGATGATCTGGGTGTTGCCGCGGACGGGGCCGTCGAGGCGCTGCAGGTTGCAGTTGACCACGAAGGTGAGGTTGTCCAGGTTGTTCAATGCCGCGTGCTGGATGAGGCCGCGGGACTCCGGCTCATCCATCTCGCCGTCACCGAGGAAGGCCCACACGTGCTGCTCGGAGGTGTCCTTGATGCCGCGGTTGTGCAGGTAGCGGTTGAATCGGGCCTGGTAGATCGCATCCATCGGGCCCAGGCCCATGGAGACGGTGGGGAACTCCCAGAAGTCCGGCATGCCGTGCGGGTGCGGGTAGGAGGGGATGCCGTTGCCCTCACCGCGGGAAACCTCCTGGCGGAAGCCGTCGAGGTCGTCCTCGGACAGGCGCCCCTCGAGGAAGGCGCGGGCGTAGATGCCGGGGGAGGCGTGGCCCTGGAAGAAGATCTGGTCGCCGCCGCCCGGGTGATCCTTGCCGCGCCAGAAGTGGTTGAAGCCGACCTCGTAGAGCGGGGCGGCGGAGGCGTAGGTGGAGATGTGGCCACCCACCCCGATGCCCGGACGCTGCGCGCGGTGGACCATCATGGCGGCGTTCCAGCGCATCCAGCGGCGGAATCGCTTCTCAATTTCCTCATCGCCCGGGAAATCGGGCTCCATCGTCGTGGGGATGGTGTTGACGAAGTCCGTGGAGGTCAGGCTCGGCAGCGGAACGTGCTTGAGGGTGGCGCGCTCGAGCATGCGCAGCATGAGGAAACGCGCACGCGCCGGGTCCTTCTCCTCGAGCAGGCCGTCGAGGGAATCCATCCACTCCTGGGTCTCCTCCGGATCGGAGTCGTTGAGGTACGAAGCGACGCCGTCGCGGATCGCCGGATAGTGGGAGCTGCCCGGGCCGCCGTTCGCGTTCAGGTCATCTGCCATGGTGAGCCTCCATTTGTGGGGTGGTGAGGTGGGGCATCGGGCCCGCCGGCAAGGTGTTCCGTTCGGGCCCGAATGTCGGCTTCCAGGATACGTGTTTTCATTGGCCAAGGTTTATCGGGCCTCCTGCAAACTTTGTGAAGCAGGCTTGCGTTATCGTCCCCGCTTATCGACACCCCGTTTCCCCACGTCCCCGCTCTGTGTGCGTGGTCACAGCGCGCTGTTGTTAATTGCGCCCACTCACCCCCGTGCGGTGGGGTGCCCGGGCCGCGCCGCCGGATAAGGGGAAACCAGGACATTCGTGGGAACACCTTGTATCCTGCCTACCAGTACCTATAGAAGGCCGATCCCATACGGGGGTGGGCCGTGCACAAGGAGGAAGAACGCAGTGGTGGACGCTCCGGGCGTGGTGAACAAGAACGCCCAGGACTACGCACAGATTCTCGGCATCAAGTCGGGGATGATCGTCCAGGAAGTCGGATGGGATGAGGATTGTGACTCGGCCATCTCGGAGGCCGTCGAGGATGTCATCGGGGAGGAGCTTCTCGATGAAGACACCGATGAACTCTGCGACGTCGTCCTTTTGTGGTGGCGCGGTGAGGACGGGGATCTGGTCGACGGTCTCGTCGACTCCCTGCGCCCCCTCGCGGAAAACGGCCGCATCTGGTTGCTGACTCCCGGCGCCGGCAAGCCTGGCACCATCGCCCCGGGTGAGATCTCCGAGTCCGCGCAACTCGCCGGCCTGGTCCAGACCACCGCGACCCGTCTCGGCGCCTGGCAGGGATCCTGCCTCGAGGCCCGCGGACAGAAGTAGGCCATGTTGCGGGCCCGCCCGTGGCCCGTGCTAGTCTGACCTGACCCGTTCGACGGGTTTCCGCGCTCTTAGCTCAGCTGGAAGAGCAATTGGTTTACACCCAATAGGTCGGCGGTTCGAGCCCGTCAGAGCGCACCACTATAAGTAAAGGTCAGGGCCACTTTTCCGGTTTCGGTGTGTGGCCCTGGTTTCGTCTCGGAACACACTGGGACCACACGGGGAAATCTCGGAGACGCGGAACCTCCCACCGTCTTCCCGCGGCGGGGAGCTGGTAGGAGGTGGCCGGCGCGCCGGATGGAAATGTAGTCAGGTGGGGGCCGGGGCCGGGGCTTCGAGTTGCCTAGATGTCTAGCTTATCGAGCCAGTGGTAAATCCGTGCCTGATATGGGCCGCCGATGTCGTCGGCGATTCTCTTGGCCGCCTCTAGGGCGCCGTTGCTCGGAATGTGCCCTGATAGCAGCGAACCTTGGAGAGCATGTTCGGCTGCCCAGTGCTCTTCTCCGGAGGTGCACTCGGAGGTGATCGTCTCGCGCCAACTGTCCTCGAGGTGCGGCCAGGAGTCGTCGATCACTGCGCGGGCGTCCGGGTCAATGGCAGCCATTGAGGGCGCTTTGCTGGCCATCACACCTTCTCTCTGACGAATCACCAAAAATAGAACGGCCTGGGTTCTGGACTTAGTTCACCACTGTAGTTGACGCCATCTCCGTTGATCGGAATTGCGGTACTCGTTACGTAACGCGTTGCGGGAGGGTTCAAAAATGCCGCTGGCCTGTCGTCAGGGTGCGCGCGGTGGATCTGAAGTCGCTGTGGCAGTCGTGGGCGCGGGGATGAGTGGGCCCCCGGCGCGCTGGTGCTGTGGTTGGTCTCGGGTGTGTGGCGTCACCGGCCGGGGGTTGGTCGTCACCTGCGGGCGGTGTGATGGCCGTGGGACCACACGGGGGTCACATTGGGCCGAATGTTCCGAGATGTAGGCAACGCCGTTTTTAGCGCGTGAACTGCGTGAACGTTCGTCGCCGTATCGGGTGTGATGTGGCCGTGCGAGCGCTCCGTTTGTCTTACACCCAATAGGTCGGCGGTTCGAGCCCTTCAGAGCGCACCATTGTCACGTTGAAGGCCACCTCCCATCCAAGGGAGGTGGCCTTCGTCATGCCTCGGCAGCCTCAGCCACCTCGGCGTTTTCGGCAAGCAGGGCGTCGATGAGGGAATCATCGGTCCCGCTGCCCAACCACAGGGTGACAGGGGTCAGGTCCGGCTGCGCGTAAAAGGTGAAGGCGTCGTGGCCTTGCGGGGCCACCGACTGGAGGATCGCGTCCTCCACCACCTCATCGCCGGCCTCGCCGAGGTCGAAGGAATGGTCGACCACGTCCCACCCGCGGGTCAGGCGCAGGCTGCCGGTGCTGGTGGACTTCGGATCACACATCACGCGCACACCGTGGACCTCAGCACCCGTGCCGGCGTGCTCGGCGGCGGCCAGGACGAAGCCCGGCAGCGCCACGGCGGTGGTCCGGGAGAGTTCATCGGCGTCGATGAACACGCGGGGAAACAGCGGGCGGCCGTCCGCGGTGCTGGTGAGCAGGGTGGTGAGGGGGCGACGTCGATAAGCATCGTTGTCATCGACCTCCACCGCCCCGCGGGGCGTGAAGCCGTGCTCGGCGAGGAGTACCAGATGGCGCTCGAGCTGATCGTCCTCGGTGGTCTCCACCGGTTCCGGCGTCGGCGGGTTCCGGAACAGGCGCTGCCACAGACCCACCGCGCTCAGCGCTCCTCGTGGAGGCGCCCGGCCAGGCGGGCCTCCGCGGCCGTGTCCTCGGAGGCGAGAAGGCGGGCGACCTCCGCCGCATGCTCGTCGGCGACCCAGACGTGGACACCGTAATCACCGGTGGACACCCAGCGGTACCCGTCCGGGGCGGCGTCCTCGAAGAGCTGGCGCACCACATCCGGGTCCGCCCATTCCCCCTCGACGGCCACATCCAGGTGCACCGGCTCACCGTCCCTGAGATACCTCAGCTCGCCGACCGGGTTGTCCGCGAAATCAGGGCCGAAGTGCAGGTCACAGTGCACCTGACTGAAGCGCTCGCCGGTGCCGGCAGCAGCAGCGATCTCCCGCAGCAACTCGGCATAGGAATCATTGGAGTTGACGCACTCCGGGTCGAAGACGACCGAGCGCGGGAACAGCGGCGTGCCGTCATCCGCGGACAGGCGCAGCAGCGCGCTGAGGTGCTCGAGGCGGAAACCCTGGGCGCCGTTGTAGAAGTCGAAGTCGATGTCATCGACCGTGATCTCGCGGACCGGATGGAAGCCGAAGCCGGCAGCGTTGTCGAGCGCCAGCAGCAGCACCTGCGCGGCCTCGCGGGGATCACAGCTCAGTTGGGTGGGCTCCGGGGTGCGCCAGCGACGGGGCGCGGCGGTACCCACCGCGCGGGCGTCGATCAGCCGGTCAGCGCCGGATCCGAGTAAGCGATTCCAGAAACCCATGGTGTCTCCCACGGAAACTAGTCGGGGTGCGTGACCCCACCATAGTCAGAAGCGCTCGCGTTCGCGCTTCGCGAAACGTTCGTAGTGGTCAGGGTGGGCGTCGCCGTAGCGGGCCCGGCGGGGTGTGTCCTGCGTCTCGGTCGCGGGTGCGGTGTCGGCGGTGTCGTCAGTGTCGCCAGCCTCGGCGGCGGGGGTGTCTCCCAGTTCCTGCGACTCCTCGCGCACGCGACGGCGCTCGCGTAGCTCGGCCCAGATGAAGTACCCCAGGCCGAGCGGGGCCATGATGCCGAAGGCGATCCACTGGAAGCCGTAGGACAGATGCGAACCGCGGTCGAGCTTGGGCACCGGGATGGCGTTGAGTTCACCCGGCTGGCCGTCGGAAAGCTGCACGTAGTCGCGCGCCAGGGGCACGCCGACCACCTCCGAGACCTGCTGGGTGTGGATGCCGTAGACCTGCCGGTAGCCTTGGTCCTCCATGGGGGCGGTGGTGGGGGCGAACTCGTTGAGGCGGGCGTGGCCCTGGATGGTGATCTCCCCGGTCGGGGCATCGGTCATGTCCGGGATGTTGCCGTCGATGGGCACGGTGAAACCGCGGTTGACCAGGAAGGTCTCACCCGTGGTCAGGCGGAAGGGGGTCAGTGCGTGGAAGGCGGGGGAGGAGTCGACGGGGCGCATGCGCAGCAGCACCTCATCACCGGGGAGGTACTCACCCTGCAGGGTGACGCGCCGCCATTCATCGTCGGCGGCCAGCTCGCCGCCGGAGCCGAAGACCTCGGTGACGGGGACCGGGTCGGCGCGGAAGGCGGCGTCGATCTGATTGTTGCGGTGGACGATGGCGTCGTCCTTACCCAACTGCCAGGGCGCCAGGAAGGTGAAGGCGACATACGAGAACGCGATGATGAGCAGGACCATGATGATCCAGCCGGGCTTGAGAAAGGTCAGCAGACCCTTCTTGCCCGTACTGTGCCTGCTGCCGTAGCGCTGCCGTGGTGCGTCCGTCGTATCCATCGAAAGTTCAGTGTACAGGGCCTGTCTAGGGGGTTCGGGAGCCCACCTGCAGCGCCTGGCGAACGTGCTCGAGCATGCCGTCGACGGCGGCCTCGATCTGCTGACGGGTCTCCACGAAACCCTCCGGGCCGCCGTAGTAGGGGTCGGCGACGGAGGCCTGCTCCGGGGCCTGCGGGTCGAAGCTGCGCAGCAGGCGGATCTTGTCCTCGGACACCCCGCGCGCGATGAGCTCGGAGACGTGGCCGGTGTCCAGGGCGACGAGGATGTCGGCGGCCTGGTCGTCGGGGCCGAACTGAGAGGCGATGTGGTCGGAGCCGTCGTGGCCGGCGGCCCGCAGCTCGGCGACGGCGCGGCGATCAGCACCGTTGCCCACGTGCCACCCGCCGATGCCGCAGGAGGAGACGCGGACGTGCTCGTTGAGGCCGGCGGCTTCGACGGCGTCGTGGAAGATCACCTCAGCCATCGGCGAGCGGCAGATGTTGCCGGTGCAGACGAAATCGACGTGATAGCGCTCATCCTCGTGCGGCGTGCCAGTCATGGACGATCCCTTCCAGATCCTGGGGTGTGTGGGCCGTGTGGGCGGCGCGCGCCCACTCCTGCGGGGTTCCGTAACCCCATGCGACGGCCACTGTATCAATACCGTGTGCGGCCGCCCCCTCGATGTCGTGGGAGCGATCACCGACCATGAGGATATCGTGCGTTTCCGGCGACCACCCGGTGGAGGAGAGCACGTGGTCGATGACCGCGGACTTCCCGCGCCGCGGGCCATCCTCCTGGGCGGCCCCGAGGAAGTCGATGTGCTCCAGGAAGCCTTCGCGCTCGAGGATCTGCCGCGCGAAGGTCTCTCCCTTGGAGGTGGCGGTGGCGATCGTCAGTCCCTGCTCCTTCCACGTCCGCACCAGGTCGAGCATGTCGGGGAAGGAGGTGGCGTTGCCCCACCCGCCGGCGCGGGTGTACTCGAGGTAGATCTGCAGCCCCTCCTGTGCCTGCGCGGGACTCATCCCCAGGGACTGCAGTGTCACCTCCATCGGGGGACCGGCGATCCGCTCCTGGAACTCCTGCGGCGGATGCGGCCAGCCGAGGGTGTCGAGGGTGTGCAGGAGCCCGCCCCGGATACCGGGGAGGGAATCGATGAGGGTGCCGTCGACGTCGAGAAGAAGAATGCTCACGGCCCCCAATGTGCCACACATCCGGGCGTCTACACTTGGGGGCCATGACTACCGTCGGTGACATTTCTGCGATCCTGGAATCCGCCTACCCGCCCGCCCTGGCCGAGAGCTGGGACGCGGTTGGTCTCATCTGCGGTGATCCGGACGACGAGGTGAACACGGTCGCCTTTGCGCTGGACTGCACCCAGGCCGTCGCCGAGGAAGCAGTGCGCAACGGCGCACAGATGCTCGTCGTCCACCACCCTCTGCTCATGCGCGGGGTGACCTCCGTGGCCGCGAACACCCCGAAGGGCAGGGTCATCCACACCCTCATCCGCGGGGGCGTGGCGCTGTTCGCCGCCCACACCAACGCCGATTCCGCCCGCCCCGGCGTCAATGACCGGCTCGCCGAGCTCGTCGGCATCACCCCCGGACGCCCGATCCTGCCGAAGTCCGGCGCCGCGGTGGACAAGTGGGGTGTCTATGTCCCGCCCGCTGCCGCCGAGACCGTCAAGAAGGCGCTTTTCGACGCCGGCGCCGGGCAGATCGGCAACTACCGCGACTGCGCCTTCGAACTCGAGGGCACCGGGCAGTTCACTCCCGAGCCGGGCGCGGACCCCACCGACGGGGAGGTCGGCGAGACCTACCGGGCCGCCGAGATCCGCGTCGAGTTCGTCGCCCCGGCCCGACTGCGCCGGGAGCTTATCGGCATCCTCCGCACCGCCCACCCCTACGAGGAACCGGCCTTCGACATCGTCGAGATGCCGGACACCTCCGAGGTCGACGAGGCCTACGGTCTGGGACGGGTCGGCGAGCTGCCGGAACCCATGACCCTGCGGGAGTTCACCCAGCAGGTCGCGAACGCCCTGCCCGCCACCGCCTGGGGCGTGCGCGCCGCCGGTGACCCGGACGCCACGGTGCGCACGGTGGCCGTGAGCTCCGGCTCCGGCGACAGCTTCCTCGACGCCGTCCGCGGCCTCGGGGTCGACGTCTACGTCACCTCCGACCTGCGCCACCACCCCGTCGACGAGTACCTGCGCGCCGGGGGACCACCCGTCATCGACACCGCCCACTGGGCCAGCGAATTCCCCTGGACCTCCCAGGCTGCTGAGATAGTGGGGGAGAAGGCGGGCGTCGATACGCATGTCATTGACCTCCGTACCGACCCCTGGACCCTGTCCGCCCACCCAAGCGAGTAGAAAGAACAGACATGAAACTCGACCCGATGCAGCAGGCCATCCTGCTGGAGCTGGCCAATACCGAACGATCCCTCGACGTGGTGGGCGACCGGGCCTTTGTCACCCCGGAGCAGCAGGAACTCGACCGCCTGCTCAAGGAGCAGCAGCGCATGCTCAACGCCTCGGCCGCGGCGCAGATGGCCGTCGACGACATGGAGGCCGAGATCCTCCGCATCCAGGAGGACGAGCGCAAGCTGCGCAAGCGCTCCGCCGACGACAAGGCCCAGCTCAGCGCCGAGACCGACCCCGATCGACGCCGCGACCTCGAGCACGACCGCTACTCCGCGAAGTCGCGCATCGCCGACCTCATGGGCGAGCTGACCGAGTGCCACAACCAGATCCACGCGCTGCGCAACAACCGCGACAACCACGGCGCGAAATGCGATGAGATCGCCCGCCAGGTGGAGGCCGCCCGCCGTTCCGCCGACGCCGCCAACGAGGCCGCCGCCAACGTCCAGGACCCTCAGTCCCACATCGCGGACCTGCGCTCCCAGCTCCCGGAGACCGTCGTGGCCGAGTATGACGCGCAGAAGAACGACTCCGATGTCGGCGCCGCCGACTTCAACGGCCGAACCTGCGGCGGCTGCTACATCGTGCTCTCCGGACTCGACCAGCAGCGCATCAACCGCGCCCCGGCCGACGAACTGCCGCAGTGCCCCGAGTGCGGCACCTACCTCATCCGGAAGCAGGTCTAGTGGGCTCCCACGAGCATGTGATCGTCTACGCCGACGGCGGCTCCCGGGGCAACCCGGGGGTCGCCGGTTCCGGTGCCGTGGTCTACGCCGCCGACGGTTCGACCGTGCTGCGCGATGTCGTCTACGTCGTCGGCACGAAGGCGACCAACAACGTCGCCGAGTACCACGGCATGCTGCGCGGCCTCGAGGCCGCCCGTGACCTTGGGGCGCGCAGCGTCGAGGTGTACATGGACTCCAAGCTCGTCGTCGAGCAGATGAGCGGGCGCTGGAAGATCAAGCACCCCGACATGCAGGCTCTCGCCCGCGAGGCCCGCGGAGTGATGGAGTCCTTCGATTCGGTCACCTTCACCTGGGTGGCGCGTGCCAAGAACTCCGTGGCCGACGCCCTGTCCAACCAGGCCATGGATGCCGCGGCCGCCGGCGCGCAGCCGGGCATCGCCGGGGGGACGAAGGCGGAGTCGGCGGCGGCGGCGGACCCTGCCCCCGGTTCGCAGGTGGGTTCCCCCGCGCACTGGACCGGTGCTACCTCCACCCCGACCCGTTTCATCCTGCTGCGCCACGGGCAGACGGCGATGTCCGCGGCGAAGCAGTACTCCGGGCACTCCGATCCGGAGCTCACGGACCTGGGCCTCCAGCAGGCGCGGGCGGCCGCCCAGGCGCTCGGCGAGCGCGGCGGGATCGACCTCATCGTCTCCTCCCCCCTGCGCCGCTGCGTGCAGACGGCGACCGCGGCCGCCGATAAGTTGGGCCTGACGGTGGAGGTCATCGACGAGCTCATCGAGCAGGACTTCGGGGCCTGGGAGGGCAAGACCTTCGACCAGGCGCACGCCCTCGATCCCGACCTGCACGATGAATGGCTGGCCGATCCCAGCATCGCCCCACCCGAGGGAGAATCCCTGCAGAAGCTGCACAGCCGGATCCGCGCCGTGCGCCGCGACCTGCAGGAACGGCACCCGGGGAAAACCATCCTGGTGGTCAGCCACGTCTCACCGATCAAGTCCTTCGTGCGTCAGGCGATCGATGCCGGCCCCCACGTGGTCTCGCGGATGTTCCTCGACCTGGCCTCCTTCAGCGTCGTGGAGTTCTTCGGCGATCCGCAGGCCCGTGTTGGTTCCTGCCTGCGCCAGTTCAACGACACCTCTCACCTGCACTCTTCCGCTTGAGGTGAGCGCGGAGTAAGGTGGAGCTTCGCGAATGAGTCGGCCGGGTGATCGCGGCGACCTCACCACCTCGTTCATCGGGGCAGGAGGGCGTCGAGGAAAGTCCGGACTCCACCGAGCACGGTGGTTGCTAACGGCAACCCGGGGCGACCCGCGGGCCAGTGCAACAGAAAGTAAACCGCCCGGTTCTTCGAGCCGGGTAAGGGTGAAAGGGTGCGGTAAGAGCGCACCGGCGGGGCAGGTGACTGTCCCGGCCAGGTAAACCCCACCGGGAGCAAGGCATCATGGTCTGCCACGTCGCAGACCGGATCGGACGTTCGAGGGCTGCTCGCCCGAGTCCGAAGGTAGCTGCTTGAGGCGGTCAGCGATGGCCGACCCAGATGGATGATCACCGCCCTCACGGGCACAGAATCCGGCTTACACGCCGGCTCATTCGCCCCCGCTTGCCAGCATGCCCCGGCGCGTAGGATATGTGGCCAGTCACATTCCTATCGTCCGGGCGGAGAACACCTTGTATCACAACCCCTTTTACACGCCAGAGGTCCAGGGCCCCTGGGAGATGATCAGCATCGGCCGCCTCGAGCTGGAGTCCGGCGAGGTCATCGAGGACTGCGAGCTGGCCGTGGTCACCCGCGGTGAACTCAATGACGCCCGCGACAACGCCATCCTCCTGCCCACCTGGTTCACCGGAACCCATCAGGCCTGGGTGGACACCTACATCGGCGAGGGGCACGCGCTCGATCCCGCGAAGTACTTCATCGTCATCGTCAACCAGATCGGCAACGGCCTGTCGACCTCCCCGCACACCACCGCTGACCCAACCATCGCCATGTCGAAGTTCCCCTTCGTCACCATCGGCGACGATGTCGTGGCCCAGGAGAGGCTGCTGAGGGAGCATTTCGGCATCACCGAACTGTTCGCCGTGGTGGGGGCTTCCATGGGTGCGCAACAGGCCTATGAGTGGGCGGTGCGTTTCCCCGACCGTGTCCACCGCGCCGCGCCGATCGCCGGCACGGCCCGCAACACCCCGCACGACTTCCTGTTCACCCAGGTGCTTCTCGACGCCGTCACCTCCGACCCCGGCTTCAACAACGGCGAGTACGCCAGCAACACCGACGTACGCGAGGGGCTGCACCGCCACGCCCGGGTGTGGGGCATCATGGGCCTGTCCACGCAGTGGTGGAAGACCGAGGCCTGGCGTCACCTCGACCTGGAGTCCCGCGACCAGGCCGTGGAGGAGTTCCTCGAGCCGACGTTCGCGGTGGTCGATCCCAATTCGCTCATGGTCATGGGCCGCAAGTGGCAGCACGGTGACGTGGCCCGGCACACCGACGGCGACCTCGCCGCCGCGCTGGGCCGCATCCAGGCGAAGGTGTTCGTCATGCCCATCAGCGAGGACATGTTCTTCACGGTCCGGGACTGCGCGGACGAGGCCGCACTCATCCCCGGCGCGGAGTTGCGCGTCATCGACGATGTGGCCGGACATTTCGCGATCGTCGGCTTCGTCCCGGAGTACATGCAGCAGGTCGACCGGCATCTTGAGGAGCTGTTTAAGTCCTGAGTCGGGGGCGCGGGATGTGGAACAATGGGGCGTCATGAAGCTGTACGCCGCGCCCCTCAACTTCCGTGGGATCGCCGAGGAATTCGACGTCCCCACCGACTTTTCCCCGGACCTGCATGCCGCCGCCGCGGCGGCCACCGACCGTTTCGCCGAGCAACGGCGGGATGTGCGGCACCTCAAGCTGGTGACCATCGACCCAGTCGGTTCCATGGACCTCGATCAGGCGGTGCACATCGAACGCCGCGGGGACGGCTTCCGTGTCCACTACGCCATCGCCGATGTCGCGGCGTTCGTCGTTCCGGGCAGTGCGCTGGAGGCCGAGTCCCTGCGCCGCGGGCAGACGATCTACCTGCCGGATGAGCCCGCCCGCCTGCACCCGGAGGAGCTGTCCGAGGACGCCGGGTCCCTGCTTCCCGACGTCGACCGCCCCGCCGTCCTGTGGACCTTCGACCTGGATGCGGCCGGGGAGGTGGAGCACTTCCACGTCGAGCGCGTGCTGGCCCGCTCCTGCGCCCGCCTCGACTACGACGGGGTGCACGAGGACTACCTCGCTGGCAGCCTGCACCCCTCCATCGAGCTGCTCCCGGACGTCGGCCGCCTCCGCGAGGCCTCGGCGCTGCGGCGCCACGCCATCAACCTCCGGCTGCCGTCCCAGCGCGTCCGCTCGCTTGACGACGGCACCTACGAGCTCATCGTCGAACCCCGCCACGAGGTCATGGACTGGAACTCCGAGATCTCCCTGCTCACCGGCATGTGCGCCGGCATCCTCATGGTCGATCACGGGGCCGGTCTGCTGCGCACCCTGGGCCCGGCCACAGCCGAGGCGGAGGACATCTTCCGCGCGGAGGCCCGCGCCCTGGGTTACGAGCTTGCCGACGACCGCGAGATCGGCGAATTCCTCCAGTCCGTCGACGCCACCGAGGCCCGCGGCATGGCGATCATGCGCGAGGCACAGAAGCTGCTGCGCGGCTCCGGGTACGTCAGCCTGGCCACCGGGGAACCCGAGGTGCACTCCGGCATCGGCGGCTACTACTCGCACGTCACCGCCCCGCTGCGCCGCCTCATCGACCGCTTCGCCACCGAGTACTGCCTGGCGATCTGCGCGGGCACGCCGGTCCCGGAGTGGGTGACCTCGCGTGCCGACGAGGTCGTCGAGATCATGCAGCGCACCTCCGCCCTGGCCAACAGCGTCGACCGCGCCAGCCTGGACCTCACCGAGGCGACGGTGCTCGCCCCCTGGGTGGGCCACAACTTCGACGCGGTGGTGCTCACCTCCGACGCCGAGCGCAACCGCGCCCGGATCTTCGTCTCCGAGCCACCCGTGCTGGGCGACACCGTGGGCAGCCCGCCGCAGGGCACCACGACCCGCGTGTCGCTGGTGACCGCCGATGTCGATGCCCGCGAGGTCACCTTCGCCTGGCCGGCGGATTAACCCTCGAGGAGCACCTCGAGGCGCGCGAACCACTCCGGCTGACCGGTGACATACCCCTGGTACCAGGCCTCGGCGGCAGATGGGCTGAGAAGGTCGGCCACCAGGAGGATCTCCCGGGTGAACTCCAGCGGGCTGCTGTCGGGGGCGGTGATGAGGGCACCGTCGACGACCACGCGGGCGGCCTCATAGTGCCGGGCGCCGCCGTAACCACCGGCGGCCAGGAACTCGGGGCTGTTGCTGGTGTGGATGCGGGCGTCGAGAAGCCTGCGCCGGGCCAGCCCCCGGGTGGCGCCGCCGATCGCGGCGACGGGGCGTTCCGCGGCCAGGCGCTCGGCCGCAAGGTCGAGGACCGCCTCGTGACCGCTATCCCACGTGCTGCCGCCGGGCAGCACCAACATGTCGATGTTCGCGTGATTCAGCTGGTCAAGGGTGTGCGTGGGGCGCAGATGCAGGCCCCCGCAGGTGCTCACCTCAGCGCTGGTCTCAGCGACAACCACCAGGTGGGCGTCCGGGAAGAGGGTGAGCGCGCCGACGAGATGCCCGAACGCCACCTCCACCATCGTGTCGCAGGCGTAGAGCGCGACGGTGCTCATGCGCCGGGATCAGCCTTCGTGGACGTCGGCGACCCGGCCCCGGCCCAGGCGGATGACGTCCAGACCATCCGCCGCGAGATCCCGGGTGAAGGAGGCGGCGCGGCGGCTGTCGACACCGACGATGACCGCCTCGACATTCCCCGCGGAGGCCGCGCGGGCCCCCAGTGCACCCCGCGCCAGGCACAGCTGCACCAGCGCCTCGGAGCCCGGCAGGCCGTAGGGGCCGGTCAGCCCCGACTGCGACTGCGCGAGCAGCGGCCAGAGGTCATCGGTCCGACGGGCCCGCAACGCCCGGGCGACCTGCTGGGCGCGGGCGATCTCCCGCTCCTCGAAGTTCAGCCAGGCCGCGGCCTCGGCGATCTCCGGGGTGTCCTGCGTCCCGTGGACCTTGTGCACGGCGCTCAGCCACTCGATGACGCGCTGCGAGGCATCGGGCAGCAGGCGCAGGGACTCGGTGCCGAAGGCCCGGCAGGCCTCCTCCACGAAGCGACGGCGACGGATGATGTCAGCTGCGTGGTCCACCCGCGCATGCCCCACCGCGACCGCACAGAACTCCAGGTCGCCGGACTGCGGGTGGGGTGCCTGCGTGACGGATCCGTCGGCGTAGTCGATGACCGACACCGCATCCGCTTCTCCGCGCAGCGCCGCCGTGTAGCGGGCGCGCAGCGGCGGAACCGGGGAGAACATCTCCGCGGCCTGGGAGCACACCTCTGCGAGGCGGGCGCGGACGGGGGCGTCATCGCGGTCCTCGGCCTCACCCAGCAGAGCCAGAGCGAAAGCGACCCCACGGGCCGCCTCATCGCCGAGACCGGCCCCTTCCGGGATGTCGCTGACGACGGTGACATCAAGCCCACCGGTGTCGCGGGACAGCAGCTGACGGTTGATCAGCGCCCACACGATGCCCGCCAGCTCCACCGCCAGACCACCGTCAGCGGCCGGGGGATTCTCCGGGCGACCGCGCTCATCGATGACCGGTTGGCGGGCGGCCGCCATATCGGCGATGACACCCATGCTCACCTCATCGGTGACCTCCTCCGTGCCGGTGGGGGTGGTGCTGATCATCGTGACCGCGACCAGGTCGTCGACCCGCGGTGACAACGCCACCGCCACCTCCTGCTCGGCGAGCGCCGCCAGGACGACACCCCCGGAGTGATCGACATGCTCGCCCAGGAGCAGCCACGTCGCCGGGGCATGCGCCACATGGTGGGGCTGCTGGCCGGTCCGGTCCAGGTGGGCGGTGATGACGCGCTGGGTAGCGGGCACCTCGTTGACGGGCCACAGGGGCATGATGTTCTGACTCCTTAACGTTTGTGACTGTCCCCACCTTAGTCCGCGCCGTGGGCCGCCGAGCACGGGTAGCCTGGGCGCTGACACCTACCCCGATCCTGTAGAAGGAGGACAGCATGGACGCCGAAGATCTCAAGTGGTACTTCGACCCCTCGACCGGAGAGGTCACCCAGGGCAAGGAAGGCTCCTGGGACGACCGCATGGGCCCCTATGACACCCGCGAGGAGGCGGCCGGAGCACTCGAGCGCGCCGCCGCCCGCAACGCCACCGCGGATGCCGAGGACAAGGCCGAGGACGACTGGGGCGAGCCGGCCTCCTGGGACCAGAAGTAGGACCACCCTTTATCCGTTCGGCCACAGGCCCCGCCCCCGGTGTGAGACCGAGGGGCGGGGCCTGTGTGCTCGTGGGGGCTACTTCTTCCGGGACTTCTCGGCGGACTTCTTCGCCTTCTTCTGTTCCTTCCGGCGGTTGTCCTCCACGGAATCCATGAGACGCGCGTAGGCCGCCTTGATGGCCTTGACCTCATCCGCGTAGTCCTCCAGGGACTTCAGCCCGGTCGCCCGCTCGCGCTGGTAGAGCAGGCCGTAACCGAAGGTGTTCTCACCCCGGCGACCGGCCGCGGTCGCCATTTGCACCAGCTTGTCCCGGGAGGTCACCGCATCCTGGAAATCCCCGAGGCTGGACTGCATGGCCTTACACGCGTTGTAGAGACGCTTCGTCTTCAACTGGGTGGCGGCACCCACCGCCTCCGCCGCATAGCGCAGCTTCTTGGCGGATTTGCGCATGTCGTGGAAGTACTCCTCGCGCTCATGCAGCGTCAACTCGCGGTTGTCCCAGTTGCTCACGGCCTTCTTGTGGCGCTTCATGAGCTTCTTGTAGGCCTCCTCCAGATGCTCCGAGAGAATCTGCTCGACCTCCTCTGGGGTCTGGGCGTGCCGCACCTGGGCCTCCGGAGGAAGCTCTACGTCCTCGGGGCCACCTTCGGCCACCATGTCGGCTTCTTCCTCGGTGGTGTCCTCCTCCGGGTCCACGCCGTCGGTGGCTACCTCGACCACCGGCTGACCGGCCCCGCCTTCGGCGACCATCTCCAGGTCGGCGGCAGCCTCCTCCTCGGTGACCGGCTCCGGCTCCTCCTCCTGCGGGGCGGGCACGTAGGCGTGGGCCCCGGCCACCGGCGGATCGGCGAGGAGGGCGTCAATGGCATCGAGCAGGTCGAGATAGCGGTCGGAGTTGAGGGTGGCGACCACGCGCCGGTGCGCGCGGCGATACTCCTCGCCCATGTCGTGGCGCAGGTGCTCCCGGGTGGTCTCGTCGAGGACGTCGGAATCCTCCGAGTCGAGCAGGCGCAGGAAACGCTCCTCGACGACCTCCGCATCGCGGGCGTGCCCGAGCATGCCGGCGAGCAGTTTGAGTTCCGACTCGATGTACTCCAGCTCTTCGCCGCCGAGGATGCCGTTGAAGGTCTCCATGTGGCTGCGCAGCTCACGGGTGGCCACGCGCATCTGGTGGACGGAATCCCACTCGTCGCGGCGCACCTTCGGGTCAAACTCGTGCAGCTTGTCGCGGTTGAGCTTCAGCGCGGCGATGACGGCGGCGGCAGGGGAGTCCGGATCCACATCGGCGTCGACGAGGAAGGGCGGCAGAGGTGCGGCGGATCCGGAGTCGCCGAGCGCCATGGCGAGCTTCGACGGGGACGTGGACATGCGGGCTCCGGCGCTGACCAGGACCTGCGAGGCGGACTGCAGGAGCGGGTTGCCCACGGTGGTGGCCGGGTTGTCCCCGGCGAGCTCGATCTCCCATTCCCGCCAGGAGGTGTGCGCGCCGCCCTGCAGCAGAGACCACGCGGAGACATGGTCGTCGCAGAACTCGGCCATCGGGGTGCCGTCGGCGGACGCCAGGGTGGACAGCACGCGCTCATTGTCCACCTGCGCGATGGGGTGGAGATCCTCGCGGCGCACCAGGGCGCGGACCTGGGCCTGAATGTCCTCCGGCACCTCGTAGCGGCCGTTGACCATCTCACCCAGCGGGGCGTGGATCTCCAGGCGCCCGCCGACACCCGGGAGCTTGATGTGCCAGCCGTCATCATCCCCGCCCTCACGGCGGCGCAGCGTGATCTTCGAGCGCGTCAGCCTGAGGTCCGCGGTGTCGTAGTAGATGGCGGAGAGCCGGTGGGTCTTGGTCGAAGCGATGGCATCGACGCCCTCCAAGCGGGTGAGATCCGGGACAACGGCGGTGTCCGGGACGGCGAACTTGGCCTCAACTTCGAGGAATGTGCTGGTGGACATGGGTGAACCCTCCTGGGTGGCTGCCGGTGAAAAGGGAGGTGTGATCTGTTTCCTCCAATCTACCGTTGTCAGGCCTGGCCCACGGCCGTCCGCTCCGGTCCCAGGTGGGAACGTTCGGCCGCCCGAATACCGTCGGTGGCACCCGGTGCGTGAAAGCGATGCCCCAGGGACATGGGGGTGGTGCCCGGAAACATCTCGGAGAAGGCGTGCTCGGTGACCTCACTGCGCCGCGCCAGGACCGGCAGCACGCTCGTCCGCTCCTGCGGGCTGGTCTCCGTCGATGCGGTGGCCTCGGTGAGCAGATCGCCGATGCGGTGGGCGTAACTCTGGAGGAAGGATCGGCGGTACGCAGAGGTTTCACCCCGGGCGGCGGCGGTGGCTGCCCCCGGCGAGGTGCGCATGAAATAGTCCCGTTGCCGGTTGAGGCTGGCGAACAGCTCGGCGGTGTGGAGGACATCATCGGGATGGCCGACCAGGGTGGCGATATCCACCGGGGTCACCAGGACCGCCCGGCAGGAGTTGGCCGCCGCAATGCTGCCCAAGAGCAGGTGCTGGAATCGGACCCACGGCGCGGTGAGATGGATGCGGAGGGCGACCACATTGCCGGGCACATCCGCGGCGAGGGGATCGAGCGTGTCGATGCGGTAGCGCTGGCGCAGCTGCTGCGCCTTGGCCACCAGCGATTCCGCCTCGTGGGCGAAGGTGGTCGATTCGGCCTTGGCGAGCAGTCCACTGATCCGCTCCCGGGCCTTGCGCTGCTCCGGCGTCGCCGCATCCTCACCGGCGGCAGCACGCAGCGAGCTCAGATCCGTGAGATCCTCCGCCCCCTGCAGTGGGGGCAGGCCATTGAGTACTCCCAACAGAGCCTGCATCTCGGCGAGCGGAGCATCCTGCCGGTCGCGCCGGGTAGGTGGGCGGCACTGCCGCAGCCAGGCTGCGGCCACCCGCTCGGGTGCTGCGGCCGTGGCCTGCTTGAGGGCGGTGCGCAGATACCGGTTGATCCGGGGACCGGTGATGTGGCGGAAGTCCTCGGGTGTCCATCCGTCGCGGGCCAGACTCAGGATCCGATCGGTGAGCATCACCGTGAGGGCACTGTGGCGGAAGGGGTCGACGTCGACGGGAAAGTGGGGTGTGTGCATGTCCATCTCCTGGGGAATGAGTGTTCGATTGGGTGGTTCGCAAGCAGTAGATCACCTGCCCCGGACATGGCCACCCCCGACGTCACGTAGACGTCGTCTGAACTGCTCTTACCCTGACATTGCGGCACCCCCGTCGGCTGCGCATTCACCGTTCCCCGGACGGCCGTGTCCGGCGCGCAATTAGAGTTGGGGGCATGAATCGCCAACAGGAATTCGTGCTCCGCGCGGTCGAGGAAAGAGACATCCGTTTCATCCGGCTGTGGTTCACCGACATCCTCGGGTACCTCAAGACCGTGATGATGAGTCCCTCCGAGCTGGAGGCGGCCTTCGAGGAGGGGGTCGGATTCGACGGGTCCTCCATCGAGGGCTTCTCCCGCATCTCGGAATCGGACACCCTGGCCCGCCCCGATCCCTCGACCTTCCAGGTCCTGCCCTTCGACGCGGACACCCCGGAAATCCAGACCGCCCGGATGTTCTGCGACATCACCATGCCCGACGGGCAGCCGTCCTGGTCGGACCCCCGGCAGATCCTGCGTCGACAGGTCGACCTCGCCGCGGACGACGGCTTCACCTGTATGGTCTCCCCGGAGATTGAGTTCTACCTGTTCAGCGAAGGGACCAGCCCCGGAGAGGTCGTCCCCACCGACAACGGCGGCTATTTCGACCAGGCCACGCACAACCAGGCGCCACGCTTTCGTCGAGAAGCAATGAACGCCCTGGATGCCATGGGCATCGCCACCGAGTTCTCGCACCATGAGGCCGCGCCGGGGCAGCAGGAGATCGACCTGCGGCACGCGGACGCCCTGACCATGGCCGACAACATCATGACGTTCCGGTACCTCATCAAGCAGGTGGCCCTGAGCAACGGCGTGCGCGCGACGTTCATGCCCAAGCCCTTCACCGAACACGCGGGCTCCGCGATGCACTCCCACATCTCCCTGTTCGAGGGAGACAGCAACGCCTTCCACGACCCGGACGACGAGATCTCGCTGTCCGCCACAGCGAAGCACTTCATCGCCGGAATCCTGCACCATGCGCAAGAGATCTCCGCGGTGACCAACCAGTGGCCCAACTCCTACAAGCGCATCGTGTTCGGCAACGAGGCTCCGACTGCCGCCACCTGGGGTGTGTCCAACCGTTCGGCCCTGGTCCGCGTCCCCACGTACCGCCTGCACAAAGCGGATTCCCGCCGCGTCGAGGTCCGCTCGCTCGATTCCGCCGCCAACCCCTACCTGGCGTTTTCCGTGCTGCTCGGCGCCGGCCTCAAGGGCATCCGCGAGGAGTACGAACTGGGTGAGCCCGCCGAGGACGACATCTCGTCTCTCACCCGCCGCGAGCGACTGGCGATGGGGTACAAGGACCTGCCGTCCTCCCTCGACCAGGCACTGCGCGTGCTGGAGAAGTCCGACTTCATCGCCGACATCCTCGGCGAGCAGGTCTACGAGTATTTCCTGCGCTCGAAATGGAACGAGTGGCACGCCTACCAGGAACAGATCACCCCCTGGGAGCTGCGCAACACACTCGATTACTAGCCGGACATCCCCGACGAGGAGTCACACACCATGAGCCGAACCACCGTTCCGTCCCCGGCCGTTCTGCGGTTGACGGGGGCGCGTGCCGCCGAGGATCTCGCCTGGCTGGGGTGGGACAACGAGGAATCCGTCGAGCTGTTGTGGGCCCTGTCGGGGGCGGGGGATCCGGACCTGGCGCTCAACACGCTCATCCGACTGATGACGGCCCTGGGGGAGCAGCGCCCGGACCTCGACGCCGCATTGCGGGAGGACCCGGCCCTGCGCGTGCGACTGTTCGCCCTGCTGGGCGGGTCGACCGCGCTCGGTGATCACCTCGCGGCCAACCCGGCGTTGTGGACCGAGCTCACCGGTGAGCTGCCCAGCGCCGGGGAGCTGTTGCGTTCCATGCTCGGTTGTGTCGACGCCGTGCCCGCCGAGTTCGACATTGCGGAGGAGGCTGATGAGGCCGGAGATACCGCCACCGCGGATCTGTCCACCCCCGGCACCTACCGCGCGCGGCTGACCGGTCCCGAGGCAGCCAACGCCCTCCGGCTCACCTACCGCACGCTCATCATGCGGATCGCCGCCCACGACCTGGCCGGCACTTTCGAGGCCCGCCGCGGAGAGGTGCCGGCGCAGCCGGAGCTGTCGTTTACCACCGTGACCGACCTGCTGACAGCCTTGGCCGATGCTGCCCTCACCGCCGCCCTCGCCCTCGCCGTCGCCGGTGTGTACGGCGAGGACCCCGTGGACACCCGGCTGGCTGTGCTGGCGATGGGCAAGTGCGGTGCCGGGGAGCTGAACTACATCTCCGATGTCGACGTCATCTTCGTCGCCGAACCCGTCACCACCAAGGCCACCCGCCTGGCCGGGGAATTCATGCGCATCGGCTCCAAGGCCTTCTTCGAGGTGGACGCCAACCTGCGCCCGGAAGGCAAGTCCGGCGCGTTGGTGCGCACCCTGGACAGTCACATCGCCTACTACAAGCGCTGGGCAGAGACCTGGGAGTTCCAGGCGCTGCTCAAGGCCCGCCCGATGACCGGCGCGATGAGCCTGGCGCACGACTACATCACGGCGCTGGCGCCCATGGTGTGGACCGCCTCCCAGCGTGACTCCTTCGTCGACGATGTCCAGGCCATGCGCCGCCGGGTGCTGGCGAACGTGCCCGAGGCAATGCGCACCCGCGAGCTGAAACTCGGTACCGGAGGCCTGCGCGACGTCGAGTTCGCCATCCAGCTCCTCCAGCTCGTGCACGGTCGCTCCGATGAATCGCTGCGCGTGCTGGCCACCGTGCATGCCCTCGAGGCCCTGGTCGAGGGTGGTTACGTGGGCCGCGAGGACGGCCACCAGCTCATCGAGGCCTACGAGTTCCTCCGGCTGCTCGAGCACCGCCTGCAGCTGCACCGTCTCCGCCGCACGCACACCATGCCGGCGGATGATGACGAACGCCACCTCGCCTGGCTGGCCGCCACCTCCGGATTCACGGCCTCGGGCAAGAAGACCGCGGTGGATGCCATGCAGGCCCACCTGCGCCGGATCCGCCTGCTCATCTCTGACCTGCACCAGCGCCTGTTCTACCGCCCGCTGCTGCACACCGTGGTCAACCTCTCGGTCGACGAGATCTCGCTGTCCCCGGAGGCGGCGAAACTCCAGCTCGCCGCACTGGGATACCGGCACCCCGCGCGCGCCTTCGAGCACCTCACGGCCCTGGCGGCCGGTGGCTCGCGGAAGGCGAAGCTGCAGGCCATGCTGCTGCCGACGCTCATGACGTGGCTGTCCGAGACCGCCGACCCCGATGCCGGTCTGCTCAACTACCGCAAGCTCTCGGACGCGGCCTACAACCGGGTGTGGTTTTTGCGGATGCTTCGCGACGAAGGCGTGGTGGGCCAACGCCTCATGCGCATCCTCGGCACGTCCCCGTACACCTCCGACCTCATCATCTCCTCCCCGGACTTCGTCAAGCAGCTGGGGGACGGTGCCGCTGGCCCGAAGGTGATGGACCCGGCCCCGGACCAGGTGTGCAAGGCCCTGGTGGCCTCCTCCAAGCGACACAAGGACCCGGATCGCGCGGTGTCGGTCGCCCGTTCACTGCGGCGCGTGGAACTGGCGCGCATCGCCTCCGCCGACCTCCTGGACTTCATGCCCGTCGACCAGGTGTGCATGGAACTGTCACTGGTGTGGGACGCCGTGCTGCAGGCCAGCCTGCTGGCCGAGGTGCGCTGGAGCCTGGCGCAGCAGAATCTGGAGGAACCCCCGGCGCGCATCGCGATCATCGGCATGGGGCGCCTCGGCGGTGCCGAGCTCGGCTACGGCTCGGATGCGGATGTCATGTTCGTCTGCGACCCCGCCGAGGGGGTGGAGGACACCGACGCCGTGAAATGGGCCATCAGCATCTGTGACGGAATGCGGCAGCGGCTGGCCAAGCCCTCCGGTGACCCACCGCTGGAGGTGGATCTGGGGCTGCGGCCCGAGGGACGCTCGGGAGCCGCCGTGCGCACCATCGAGTCCTACGAACGCTACTACCGGCAGTGGGGTGAGGTGTGGGAGGTCCAGGCTCTGCTGCGGGCCACGGTCGTGGCCGGGGATGAGGAACTGGGAACCCGCTTCCTGCAGATGGTCGACCGCTTCCGCTATCCGGAGCAGGGGGCCTCGGCCGGCGACATCCGCGAGATCCGCCGCATGAAGGCGCGCATCGACAACGAACGCCTGCCCCGCGGCGCGGACCGCAACACCCACACGAAACTGGGCAGGGGAGCGCTCACCGACATCGAGTGGACCGCGCAGCTGCTGACCATGATGCACGCCCATGAGTACCCGGAGCTGCACAACACCTCCACGCTGGAGGTGCTCGATGTGGTCGCCGACAAGGAGATCCTGCGTCCCGAGCAGGTCAGCGTGCTGCGGGAGGCGTGGCTGTGCGCCACCAACGCCCGCAACGCCCTCGTCCTGGTCAAGGGACGCCGCACCGACCAGCTCCCCGGGCCCGGACCGGCGTTGGCGCAGGTGGCGGGCGCGGCCGGCTGGGATCCGGAGGACTACCAGGGCTTCCTCGAGCACTACCTGCGCCTGACCCGCAAGGCGCGCCGGGTGGTCGACGAAGTGTTCTGGGGGGAGACGGCGCTGGAACCCTGAAGTGGGGTGAGGCGGGGCCCCTAAGGGTGGTGACAGGCCCCTGTCGCCGCACCTACGCTGGGCCATGACCAGATAATTCACCCCGCACGTATCGTGAAGGAGCCTCCCATGGCCGTCTCCCTGTCCATCGACCTCAGCAACGCCACCTTCGCCGATCTCCGCGCGCTTGTCGACGCCGCCCGCACCGCCGGTGTCACTGACACCGCTCAGGTGCAGCTCGAGGACACCACCCTCCTGATCACCTCCGACGACACCGCGAAGCGTTCCGAGGCCTGCGATACCCCCACCCCCCGCAACGAGCACCCGCCGCGCGGGCCCTTCGGCCCCGGGAACTGGCCGGGCCAGGGCGGGCAGATCGGGGACGCCGCCATCCGCAGCGTCATCGACATCCTCACCGGGCGCCAGGAGCCTCCGCGACGCAACGAATGATTGTTTCCCTGCAGAACGTGACCCCCATTACCATGGGGGCATGTTCATCAATTCGGTGCGTGTGGAGTCTGTCCGCGAGGACTCCTTCATCCGTGAGCTCCCCGTGGTGCGCTACCTCGAGGAGTATGAGGCGCTGAAACTCACCACGCCGGTGACGTGTTTCGTCGGCGACAACGGCTCGGGCAAGTCGACCCTCGTCGAGGCCATCGCCATCGCCGCCGGTTTCGACGCCGCCGGCGGCCCTCTCCGTGACCGGGAGTTCCGGGGTGTCATTCACCCGACGCACTCCCCGTTGTCCCGCTGGATGCATCTGCGCGGCGGGGACATTCCGCCGCGAGGGTATTTCCTGCGTGCGGAAACCCACTACGACACGGTGACCATCCACGACCGGAAACCCGATGTCGAGCACTTCCGGCATCAGATGTCCCACGGCGAATCCGTCATGTCCATCCTCGGTGATCACGTCGACGGCGCCGGGCTCTACATTTTCGACGAGCCGGAGTCGGGCCTGTCGGTGGTCCGGCAGATGGCGCTGGTCGCCGAGATCCATCAGGCGGTGCAGCGGGGCGCGCAGTTCATCATCGCCACCCATTCGCCGATCATCCTGGCCATCCCGGACGCCGCGATCGTCGACATCACCGATCAGGGTCTGGAGGACACCGTCTACGAGGAGGCGGAGGCCGTGATCGCGACCCGGGAGTTCCTCGACGACCCGCAGGGGACCATCCGCTACATCCTGGGCTAGTTCCTCAGCGTTCCGTGGAGCTGTCCACGATGCGGACGGTGCTCTCACCGGATTCGGCGCGGGCCCGACGTCGGCGGGCGACGATGATGCGGAAGGTGATCAGCCCCAGCCAGCCGAATCCCCACACGAGGGTGACCGCCCACCACGCCGCCCGGAAATCGGACCAGGTGTAGGCCTGGCCCTGGGAGTAGTGGTCGAGCAGCAGGCCGACGGCCTGGGCGGCGAACATGCCCGCGAAGAATCCACCCATGTTGGACATGCCGGTGGCGGTGGCGACGATGCGGCGGTCGAGGTCCTCACGGATGTCGTCGAAACCGTAGTTGGAGGTGGGTGTGAACAGCGCCATGACGATGTTGACAGCGATGATGGCGCCGACCCCGCGCGGCTCCTCGGGGAGGAAGAAGATGATCCAGGCAAAACCGATGCAGCCGGCGAAGACGATGGCGGCCACCACACGGTTGTTGCCCAGACGCGCGGAGATCGGACCGAGGATGGGGCCGGCGAACATGGAGGCGATGACGTTGATCGTCAGCACCATGCCGATGGTGGCCGGGGACAGGCCCATGCCTAAGGTCATCAACGGCACACCCCACAGGAGGGTGAACACGATCTGCGGCATCATCGACGCGTAGTGGTTGAAAAAGCCCTGCCAGCACAGCGGTTCGCGGAACACGGTCAGCAGCAGTTGCCCAAGGGGGATCCTCGTGGGCGGGGACTGCTTCTCCCGCACGTGATCGGGGTCCTTGGCCAGCTTGGCGGCCTCCCAGGTCTCCGGGGAGTCGGCCACCGCCACACCCGCGGCGATGGCGATGAGCACGCCCGTGGCACCGAGGCTGATAAAGGCGGTGGTCCACCCCGGGCCGTGCAGCAGCGCCAGGAAAGGAACCGCCGAGAGGAACTGACCGATCTGGCCCAGGGCGGCGGTCATCTGGGTGAACAGCGGGGTCTTCTTCAGCGGGAACCAGTAGGGGAGGATGCGCATCACCGAGAGGAAGGCCGTGGCATCGCCGGCGCCGATGAGCACGCGCGCCCCGATGGCCACCCAGTAGGAACCGGTCAAGCCCAGCAGAATCTGACCGGCGGCCATGATGATCGCGCCGACCACCAGCAGGCGGCGCGGCCCGAAACGGTCGATGAGCATGCCGACCGGGATCTGCGCGAAGGCGTAGACGCCGATCTGCACGGCGGTGAACACGGCGATGCGGGAGGCATCGACACCGAAGCGGTCGATCGCGTCCACGGAGGCCACACCGAAGGAGGTGCGCCCCGTGATCGCGACGACGTACACCATCACGGCGGTCACCCAGACAATGATGGCTTTGCGGGTCACCTGCTCGCGGGGGTGGGGGTTGAGTATCGAATGCGTCACGCATCACACCCTATACCCTCCGGTCAGACCACAGGGGCGGGGTGGATAACGGCCACACCCGCGAGAGGGCAACGTATGGTGTTCATCGTGGATTACATTTCGACGCGCGATCACTCCCGTACTCCCGCCGCCTTCACCGACATCCTGCTCGGCGGGCTGGCTCCCGACGGTGGCCTCTACCTGCCCGCCGAGTACCCGCAGCTGAGCGACGAGCAGCTCACCGCCTGGCGGCAGCTGCTGGCGGAGAAAGGGTACGCGGCCGTCGCGGCGGAGGTGCTCACGATCTTCGTCGATGACATCCCGGCGGCAGACCTCGAGGCGATCGCCGCCCGCGCCTACACCACGCCTAAGTTCGCCGACGAGGAGATCGTGCCCGTCACCGAGCTGGAGGACGGCCTCTACATCGGCCACCTCTCGGAGGGGCCCACCGCCGCCTTCAAGGACATGGCGATGCAGCTGCTCGGCGAGCTCTTCGAGTACGAGCTGGCCCGCCGCGGCGAGACCCTCAACATCCTCGGCGCGACCTCCGGCGACACCGGTTCCGCCGCCGAGTACGCCATGCGTGGGCGCCAGGGGATCCGCGTGTTCATGCTCACCCCGGCCGGTCGCATGACCCCCTTCCAGCAGGCGCAGATGTTCGGTCTCGATGACCCCAACATCTTCAACATCGCCCTCGACGGCGTCTTCGACGACTGCCAGGACGTGCTCAAGGACGTCTCCGCGGACGCCGCCTTCAAGGCCGAGTACCGGATCGGCGCGGTCAACTCCATCAACTGGGCCCGCCTCATGGCGCAGGTGGTCTACTACATCACCTCGTGGATCAAGGTCACCGAGTCCAACGACCAGCAGGTCTCCTTCTCCGTGCCCACCGGCAACTTCGGTGACATCTGCGCCGGCCACATCGCCCGTCAGATGGGGCTGCCGATCGACCGCCTCATCGTGGCCACCAACGAAAACGACGTCCTCGACGAGTTCTTCCGCACGGGCAACTACCGCCCGCGCCCGGCGGCGGAGACGATGGAGACCTCCTCGCCGTCGATGGACATCTCCCGCGCCTCCAACTTCGAGCGTTTCGTCTTCGACCTGCTGGGCCGCGACGCCGAGCGCATCGCGCAGCATTTCGGCGTCGACGTCAAGGGCGAGGGTTTCTCGCTTGCCGACGATCCCGCCTTCCCCGCCGCTGCCGCCGACCACGGTTTCCTTTCCGGCAGCTCCAGCCACGCCGACCGCCTGGCCACCATCAAGGATGTCTGGGAGCGCCTCGGCGTCATGCTCGACCCGCACACCGCGGACGGCGTGCACGTGGCCCGGCAGTGGCGCGCGGAGGTCTCCACCCCGATCGTCTGCCTGGAAACGGCCCTGCCGGTGAAGTTCGCCGAGACCATCGAGGAGGCGACGGGCACCACCCCGCAGATCCCGGGGCGTTTCGCCGACATCCTCGATGCGCAGCGCCACGTCACCGATCTGCCGAATGACGCGGAGACGGTGAAGGCCTTCATCACCGAGTCGATCCGCACGACGGCGGTGT
>NZ_JAUNRW010000006.1:27504-40238 GCF_030535495.1 Corynebacterium sp.
GACGCGGAGACGGTGAAGGCCTTCATCACCGAGTCGATCCGCACGACGGCGGTGTAGCGCCATGGGCATGGAGTTCAAGTTCAGCCAGGAGTACTTCGAGGATTTCGATCCGGAGAAGTTCGCCGAGATGATCAAGGCGAAGGCCGAGGCGGAGAAGGCGGACGCTGAGCAGGTGTCGCAGCCTGAGGACGACGGCGTCGATAAGCAGTGAAAACCCCCGCCTGGGCGAGCCTGGCAGCGGTGACCGCCCTGGGCGTCGGGGCGGTGATCGGCTGGTCCGTGGAGGAGCAGCGCCAGCACCCGACCCCCATCGCGGAGATCATCGCCGCCGCCCCCGCGCAGGTGGAGGCCGCCTACCGCGCCCCGGCGTCGAGCCCCTGGGCCCCGGGCACCTCGGTGATGATCACCAAGACCCTCCCGGTACCCGGCGAGACCATCCAGGTGGGCCAGTGCACCGTCGCCTACAGTTTCACCGCGGGCGAGCGGGCGTTCGCCGTCACCGCCTCCCACTGCGGCACCCCCGGCGACCATGTGTGGCCGACCTCGGACGGCGCCGCCGCCGACTTCGCCGCGCCGGTGGGGCAGTTCCTCTACTCCGACCTTTACGACGAACAGTCGAGCCGCCTCGATGTCGGCGTCATCGAGATCACCAACCCCTTCTTCGCCATGCCGCTGCCGGAGCAGACCTTCCCGACCGTGGTCGCGGAGTTCGTCGGCGAGCTGCCGGAGACGATCTGTAAATACGGCATGACCACGGGGGAGACCTGCGGTGAGCCGATCAACCAGACCGGAATAGAGATCCTCGCCGACCACAACGGGGTGGAGCTGCGCGCCGTCGCCGCCACCGCCGCCGTCTGCGCCCGCGCGGGTGATTCCGGTGGGCCGGTGTACGCGGACATCGACGGCCGCCGGGTCATTGTCGGACTGGTGTCCGGCACGCGCGACGCCGCCCGCGACATCAGCTGCGATGACCCCACCACCGGTCCGATGACCATGTCCTACACATCCATGCCCGCGATCCAGAGCGTTGTGGACCGCGTCGTCCCGGAGGCCGAATACCAGTGACACTGCCGTTCAAGACCGCGGTCCTCGACCTGGAGACCACGGGGTTGCGACCCAGCGACCGCGTCATCGAGATCGGCGTCGTGCTCCTCGACACCGACCTCGCCGTCGAGGACACCTGGCAGACCCTGGTGCAGCCGGACCGCGACATCGACAACACCCACGTCCACGGCATCAGCGCCTCCGACCTCGTCGGCGCCCCGCGTTTCGCGGGGATCGCCGCCGAACTGGCCACGCTTCTCGACGACCGCGTCCTCATCGCCCACAACGCCTCCTTCGACACCCGCTTCCTCGCCGCCGAATTCGCCCGCCTCGACATCGACCTGCCGGCCCCCGGCGGCTGGTCCCTGTGCACCCGCGTGCTCTCCCGCGCCCTGCTGCCGGGCGGCCCGCAACGTCTGGCCGACTGCCTGCGCACCCTCGACCTGCACAACGACCTGCCCCATGCCGCCGTGGCGGACGCCACCGCCACCGCCGACCTCTTCCGCTGCCTGGTCACCGACCACGGCGCCGGGTACGGGGATGTCCGCCCGCTGCCGTGGCCACGTCCCGACCTGCCCACAGAGGCGGTCCGCGTGCGGGGCCGGAGCGACACGGGCCACTGGTTCGAACGTCTCACCACCGCCGTGCCCGCCACGGGTGTCGCCGAGGTCGACGGCTACCGCCGCCTGCTGCGCGGCGCCCTCCTCGACCACCACCTGTCCGCCTCCGAGATCGAGCAGCTCATCGCCGAGGCCCGCGAGCGGGGACTGAGCCGCGAAGAGGTCCTGGACATCCACCTCGACTACGTCCGCCAGCTGGCCGTGGAGGCCTGGGCGGACGGCGTGGTCACCGCCGCCGAGCGCCGCCAGCTCCACGACGTGGCGGTGCAGCTGGCCGTGGATCCGGTGGGCGTGGATGCCCTGCTGGCCGAGCCGGTGCACGGGGAGATCGAGCAGGTCGGTCTCCAGCCCGGCGACCGCGTCACCTTCACCGGGGCTCTCACCCTGGGGCGCGAGACCTGGGAGGAGCGGGCGCGCGCCGCCGGTCTCGACGTCGGCGGTGTCACCCGCCACAGTGCTGTCCTGGTGGCCGCCAACCCCGACACCATGAGCGGCAAGGCCCGCAAGGCGCGCGACTACGGCGTGCCCGTCATCGACGAAACCACCTTCGCCCGCATGCTGGGGGAGCTGGGCCCCGCGCTGGAAGTGGAGGCGCCGCAACGCCCCGCCTACACGGACGTGTTCCCCTGGCTGGGGTCGCTGGGTCTGGACCCGGCCGGCCCGGACGACATCGCACAGGCCTGGTGGCAGCGCCATCGCACCGAGCCCCTCCACGACCTGTCCCCGCGCCTGGATCCTGCCGAGGTGCCCGACTCCCTGCCGCTGTCCGGGACGATGATCGCCCGCTGGCTCAACCGCCATCCGCGCCCCCTGGAGGCCTCCGCCATCCAGCTGTACGACCTCCCCGGGTTCGGGCGCCTGCGCGTGCACCGCAGCATCGTCTCCGTGGTGCACGCGGCCCTCGATGCCCCGGCCGGGGACTACCTGGCGGTGACCGCCGAGGACATCTACCTCGACGACGAGGTGACCTCGTCCCGCGAGGTGGAGACCATCGCCGAATGGCTGGCCCTGACCGGTACCCGGGTGAACCTGACGACGGTCCCCGCCCCGGTGCGCCGCGCCCTGGACACCCTCGCGGCGGACGCCTACTGGTCCGACCCGGCCGCCGACGCCCTCCACCGGGTGCGGGCCGAACTCAGCGCGCGCATCGGCGGCGACCAGCGGGACATCGACATCTTTAGCGGCCGCATCATGGGCTCGCGCACGCTCGAGGACATCGGTGCGGCGCACGGGGTCTCCCGCGAGCGGATCCGCCAGCTGGAGACCCAGCTCAAGCGCCGACTCGTCGAACCCGATGACACCATCCACCTGGTGCTCGACGCCCTGCCACACCGCTACGGCGCCCTGGCCCGGGTCGACGACCTCTACCGTGACCTGCCGACACTCGCCGAGCAGGGCCCCACTCCCGGGCACACCCTGCTCGACGCCCTCGCCTGGCTGGCCGACTCCTGGGAGATCCGCGGTGCCTGGTTCCAGCGGACCGGCCTCGACGCCGACATCTCCCAGACTCTGGCCGACTTCGCCGATGACTTCGGTGTCGTCTCGCTGGCGGCGGTGGCGGAGAACGTGGGCGTCGATAAGCAGACCCTGGCCGCACGCCTGTCCGGGGAGGTCACCGTCTACGGTGACCACCTGCTCACCTGCACCCGTTCTGCCCAGGACCGGGCCGCCGCGCTGCTGGCCATCGAGGGGGAGCCGCTCACCGGCCCTGACCTGGTGGAACGCCTCGGCGAGGCGAACCCGCGCACCCTCTACAACGCCATGGGTGCTGATCCCCGCATCATCCGCGTCGGCCGCGACCGCTGGGCGCTGACCGACTGGGGACTGGAGGAGTACTCCACGCTCGCCGAGTGGATCGGGCAGCGCGTCGAGACCGGTCCCGTCCCGCTGCCGCGCCTGCTCGCGGAGGCGACCACCCTCGGCGTCGCGGAGAGCTCCGTGCGCCTGTACGCCTCCTCCGCCGACTTCCAGACCGTCGACGGGATGGTCAGCCGCGCAGCGGAGATCCCGGAGACCGATGCCGACCCCGATGAGACCCCCGGCCTCTACCGCATCCACGGCAACTGGTGCCTGCTGACCACCGTCACCCACGATCACCTGCGCGGTTCCGGATCCGGCGTGCCGCGGGGACTGGCCGCCGCCCTCGAGGTCCCGGCGCTGGGGAAAAGGGTTTTCGCCAGTGATCTCGGCGAGCAGACGGTGGCGAACACGCGGACCGGTGCCACCGTCACCACCATCCGCCGCTTCCTCGAGGCCGCCGGCATCGGCGAGGGTGAGCGCATCTGGCTGCAGTTCAGCGCCGACGGGCGTTTCGACGTCCACCGCGCCACCCCGCGCCGCGCCGGTACGGGCCTTATGGAGGTGCTCAACGCCACCGGCCTGGACACCTGGTTCGCCGCCGATGACGGCCTGGAACGCCTCAATGCGGCGATCGGCCTCGACACCTCGGCCCCGCGCCGGCGCACGGTGTCCCGCTTCCGGCACCGCCGCCAGGACGACATCGCCGATCTCATCACCACCCTGTAGAAAGGAGCACCCCGTGCCCACCCCAGATTTCATCCTCCGCCTGCGCGAGAAGATCGGCCACGACGAACTCTGGCTGCCGGGTGTCACCGCCGTGGTCATCCGCGACGTTCCACCGGGCGCCCCGGTGTTCGAGGTGCCCTCGGTACTGCTGGTCAAGCGCGCGGACAACGGCGAGTGGACCCCGGTCTGCGGCATCTGCGAGCCGGGGGAGGATCCCCAGGTCACCGCCGTGCGCGAGGTCAAGGAAGAGACGCTTCTCGACGCCCGCGTCGAAGCCCTCCTCGGCATCGGCGCCGTCGGGCCGGTGGAGTATCCCAACGGCGATGTCACCCGCTACATGGACACCGCCCTGCGGTTGAGCGTGCTCGGCGCCGACGAGCCTGCCGTGGGTGATGAGGAGTCCAGTCAGGTCGGCTGGTTCTCCATCGCCCAGCTCCCGCCCATCAACCCGCGGTTCCGCATGGTCATCGCCGACGCGGTGGCGCAGATGAAGCATCCGGGCGGTTTCCGGCCGCGGATGGGGTACCGGAAGCGTTCGTTATAACGACGCTCGTTAATACGAGCACCCGAGCCATAAGCCCCGCCGCATAGAGCCAGGTCGTTTCTCATATGCGGCGGGGCTTATGGTCGTGATAACGATGATCGTCAAAACGACCTAGATCTTCTTCACGATCGAGCTCTTCAGCTTCATCTGACCGAAGCCCTCGACGCGGGCGTCGATGTCGTGGCCGTCGCTGGCGTCGACAAGCCGGATGTTGCGCACCGTCGTGCCGGCCTTGATGGGCTGGCTGGCACCCTTGACCTTGAGGGTCTTGACCACGGTGACGGTGTCGCCGTCGGACAGCACGTTGCCCACCGAGTCCCTGATGGCCGGACCCGTCTCCTCGACCGCGTGCGGATCCCACTCGTGCCCGCATTCGGGGCAGACGAGCAGAGGGTCCATCTCATAGGTGTATTCGCTGCCGCACTCGGGGCAGGGCGGGAAGTCAGTGTCGCTCATACCCGATGAACCTAGCAGTTGAAGTAGAGCTCGAACTCCTTGGGCGTGGGGCCCTGGCGCAGCGGGTTGATCTCGTTGTCGTACTTCAGCTCGATGTAGCTGTCGATGAGATCCTCGGTGAACACGTCGCCTTCGGTGAGGAAGTCGTGGTCGTTCTCCAGCGCGTAAAGCGAGGACTCCAGGGAATGCGGCACGCGCGGGACCTGGGCGGCCTCCTCGGCGGGCAGCTCGTAGAGGTCCTTGTCCACGGGGTCGCCGGGCTCGGTGCGGTTCTTGATGCCGTCGAGACCCGCCAGCAGCTGCGCGGCGAAACCGAGGTAGGGGTTGCCGGAGGGATCCGGGGCGCGGAACTCGATGCGCTTGGCCTTCGGCGAGGGCCCGGTGACCGGGATGCGGATGGCCGCAGACCGGTTGCGCTGGGAGTAGACGAGGTTCACCGGGGCCTCGAAACCGGAGTAGAGGCGGCGGTAGGAGTTGACGGTGGGGTTGGTGAACGCCAGCACCGCCGGGGCGTGCGCGAGCAGGCCGCCGATGTAGTGGCGGGCGGTATCGGACAGTCCGGCGTAACCCTCCTCGTCGTAGAACAGCGGCGCGCCGTCCTTCCACAGGGACTGGTGGGCGTGCATGCCGCAGCCGCCGTCGTCGAGAAGCGGCTTGGGCATGAACGTGGCCACCTTGCCGTGCGCATCGGCGGTGTTCTTCACCACGTACTTGAACTTCTGCAGGTCATCTGCGGCGTGCAGGAGCGTGTTGAACTTGTAGTTCACCTCCTGGATGCCGCCGGTGGCCACCTCGTGGTGGAAGCGTTCGATCTCGAAGCCGACCTCCGAGAGGTGGTGGGCGATCTCGTCGCGCACCGGGATGGTCTTGTCGTAGGGGGCGACGGGGAAGTAGCCGTCGTTGACGCGGATCTTGTTGCCCAGGTTGGGGGAGCCGTCGATCATGGTCTCGGCGTCCGAGTTCCACCAGCCCTCATCGGAGTCGACCTGGTGGAAAGAGCGGTGCACGTCGGTGGAGTAGCGCACGGAGTCGAAGACGAAGAACTCGGCCTCGGCGCCGATGAAGCACTGGTCGGCGATGCCGGTGGAGACCATGTACTCCTCGGCCTTGCGCGCGATGTTGCGCGGGTCGCGGGAGAAGGGCTCGTGGGTGAAGGGGTCATGCACGAAAAACTGCATGTTCACCGTCGTGCGGCGCCGGAAAGGGTCGAGGTAGGCGGTGGACACGTCCGGCAGGAGTGTCATGTCGGATTCGTCGACCGTGGTGAAGCCGCTTATCGACGACCCGTCGAAGGCGAAGCCCTCCGCCGCAGACTCCTCGGTGAAGGCCGCGGCGGGGACGGTGAGCGCGTGCTCGATGCCGGGCAGGTCCGTGAAGCGGATGTCCAGGTATTCCACCTCCTTCTCGCGCATGAAGTCGATGAGGGCGGCGGTGGATGTAAAGGACATGGCACAGGCTCCTAGGTTGGTGTCGCGGACTACTTCAGGACCGGGGCTTCCCAGAGGTTCAGCCTGGTGCCGATGCCCTTGTCCAGGGCGTTGTGGTAGACGTCATAGGCCCAGGCGACGTCCTCGACGGGCATGCCGCCGATGGAGTAGCAGAAGATCTGTTCGTCGTTGACGCGCCCCGGGGCGCGGCCGGCGGCGATGTCGCCGATGTTGACCAGCTTCTCGGCGGGCAGGGTGCCCTCCTGCGTCATGTCCCACCAGCGGTTGCCGGGGATGCCCAGCAGGTCCTCGTAGGTAACGTCGGGGCCGTTCTCGTGGAACCACTCGGCGTAAAGGCCGGTGTAGTCGACGACGAGGTTGGCCTCATCCGAGGTGATGAAGTCATCGTCGAAACGCGCGGCGGCGGGGCACAGGATGAGCGCGCCGGGCTTGATCCACTCGCGCTTGAAGTAGGGGAAGCCGGAGGGGCCGTCGGGGGAGGTGGACGTGCCGGCGATGAGGATGTCGGAGCCTTCGATGGCGGCCTGCTCGGAGTCGACGACCTCGATGGACTCCAGCTGCGGGTAGTTCTCCCGGAACCACTCGGCGACGCGCTGGGTGGAACCGGCGGAGCGGCCCTTGATCTTCACTCGCTTGATGGAGGGGCGCTGGGAGTAGGCGGCGTCGAAGATGGTGCGGGACATGACGCCGGGGCCGATGATGCCGACGGTCTCGGCGTTGTCGACGGCCAGGTGCTTGACGCCCACGCCGGGGACCGCACCGGTGCGGTAGGCAGAGAGCAGGTTGGCGGACATCATGGCCAGCGGGGCGCCGGTGACGGCGTCGTTGAGCACGAAGACGTGGATGGAGCGCGGCAGGTCGTGCTCGCGGTTCTCGGTGTTGGAGCCGTACCACTTCACGCCCGCGGAGCGGAAGCGTCCGCCCAGGTAGGCGGGCATGGCCATGAAGCGGCGGTCGGGGCCGTCGGCGGGCATGCCCTCGTGCTCGGGGTTGGCGGGGAAGTTGACCTGCGCGCCGTGCGAGTTCGCCGAGGCCCCGGCCATGCGGTAGTCGCCGTCGGCGAGCAGGATGAGGGTCTCCTCCATCGTGTCCACGCAGGCCGCTGAATCAGTCACCCCCGCCTCAATCATGTCCGGCTCGCTGAGCCAGAGAGTGTCAATACGGGGGGTGTCTGCGTAGGGGGACTGCACATCTGCCTTTCGTGGAGGGGGTGTTGACCGCCCACCATACATAAGTGATTCCTTCCGTATTGGGCGGGAAACTGGTCCTCCAGGTGATCAATCCAGGTGGCACCCCTGTTCGGGGGACGGCTTATCGACGCCCACATGAAGAATCCCTCATCTGGTTTTCACGGTCGGTTTATGAACCGTTTCTAACGTTCAGGTGAACAGCAACAGTGAAAACCCTAAGGACGGACACCATGACACTGACGGTGGCGATGTACTCCCACGACTCCGTGGGACTGGGACACACCCGCAGAAACCGGGCGATCGCCTACGCCCTCGCGGCAGCCCTGCCCCAGCCCGTGCAGGGCATACTCATCGCAGGTCATCGCCACGCGACCGCCTTCGATCTGCCCACGGGGTGGGACTGGCTCATCCTGCCCGGGTTCGCCCACACCGGGCAGGGCTACGGAGCGCGCCACCTCGGCATGGGGCCGGAGGACCTGGCGGACATGCGGGCCCGCACCATCCGCGCCACCCTCGAGGCCATCGAGCCGGATCTGTTCATCATCGACCGCCATCCCTTCGGCGTGCGCGGGGAACTGCTGCCGGCCCTGGAGATGCTCCGCGGCACGCACTGCCGCACGGTGCTCGGCCTGCGGGAGGTGCTGGACACCCCCGCGGTGGTCGCCCGCGAGTGGGAGGCCATCGGCGGCGGCCGGCGCATCGCCGACATGATCGACACCACGTGGATCTACGGCGACCCGCAGGTCCACGATCCCCTCGCCACCGGCGAGATCCCCGCCGAGCTGGCCGCGCACGCCGTCCACACCGGCTACCTGGCGCCCCACCAGGACCCGCACGGGCCGGTCCCGGCCAGCCTGCCGGACAAGCCCTGCCTGCTCACCACCGTCGGGGGTGGATCCGACGGCGGACACCTGGCCCTGGCCGCCGCCCGCGCCCAGGTACCGGCCGGTCACCGGCACCTCATCGTCACCGGACCGCAGATGCCGGAGCGCGAGGTGACCCGGCTGGAACGCAGCGCCGATCCGGCCACCACCACCGTCGTGCGCTTCCTGCCCGGCCTGCACGACCTCATCGGCCACACCGCCGGTGTCATCTGCATGGGCGGCTACAACTCCGTCGCCGAGGTGCTGGCCACCGACACCCCGGCCCTGGTCGTCCCCCGCGCCGCGCGCCGGGCCGAACAACGCATCCGGGCCCGGGCGGTGGCGGCCGCCGGGGGTGTCGACACGCTCGACCCGGGGGAGGTCACCCCGGAGCGGCTGGCGGGGTGGATGCACGGGGTCGTCGATAAGCGGGTCTCCCGGGAGCACCTCAACCTCGCCGGTCTGGCGACCGTCGGGCACATCGCCGGCGAGCTGCTGGGGGTGGCACAGCATGTCTGAGCAGGTCACCGGCTACGTCCTCAAGATGTACCCGCGGTTCTCGGAGACCTTCATCGTCTCCGAGATCCTCGCCCGGGAGGCACGGGGGGACAAGATCATCATCTTCTCCATGCGCCCGTGCACCGACGCCCGCTTCCATCCCGAACTGGCCCGCGTGCAGGCCCCGGTTGTGCAGGTGCCCCGCCCGGGAAGCGCCTCCGCCCTGTGGCGGATGCTCACCCCGCAGGCCGCACCGCACCTGGCCGAACTGCTCACCCACCAGGCCGATGACGCCGCCCAGGCCGTGCAGCTGGCGGCCCTGGTCGCAGAACACGGCGTCACCCACCTGCACGCGCACTTCGCGTCGATGACCACCACCGTCGCACGATTGGCCGGGCGCATCGCCGGGGTGCCGTACTCCTTCACCGCCCACGCCAAGGACATCTTCCACGAGTTAGTCGACGAGGAGGATCTGCGCCGCAAGTTCGCCGACGCCCACCACGCGGTGACCATCAGCGACTACAACCTCAGGCAACTACAGCAACGCTTCCCCGAGTCCGCGCCCAGCATCACGCTGGTCTACAACGGGCTTGAGCTGGAGCGTTTCCCCTTCCACCCGGAGCGCACCCCGGACCTCACCCTGCTGGGAGTCGGGCGGCTGGTGGAGAAGAAGGGCTTCCACCTGCTCATCGAGGCCGTGCGCCGGCTGCGGGCGCGGGGTCTGAACGTCTCCGCCGAGATCGTCGGTGACGGTCCCCTGCGCGCCACGCTGCAGGCACAGATCGACCAGGCCGGGCTGCACGATGTGGTTCGCCTGCTCGGCCCGCGCACCCAGGCGGAGGTCCGTGACCTGCTGGGATCCCGGCGCCTGTTCGTCGCCCCCTTCGTCGTCGGCGCCGACGGCAACGCCGACGGCCTGCCCACCGTGCTGCTGGAGGCCATGGCCCGCGGCATCCCGTGTGTGGCCGGGGACGTCACCGCCGTCGGCGAGGTCATCATCCCCGGCGAGACCGGCTGGCTGGTGCCCGCCGGGGACATCGAGCAGCTCACCACCGCCATCGACCAGGCCCTGCGCACCGACTGCGGACCGTACGTCCAGCGGGCGCGGGGGCTCGTCGAGAAGATCTTTGATTCCACACGGCAGGCCACCCACCTGGCCGCACTGCAGACCACAGGAGCATGACCATGTCCATCGCCTACATTCTCGCCGACCCGGGCATCGGGGTCTTCGGATCCAAAGGCGCCAGCGTCCACGTCCAGGAGATGATCCGCGCGCTGCGCCACCACGGCCACGACGTCCACGTCTACTGCGTGCGCCGCGGCGAAAAGGACGGCACGGAACTCATCCCCGCGGACCTGCGGGACCTGCCCGTGACCACCGTGCCGCTGGCCGGGGGCGACCGGGAAAAGGCCCTGCGTGCGGCCTCGGACGCCCTCGTCGCCGCCGCCCGCGGACACGACCTCGTCTACGAGCGCTACTCGCTGTTCTCCGATGTCGGCAGTCGCCTGGGGGTGCCGTTCATCCTCGAGGTCAATGCCCCGCTTATCGACGAGCAAGCCACCCACCGCCACCTCGCCGACGCTCCAACCGCCCGCCGGCTGAGTGAGGACATGTTCGCGGCTGCCGACCTGGTCTCCTGTGTGTCCCCGCCGGTGGCGCAGTGGGTGACGCAGCTGTGCCCGCAGGCCCGGACGCAGATCACCCCCAACGGGGTGAACACCGGGCGCATCCGGCCCGCCACGGGCCCGCGGACGGGACTGACCCTGGGATTTCTGGGCACCCTCAAGCCCTGGCACGGGACCGGCGTGCTGCTCGACGCCCTCGCGCCCACCCGCCATCCCTGGCACCTGGAGTTCTGCGGCACCGGCCCCCAACGCGCCGCGCTGGAGGAGCAGGCGGCCGCGCTCGGGGTGAGCGAGCGCGTCACCTTCCACGGGGCGGTGGCCCCCTCCGCTGTCCCGCGGATCCTGCAGACCTGGGACGCGGCGTGCGCCCCGTACCCGCAGGCGGAAGGCCACTACTTCTCCCCGCTCAAGGTCTACGAGTACCTGGCCGCCGGACTGCCCGTCATCGCCTCCCGCGTCGGGGAACTGCCCACACTGCTGGCCAACCGGGGGCTCATCGTCGAGCCCGGCAGTGCCACCGACCTGGCCGCGGCCCTCGATCTGCTCGGCGCGGACCCGGCACGCCGGCAGTGGCTGGGGGCGGAGGGCAGGCGGCACGTCGAGAAGCATCACACGTGGAACCAGCGCTGCGCCGACCTGCTCGCCGCACTGCCGGAACGGATCAGGAGCTAGCCCATGTCCCGGACCACCGACACAACTTCTGCTTTGCGACGCACACTGGCGCTGCTGCGCCCGCACCTGGGCGAACACCGCTGGCTCATCGCCCTCGGCATGCTGGCGCTGGCGGGCGATGTGATCTTCCGCGTGCTCGAGCCCTGGCCGGTGAAATACGCCGTCGACGCCGTCACCCACGCCCTGGGGGCGGAGTTCGCCGGCGCGACAGGTACCGACGCGGATGTCACCCGCACCCTGGCCTTCTGGGCGGTGGCCCTGGCGCTCATCGTGGCCGGGCGCGCCGGGGCGAACTACGTCTCCACCATCGCCTTCGCCCAGACCGGCGTGAAGGTGGTCACCCGCCTGCGCTCCCGGGTCTTCGACCATCTGCAGTCCCTGTCGCTGAAGTACCACTCGACCTCCTCGGTGGGGGACACATCCCAGCGGCTGGTCGGCGACATGGGCCGCCTGCAGGAGGTGGCGGTGACCGCCGGGCTGCCGCTGGTGGGCAATGTCGCCACCGTGGTGGTGCTCTTCGGCGTGGTGATGGTGCTCAACCCGGTGCTGTCCCTGGTGGTGGTGTGCACCGGCGCGGGGTACCTGCTGCTGTCCCACTTCGCCACCCCCGCCATCACCTCCGCCTCCCGCTCCACGCGCAAGGGCGAGGGCCGGCTCGTCGGGGATGCCGCCGAGGCGCTCGGAGCCATCCGGGTGGTCCAGGCCTACGGGCTGCAGAATGTGGTGGCGGACAGCTTCGCCGCCGGCAACCGCACCGCCCTCAAGGCGGGCATCCGGGCCCGGCGCCTGGCCGCGCGCCTCGAGCGCTCCACCGACCTCATCGTCGGCCTGGCCACCGCCGTCGTCCTCGGGTTCGGTGGCTGGCAGGTGCTGCGCGGGGTGATGACCCCGGGTGACATCGTCCTGTTCATGATGTACCTCAAGACGGCCATGAAACCCCTGCGTGACATGGCCAAATACACCGGCCGCATCGCCCGGGCCGCCGCCTCCGGGGAGCGGATCGCCGACCTCATGGATGTGCCCGTGGCCATCGCCGACCCCCCGGATCCGCGCCCCATGACGGCGATGCGCGGGCACGTGCTGCTCACGGACATCTCTGCCCGTGACGGCCACGGCCGGCCGCTGTTCACCGACCTCACCCTCCACATCCCGGCGGGGCAGCGGGTCGGGCTGCTCGGGCCCTCCGGGGCCGGGAAATCGACCCTGGCCAGCTACATCCTGCGCCTGGCCGACGTGGAGCAGGGCAG
>NZ_JAUNRW010000006.1:40338-41979 GCF_030535495.1 Corynebacterium sp.
GACGCCCCGATCGTGGTGCTCGATGAACCCACCACCGGCCTCGACCCGGTGGCCCGCCACCTGGTCAAGCAGTCCCTCGACACGCTCACCGCCGGCCGCACGACGCTGGCGATCACCCACGATCTCGACATGATCCGCGGCCTCGACCGCCTCCTGTGGCTGGAGGACGGCCGCATCCTCGAGGACGGCCACCCCGAGGATCTGCTCACCACCCCCGGCAGCCGCATCGGCGCCTGGGCACGGTCCCAGACGAAGGAGTTCGCCGATGACCCCGCATGAGCACCTGCTCGCCTATGCCGATCTGGAGCACGCCGAGCTGCTTATCGACGCCCCCTCCCTCTCCACCCTCCTGAACCGCGAGGTGGAGCTCATCCACCGCCGCATCAAACCCGGCCACAGTGTCCTGGTCGCCTGGCGCTGCCGGTCAAGTGGGGAATGCGGGTGGGCGGAGGTGACGAGCAGCCCGGACAAGGTCGCCAACACCCTGCGCCGGGCGGCGCGCTACGGGCTGGAGGTGACCGTCCACCGGGAGGGTGTGCTCTCCGGGCTCGTCTGGTCGGACCGGAAACTGGTGCGGGCACTGGACGGGCTGCCCCGGACCGGACTGCGCATCCTGCGCTACAACCCGCACCGCCGCCTGGTGGCGGCCACCTCCGACGGGCTGGTGGTTCGCGTGCACGCCGACGATGCCTCCCACCTGGGGCGTACGGCCGCGCGGTGGCAGTCTGCGGGGGTCCGAACACTCAGTGCCGTGGGTGGGGGACAGGTGTCCGTGAGCCCCTGGTGGGGCCACGGTGACCTGGGCGCTGTGCCCTCGGCGGCCGCGGCGCGCTCCGCCGGGGAGGAGGTCGCGCGGCTGCACCGCTTGAGCATGCCACCGGGGCCGGTGCGCTCGCCGGAGATCGACACCACCGCCGCCACCCTCGCCCCCTGGACGGCCGAGGCCGTCCACTCCCTGGCTGCCCGGCTGGCCGTTCTCCTGCCCGCCACGGAGGGCGAGACCTGCGCCCTCCACGGCGATCTCTCCCCGGACCAGATCCTGGTGGGGGAGGACGGGCAGATCCGCCTCATCGACCTCGACCGCGCCACCACCGGCCCTGCCGCCCGTGATGTGGGCAGCTTCCTCGCGGCGTGTGATCCGGACCTGGCCGGGGATTTCCTTGCCGGTTACCGCGCCGCCGGGGGCCGCGTCGACCAGGCACACGTCGCCGCCTGGGAAGCACTGGCCCACCTCAACTACGGGCTGGCCCCATTACGGGGTGGGGCCGAGGACTGGGTAGCCCCCCTCGAGCGCTCCCTGGCGGCGGCCCACCGGGCGCTCGACCTGCTCCCGCCGGCCACCGTGGAGGTGGACGGGCGGGCGTGGGCGGTGACCCGGGCCTGGCCCGGTCAAGAGCTGAGCGTCGAGCTGCGCGACCCGGATTCCGGGGCCATCCGCGCGGGACGCTGGACCCGGCACGAGGTGGTGGCGGAGGCGCCCGGCACCGACCCGCGCCTGGACCTGCCGGCGGGCGAGGTGGTGTCACACCGGCGCGGGAAACGCGCCGTGGTGCGCTCCTCGGACGGCCAGCGCTACACCAAGGTCGTGCGCGCCGGGAAGGCGACCGGGATCCTCGCCGGCATCGACCGCGCCCGGCCCTT
>NZ_JAUNRW010000006.1:42079-48077 GCF_030535495.1 Corynebacterium sp.
TGTTCCACGTCGCGGACCCGGCCGCGTTGCAGGCGGTGGTGGCGCGCGCCTGCGCCGACCTGCGGGCCCTGCCGCCCGGCGACCTCGTGCCCACCCACCGTGATCTGCACGACAAGCAGCTGCTGTGGGAGCGCAATGCTGGGCCGGGGCTGCTCGACGTGGACACCGCCTGCCTGGCCGATCCGGCGCTGGATGTCGCCAATCTCCGGGCCCATGCGGTCTGGAGGTTCCGGCAGGGGGTGTGGGATGACCGGCAGGCGGCGGTGGTGCTGGGCGTGCTGGAGTCGAACGCGGCGGTCAAGGCCTATGAGCGGGCGACCCTGGTGCGGCTGGTGTGCGTGTATGCGGTCCGCCCCCGCTACCGGGAGGCGGCGAGGGCGCTGCTGGCTGAACTGGCATGAGCCCTGCCTCCGGGGTACTATTGGTAACAGTTTTCATTACGTTTCCAATAAGAGTTCAGGAGGCCCTTTATGCGGGCTCGCTTCGTCACCGGCCTGGTGGCCGCCACCACCCTCGTCCTCACCGCCTGCACCGGCGGCGGTGAGGGTGAGACCGGCGACGACATCTCGCTGGTCGTCACCACAACCCCCCTCGGGTCCGTCACCGAGCAGATCGCCGCGTGTGCCGGGGGCACCTCCACCACCCTCATGCCCGTCAATGCCGACCCGCATGATTTCTCCTCCTCCTCCTCGCAGGTGGCGGACATGGTCAAGGCCGATCTGGTGATCGCCAACGGCCTCGGCCTGGAGGGTGGCCTCGACGCCTCCCTCCAGCAGGTGGCCGCCGACGGCACCGACGTCCTCCACGTCGCCGAGCACGTCGACCCGCTGCCGTGGGGGGACCACGAGCACGAGCACGATGATCACGAGCACGGCCACGAGGGGCACCACCACGGTGACCGCGACCCGCACTTCTGGCTCGATGTCTCCCGCATGGCCGCGGCCGCCGAGCTCATCGGCAAGGAGGTGGCCCAGCGCACCGAGGATCAGCAGTGGACCGAGTGCGGCACCGAGGTGGCCGAGGAACTGCGCGCCCTCGACGAGGAGATCCGCACGGACCTGGCCGCCGTTCCCACGGAGCGGCGCACGATCGTCACCGATCACGAGGCCTTCGGCTACTTCAACCACGCCTATGACTTCCACTCCGCCGGCGTGGTCATCCCCGGCGGCTCGACCGAGGCCCAGCCCTCCTCCCAGGACCTGGCGGCCCTCGCCGGGGTGATCCGGGAGGAGAACGTGCCGGTGATCTTCACCAACGCCGCCGTCAACCAGACGCTGGTCGACGCGCTTGCCGCCGAGATCGGCGACAGCGTGCAGGTGGTCTCCCTCTACGAGGGCTCCGTCGGCACCGCGGATTCCCCGGCCGCCGACTACCAGGGCATGATGCGCGAAAACGCCCGCCTCATCGTCGAAGCACTCGGCTGACTAGAGTCTTGTCCGTGACTGACTGGCTTCTTGATCCCTTCCTGCTGGGCTTCCAGCAGCGGGCCCTGATCGGCGGGCTCATCGCCGCGGTGATGAGCGCCACCGTCGGCGTCTGGCTCGTGCTGCGCGGCATGAGCTTTTTCGGCGACGCCTTCGTCCACGGGGTGCTGCCGGGTATCGCCGCCGCCGTGGTCTTCGACTTCAACCCGATCCTCGGCGCCGCCGTCGCCGCCGCCGTCATGGTCGGTGCGGTGGAGGTGATCCACCGGCACACGCACCTCAAGGAGGACACGGCCATCGGCCTGCTCTTCGTCGGCATGATGGCCCTCGGCGTGGTCATCATCTCCCGCTCCGACTCCTACTCCGGCTCGCTGACCAGCATCCTCTTCGGCGATGCCCTCGGTGTGTCCTGGGAGGCCATCCGTCAGCAGGCGGTGCTGGCCGTGGTGGTCATCGCCGGATCCCTGCTGCTCTACCGGCCGCTCATGGCGTTGTCGTTCTCGCCCGTCAAGGCGGAAAGCCTCGGCATGCGCCCCAAGCTCACCCACGCGCTGCTGCTGGTGCTCATCGCCACCAGCGTCATCGGCAGTTTCCAGGCGGTGGGCACCATGCTGGTCTTCAGCCTGCTCGTCGCCCCGCCGGCCACCGCCGCATTGCTGTCGCGGTCCATCCCCATGATGATCGCGGTCTCCGCCGGCATCGGGGCCGCCTCCGTGGTCATCGGGCTCATCCTCTCCTTCCACCTGGGCACGGCCGCCGCCGCCACGATGGCGCTGGTGCCCATCGCCGCGTTCCTGGTCATCATGGAGGCGCAGTACCTGCGGCGCCGGGTCACAAGGAGGACGGCATGAGTGATCATCTCGCCGTCGGCCGGAAGCTCCAGCTCGGTTACGAGCGCACCGTCGCCGTCGCCCCTTCCGACGTCTCCATCCCCCTGGGCAAACTCACCGCCATCATCGGCCCCAACGGTTCAGGGAAATCCACCCTCCTGCACGCCATCGGCGGGTTGATCGCCCCGCAGTCCGGGCAGTTCGAGGTGGCCTTCCCGCGCCACCGCATCGCCTACGTCATGCAGTCGGTCGCCTTCCCCGAAGGTGTGCCGCTGTCGGTGCGCGAGGTCGTCCGCATGGGCCGGTACCCGTCGGCGGGCTGGTTGGGGCGTTTCGGGGGCGTCGATAAGCAACGTGTCGACGACGTCATGTCCCGACTCAATGTCACCGACCTGGGCAAACGACACCTTGAGGAGCTGTCCGGAGGACAGCGACAGCGCGTCTATGTCGCGCAGGGCATGGCGCAGGACCATGACGTGCTGCTTCTCGACGAACCCCTCACCGGCCTCGACATCGTCTCCGCGCGGATCATCGACGACATCATCCACGACGAGACCGAGCGGGGAAACACCGTGGTGCTCACCACCCACGACCTGGCGGAGGCGCGCGCCGCGGACCACGTGGTCCTCATGTCCGGGCGGGTGGTCGCCTCCGGGGCGCCGGAGACGGTGCTCACCGAGGCGAACCTGCGTGCGGCCTACAACCTCGGGGAGCTGCACGACAGCGGCGGACTGTTCATCGACAGCCCGCACGAGGAGTGCTAGCTACATGTCGATGTAGCGGGCACGGGCGATGGAGTAGAGGCCGTAGAGCGCCAGGCCGACGCCGATGATGATGAGCAGGATCGAGCCGAAGGGCTGCTCGCCGAGGGTGCGCAGCGCGGCGTCGAGACCCGCGGCCTGCTCCGGGTCGGACTTCCAGCCGGCGACCACGATGAGGATGCCCAGGATGGCGAACGCGATGCCGCGGGAGATGTAGCCGGCCATGCCGGCGCCGACGATGGCGCTGCCGACGTTGCCGGATCCGGCGCCTGCCTCCAGGTCCTCCTTGAACTTCTTCGTCGCGCCGTTGTAGATGCTGTACAGGCCGACGCCGAGGACGACGAGTCCGGCGATGATGACCAGGGCCGCACCCCACGGCTGTTCGAGGACGGTGGCGGTGACGTCGGTGGCGGTGTCGCCGTCCGAGGTGGAGCCGCCGCGCGCGAAGGTCGCGGTGGTGAACGCCAGGGAGGAGAAGACGACGAACAGCACGCCACCCTTCGCCTTGTCCTTGAGTTCCTCGCCGACGAAGACCTGGGACAGGCGCCACAGCGCCAGGGCGGCGAGGGCGATGACGGCCACCCACAGGAGTATCCGCCCGCCGGGGGCCTCGGCGATGGTGCCCAGGGCGCCTGAGTTGGAGGCCTCCTCGCCGCCGGAGCCGGTGGCGATGCGGAAGGCGATCCAGCCGATGAGGATGTGGAGGATGCCCATGACGATGAATCCGCCGCGGGCCATCATCTTCACGGCCGGGTGGTCGTGGGCCTTGCCCGCGTGCTGCCGGGCCTTGTTCTTCGCCTGGTTGGCGGTCTGGCGTGCATCCATAAGCCCATTCAACCCTGTCCGCGTGAGCTCGGCCACACGATTGGGGAGGATCGACACCCATCCGTTAATGTTGTCGCGTCACCAACGAAAGGACGTCACATGAAGATCGCCGTGTTCGTCGGCTCCATCCGCGAGGGTCGCACCGGAATCACCATCGGCCAGTGGGCCATCGAGCAGCTCGAGGCCCGCCGCGACGGCCACACCTACGAGCTCGTCGACATCCTCGAGCAGAACCTCAACCCCAACACCGCCGTGCCGCCGCGCATGGTCGAGGACGGCAACTACGCCGACCCGGCCACCCGCGCCTGGGCGCAGCTCATCGGCGGTTTCGACGCCTTCATCTTCGTCACCCCCGAGTACAACGCCTCGGTTCCGGGTCCGATGAAGGACGCCTACGACCTGCTGTTCGCCGAGTGGACCGGCAAGCCCATCGGCTTCATCGGCTACGGCTCCGACGCCGCCCGCACCGCCGTCTCCCACTGGAACGACATCGTCACCCGCGTCGGCATGGTGCTCACCCCGGCCCAGGCGGAGTTCACCTTCCAGGAGCATTTCCCCGACTTCGTGTTCACCCCGGGTGAGCAGGGTGAGGCCTGGATCAACGCCATCGCCGACGAGCTTATCGACGCCACCGACCGCGCCACCGTCACCGCCTAACTCTCAGAACAGCGCAGCCGCCCGCGCCCAGAGGTCATCGATCGGGGTGCCGGGCGGGAAACGGCCGTCGATCTCGAGGATCGCCAGGCCGTGGACTGTGGCGAAGAAGGTCTGCGCATCGATCGGGGTGTCGGTGACCAGGCCGAAGGGGGCGCCGCACCATTCCTCCAGACCTGCGGGCAGGGCCTCGCGGTTGAGGGGCCCGGTGGTGGCCAGGCGGTAGTGGTGGGGCCACGTGGTGGCGTGGTGCCGGTAGGCGGCGGCCACGCTGGCCGCCGACTTCTCGACAGCCACCGCCTCCCACAGGGCATCGCCCATCTGAAAGAAGGACGCGGTGAGGATGAGCGTGCGCAGCTCCTCCTTGTTCGCCGCGTGGTTGTACAGCGAGGGTGCCCGCATACCGACTTTCTCCGCGAGTCCCCGCATACTCAGCTCCTCCCAGCCGACCTCCTCCAGCAGCCCCCGCGCCGCCTCAATGATCTCGGCGGTGCGGGGGCGAAGGGGCGGTGTGACGGGGCGCATGACTGGCAATCTACCCCTGCTTCTCGATGTGACGGGCCAGCGCGGCGGTGCTCACCGCGAACTCCTCGTCGAGGTTGAACCACGGGCGCAGCAGGGTGACCAGTATGCCGCGGAACTCCTCGCCCTGGGTGATGGTCACCTGCTCGGGCGTGGGGCCCGGGTCGATGCGGTAGTAGTGCTCGCCGTCGGCGATCCAGCGCGTGCCCAGGCTGCCGCGCCAGCGCAGCTCCCGTCCCGGATCGGCGACGAGGACCTCCGGGCGGAAGACGAGCTCACTGCCGCCGGACCTGGTCCGGTTGTACAGATGCGTGCCGACGACCGCCTCACCCCGCAATTCCGCCGTGTACGGGTTCCACGTGGGGTAGTTCTCCAGGTCCTCGATGACCTGCCAGGCGGTGTCCGGGGTGGCTTCTGCGGTGGCGTGGTGCTCGACGCGGTAAGGGAAGATGACGCCGCTGACGGCCAGGGCGGAGGCTGCGGCGAGGGCGGTGAGGGCGATGGTGCGGATCTTCATGGGGGACTCCTTGGGTGGGACTAACGATGTTAGTTTCAAGACTAACGGGATTTGTCCAGTGGCGTCAAGGGTCTTGTTTTCCGTAGTGGAAAGTCATAGGGTTGCAGGTATGGAAAGTAATGAGGCTCGCCAGGCGTTGGGGCAGGTCTCCGGCGATGCGGAGGTGTTGCGGCGCGGACCGGCCCCGGTGACCGCGGTGCTGCTCGCGGCCCTCTATGGGGGCGTGCTGCTCATGGCCGGTTGGCAGCTCTGGTGGTGGATGGCCGGAATGATGGTGGCCTTCTGGATCCTCGCCTGGGTGCTCCGGGACCGCATCATGGACACCGTCACCCGCGGCCGGGGAGGGGCCATGTCATGGCACCTGTCCCAGCTGTTCCCGATGTGGCTGCCCCTGATCCCGTTGGTGAGTCGGGGTCCTGCTTGGTTCGCCGTGCTGGTGGCGGTTGCCGGCGCGCTACACGCCGG
>NZ_JAUNRW010000055.1:0-7281 GCF_030535495.1 Corynebacterium sp.
CCCGGTTGACCCGCGAGCCCCCGTCCGCCCCTTATCTTCAGGGGTGGACGGGGGCTCGGCATGTGTCAGGCGCTCACCGTCTCGCGGGGGGTGGCACCGACGGTCAGCGGTGCCTCCGGAGGCAGGGTGGGGCGCAGTAGCAGCATGGCGATGCCGATGACCAATAGGACCGACGCCTCGTGGACGAGCATGCCCAGCGCCATGGTCACTCCGCCGAACAGGACTCCGGCGAGCAGCAGGGCCACGGTGGCCAGTGCGATGGTGATGGTTAGCCGCATCGTGCGCACGGTGCGCTGCGCGAGCCCGACGGCGTAGGGCAGGCGGGGGAGCCGGTCGGCCATGAGGGCGATGTCGGCGGTCTCGATGGCGGCGGGGGATCCGGCCGCACCCATGGCGACGCCGATGTCGGCCTGGGCCAGGGCCGGGGTGTCGTTGACCCCGTCCCCGACCATCGCCACGGTGTGGCCGCGTTCCTGCAGGTCGCGGACAAGGTCGAGCTTGTCCTCCGGCAGCAGGCCGGCATGGACCTCGTCGACGCCCAGTTCGGCGGCGATGGCGTGGGCGACCCGCTCGGCGTCACCGGTGGCCATGATGACCCGTACTCCCTTGTCGTGCAGCGCAGAAACCGCGGCTGCCGCGTCCGGGCGGATGGTGTCCGCGACGGCGATGATGCCGATGGCGGCGCCGTCGACGCCGACGTACATGGCCGTGCGGCCGCGGTCGTTGAGTTCCAGCAGCCGGGCGGGATCCGGGGCGACCTGGAGCAGCTCGGCGGAGCCGACGGTGACGCTGCGCCGGTCGATCTCCGCGACGATGCCGCGACCGGTGACCGGGCGGGCGACGTCGACGGGTTCGACGGTCAGGCCCCGGTCCCGGGCACCGCGGACGATGGCGTCGGCCAGCGGGTGCTCGGAGGCGGTTTCGGCGCGGGCGGCGAGGGTGAGGACCTCGTCTTCGGTGAAGGCGGGGTCGAGCACGTCGACGTCGGTAAGCACGGGGCGGCCGTGGGTGAGGGTGCCGGTCTTGTCGACCACGACGGCGTCGACACGCGCCGAGGTCTCGAGGTACTCGCCACCCTTGATGAGCACGCCGTCGCGGGCGCCGCGGCCGATGCCGGCGACGATGGAGACCGGGATGGCGATGACGAGTGCGCCGGGGCAACCGATGACCAGGAGCGTCAGGGCCAGGTCGACGTCTCGGGTGAGCAGGCCGACGAGAAGGGCACCGATGATGACGCCCGGGGTGTACCAGCGGGAGAATTTCTCCAGGAAGGTCTGGGTGCGGGCTCTGTCGTCCTGGGCGTCCTCGACGCGGTGGATGATCCGGGCGAGCGTGGAGTCGGAACCGACCCGGACCGCCTCGACCCGGAGGAAACCGCTGCGCAGCCAGGTGCCGGCGTAGACCTCGTCGCCCGCGGTTTTTTCGGCGGGGACCGATTCTCCGGTCATGGTCGATTCATCGACGCCACCGTGACCGGAGACGATCACACCGTCGACGGGGATCTGCTCACCGTTTTTGACGATGACGACGTCGCCCGGGCTCAGCTCCCACACCTCGACGGTGTGGGGCTCACCGTCGCGGAGGACGGTGGCGGTGTCGGGCGCGGCGTCGACAAGATCACTGAGTGCTTTGCGGGTGCGGTTCATCGTCGCCAGCTCAAGGGCCTTACCGAGGGTGAACAGGAAGGTCACCGCGGCGGACTCCCACCAGTTCTGCAGGAACAGTGCACCGATTGCGGCGACGATGACAAGCAGATCGATGGACACGAGCCGGATGCGCAGGGCGCTGAACGCGGAGACGAGGATCGGCCAACCGGCGACCGCCGCGGCGGCGATCATGAGCAGGTCGGAGAGGAGGTAGTCGGAGGGGATGAGCAGGGAGAGGACGATGAGAAGCCCGGAGGCGATGACGACGCCCCAGGTCCTCGGCATGGCGTTCATGGGAATGCTCCTTGTGTTGTCAGTCGTGGGAGGTGGTGTCAGATCTGACGTTAGGGCGGCGGCACCGGTCGTTCCTTGACGTGGATCAAACGCCCGGAAACCCACCCTGAACACGTCGAACCCCGCCGATCCCTGCGGTGGGATCGACGGGGTGAGGGGATGCTAGACGGCAGACGGGCGGGCGGTGTAGCCGACGTCGGCGACAGCCTGCACCAGGGAACGGACGTCAACTGCCGCCGGGTCGTGGGAGACGAGGATGCGTCCTGAGGAGAACTTCACTTCGGCGTTGTCCACACCCGCCAGGGCGTTGAGCTTCCGCTCGATCTTGCTCACGCAGCTCGGGCAGGTGAACTCGTCGGAACGCAGGGTGGTGGTCTTCAGCTGGGTGGTCATGGCACTGGGATCCTTCGTGGTGAGAGGGGGGTGATGTCTTCTGACACCTCTGACCATAGGAACAGTGCGGAGTCAGTTCCTTGACCTGGATCAAAGATCAGGCGATCAGTACTCCGGAGCCAGATCCGCCAACCGAGCCAGATCCGTGAGCGCGATCCACTCCCGGCCCGAATCGATGATCCCCGCCTTCTTCAGCCGGGCCAGGACGCGGGAGGCGGACTCGACGGTCGTGCCGGACATACCCGCGATGTCGTCCCGGCGCAGGCGCACCTGGATAAGGCGCGAGCCGTCGCGGCGGGTTTGGCCGAGCCGCTCATCCAGGTGGAGGAGAGTGGCGGCGACCCGCTCCTCGACGGTGGCCGTGGCCTGGGCGATCTCACGGTTGCGGCCCTGTGCGAGGCGTTTCTGCTGTTCGCGGATGATGTTGAGACCGACGGCGGGGAAGGCGGTGACCACCTCACTCAAGGCGTCCGCCGAGAGGTAGAGCGCACACGTGGTCTCCATCGCCCAGGCGGAGTCGGTGACGGGCGCGTCCTGCGTCTGCAGCGGGCCGATGATGTCACCGGGGACGGCGATGTCGGTGGTGATCTCGCGTCCGTCGGCGGTGTCCCGGGTGATCCGGACCCGACCCGCGACGAGCAGGTAGCTGCCCTCGGTGATCTCCCCGGCCAGCAGGATGGGGTCGTCCGCGCCCCAGGACCAGGAACTGAGGTAGCCGTCGAGCTGGCGGTGCTGCTCCGGGGTGAGATCGTCCATCAGTGGTGAGCGGGCCATCGCCGCCAGTCGGACGTCGAGGGAGCACTGGTGGGGGCGGGCGCAGTTCGAACGGACGGGATTGGTGGACATGACCTCATGTTAGCCCGCGGCCCGCCGGGCCAGGCCGCGGCACCGTAGGCTGGGGCTTATGCAACGCATCGTGCCCACCATCTGGTTCGACAACAACGCCGACGAGGCCGCGTCGTTCTACACCACAGCCCTCCCCAACACGGTCATCGATACCCGCGTCACCCAGGCGGAGGAGACCCTCGCCGTCGACGTGCTTATCGACGACTACCGCATCAGCCTCCTCAACGGGGGACCGGGGTTCGGGCCCACCCCGGCGATCAGCTTCTTCCTCAACTTCCGGTCGGCGGCAGAGGTGGATGCCGTGTGGGAGAAGCTTGCCGACGGCGGCATCGTCCTCATGGCGCTGGGCGCCTATGACTTCTCGGATCGTTACGGCTGGGTGGTCGACCGTTTCGGGGTGAACTGGCAGCTCATGCTCACCGACCCCAAGCCCTTCGTGGTGCCCAACCTCATGTTCTGCGGTCCTTCCCAGGGCAAGGCGCGGGATGCCGTCAACGACTATGTGACGCTGTTCCCGGGATCGCAGGTGGCGGCGCGGGCCACCTACCCTGACTCGGGCGAGATCATGTTCTCCGAGTTCCAGATCTTCGGGGAGTGGCTGACCGCCATGGATTCAGCCGTGGAACAGCCCTTCACCTTCACCCCCGGACTGTCGCTGCAGGTCAAGGCGCGCGATCAGCAGGAAATCGATCTGTTCTGGATGGGGTTGTCCGCGGTCGACGCCGCCGAACGCTGCGGCTGGCTCGAGGACCGCTACGGGGTGAGCTGGCAGATCGTGCCGGACAACCTCGGCGAGCTGCTTCAGCGCCCCGGGGCCTACGAACACATGATGGGCATGGGCAAGCTCATCATCGACGACTTCTGACGGGGGACTAGGTTCCGCAGAAGGTGCGGAACATGTCGTCGAAACCCTCCGGCGCCGGCCCGCGGAACTCCGGGCCGTGATCGGTGAACGGGTCGGTGACCACGTCCAGCAGCCGGTGGAAGTCGCTGAGATCACCGGCTTCAGCGGAGCGCAGTGCCGCGTCGAGCAGGTGATTGCGGGGGATGTGGAAGGGGTGCTGCATCGGCTGCGGGTCGAGCGCGCGCCAGTCGGCGACCCACTCCGCGTCGGAGATGGCGTCCGGGTCGTCGTTGAGCAGGCGGTGGCTCTCGGTGAGGTCGGGGGCGTTGGTCTCCAGATGCTCGAGCCAGCGGCGGCCGATGTCGGCGTCGTCGGTGCCGAGTGTGCGCGCCAGCTCCGCGGCCTGCGCCTTCTCCCAACGCTGCGGGAAGGAGTTCATGAGTTCCTGGGCGGTCTCGACCTCGATGAGCGGGACCATGGCCTCCGCCAGCCGGGCCAGGTTCCAACCGAGGATGGGCGGCTGATTGCGGAAGGCGTAGCGGCCGTGGGTGTCGATGGAGGAGAAGAACGTCGCCGGGTCGAAGCGGTCGAGGAAGGCGCATGGCCCGTAGTCGATGGTCTCGCCCGAGAGCGTGGTGTTGTCGGTGTTCATCACCCCGTGGATGAATCCGAGGCGCATCCACGTCGCGATGGTGGCCATCTGCGCCTCCATGACGCCGACGAAGAAGTCCTCGTGGGTGTGGGCAGCGGGGTAGTGGCGCTTCCGGGCGTAGTCACACAGCCGCTCGGTCAGCTCCATGTCCCGGCTGATGAGGCGGGTGTACTGGACGGTGCCGATGCGCAGGTGGCTGCTGGCCGTGCGCACCAGCACCGCGCCGGGGACAGTGCCGGTGCGCATGATCTTGCGCCCGGTGGAGATGACGGCCAGCGCGCGGGTGGTCGGGACCCCGAGGGCGTGCATCGCCTCGGAGACGAGGTACTCGCGCAGCATGGGGCCGAGCGCTCCGCGTCCGTCGCCGCCGCGGGAAAAGGCGGTGGGGCCGGTGCCTTTGGCGTGGAGGTCGCGGCCGTCGATCTCGCCGAGCAGCAGCGCGCGGCCGTCGCCCAGGCGCGGGGAGAGCTGACCGAACTGGTGGCCCGCATAACCCATGGCGACGGTGCGGTTGCCGCCGCGGCCGAGGAGGAACTGGATGCCGTCGTCGCTACGCAACCATTCGGGGTCGAACCCGAGCTCGCGGGCGAGCGAGTCGTTGAGCACCACGATCTGCGGGTCCGGCTGCTCCTCGGCGTGGGCTGCGTGGACGAGCTCGGGGAAGGCGTCGGCGAAGCTGTGGTCGAGTGCAGGTGCATTCATGTGTCCCAGGGTACGGAAGCAGGACATGCCGGGGTAGGTTAATGGTGACAGGTACGCAAAGTGTCGAGGTATCCGGAGTAGACATGTCCACACCCCACAGGGCACTCATCCCGCCGCTCATCCTGGGCGTGCTCGCGCTCGTCTCGGCGGTCGAGCCGCTGTCGATCAACATGTACCTTTCCGGCCTCCCGCAGCTCGGCCGCGACCTCGACCTCACCCAGGCCGGCGCGCAGCTCACGCTCACCTTCTTCCTCGCCGGCATGGCGATCGGTCAGCTGGTCACCGGCCCGCTGTCTGATGCCCGCGGCCGCCGCGGCATTTTTCTCACCGGAGTGGCCCTGCTCGTGCTGGCCACCGCCGCCTCCGCGCTGGCCACCCACGCCTGGATGTTGTTCGCCGCCCGCTTCCTCATGGGTCTGGCCGGCGGCGCGGCCGTGGTCCTCGCTCGGGCGGTGGCCGGTGACCTGGCCAAGGGCCCGGAGCTGGCGCGCGTGTTCTCCCTGCTCATGCTCCTCGGCGGGGCAGCGCCGGTCATCGGCCCGATCGTCGGTGGGCTGGTGGTCGACTCCGTCGGTTGGCGCGGGGTGTTCTGGGTCCTGGTGGCGCTCAACCTGCTCACGGCCCTGGCGGTGTGGCGGTGGATTCCGGAGACTCTGCCCGCCGCGGAGCGGACAAGCGGTGGCCTGCGGCCTTTGTGGCTCGCCGTGAGCGGACTGCTCCGCGATCGCGCCTACGTCGGCTACACCCTCGCCTTTATCTTCAGCTTCGCCACGATGTTCGCCTACATCTCGGCGTCGCCGTTCATCCTGCAGGAGTACTACGGCTTCACCCCGGTGCAGTACGCGCTCATCTTCGCCACCAACACCTCGGGCATGTTCGTGGTCGCCCTGGTGAACGCGAAGCTGGTGAAAAAACTCGGCCCGCTGTACCTGGCCCGCATCGGCAACGCCGTGCTGCTCGCCGCCGCCGGCTTCCTCCTCGCGTCCGCGCTTATCGACGCCCCCCGCCCGCTCATCCTCGCCGGTCTCTTCGTCGTCGTCGCATCGATGGGCGTCAACTTCGCCAACAACTCCGCCCTGGCCATCTCCCGGGCGGGCGCGGTCACCGGCTCCGCCTCCGCATTCATGGGCTCCGGCCAGTTCGTCATGGCCGGGATGCTCTCCCCGCTGGTCGGGCTGGCGGCCGGTGCCGGCCTGTCCCAGCCCGTCGCGATGACCGCCGTCATGGTGGTCACCGCGCTCATCGCCACAGCCGGGCTGTATTCAGCTGCGCGAGTCAGGGTCAGCTCACGCGCGTCGTGCGGGAATCCGAGCGCAGGAACTCCGCCAGGTAGGGCAGCGTGAAGGCCACGCGCCCCCAGGCGGGCGCCGAGATGAGACCCCGGTCCAGCAGCTTGCCGCGGGTGTCGGTGGCCTCGTTGGGTTTCTTGCCGAGCCTCGCGGCCACCTCGCTGGAGGCGACGTCCATGTCAGTGCTGATGAGGTCCGCCATCGCCTGCAGGTAGGCCTTCTGTGCCGGTGGCACCCCCTTGAGGGAGGGTGCGTGGACCTGCGACCCCATGGTCTGGATCACCTCCTCCCGCACGGCCTCGACTTCCGTCCTGGTGATGGCGGACTCAGCCCGATTCCAGGCCAGGTATCCCACGAGCTGCACCAGGTAGGGATAGCCGCGGGCGATGTCGACGGACAGATCAGCGGCGTCGGCGTCGAAGGGTTTGGTCTCGGATGCGGTGGTGGTGAGGATGGCGCGGGCGTCGTCGTCTGTCAGCGGTCCCAGTTCGAATCGACGGGCGCGCCGCAGGAAGGTGGTGCCGGGCAGCTCAAGCAGTCGATTGATGCCGTGCGTCAGCCCGGCCATCGCCAACGCCACATGGTGATCGTCCCGGATGAGGTCCTGGTGGGTGA
>NZ_JAUNRW010000055.1:7381-14519 GCF_030535495.1 Corynebacterium sp.
CCGGCCATCGCCAACGCCACATGGTGATCGTCCCGGATGAGGTCCTGGTGGGTGACGGCGATGTCGGAGAGGTTGTCCGGGTCAGCATCCTGTACCTCATCGACGGTGATGAGCACGCCCGTGCCGCGCAACAGAGCCAGGAGGTCCCGCATGCGGGTGCCGAGGGTGGGTACAGGTTCGGTGGTATCCAGTATCTCCGTGTCCACACGGAAGCCGCTGACCTGTACAGCCGTGACCGTGCGCCCGTGCGGTGGTGAGAGCTCGATGATCTTCTGGGGGATGGTGGTGTCGACCAGTGTGCGTACGGCCTCGCCGCGGCCGGTCGCGCGCAGCACGATCCAACCGTGTTGCGCGGCAATGTCCTCCAGCTCGGTGAGCAAGACCGTCTTGCCGATACCGCGGGTGCCGTCGATGACCATGCTTCTCGACGGCTCGCCAGGATACCCCGCCAGCCCCCGTGAGAATTCCTCGAGTACGACGGCTCGTCCCTCCCAGTGGTAGGGGCTGGCACCGAAGGTGGGGCGGAAAGGGTTGCTCATGGTTGCAAGCGTAGTTGATAAATTGATAAATCGCGGGCGTTGATAAATTGATACTTCATGGCAGCAAAGTACGCCGCGAAGGCCCTCCGGCCACCACTTCGGAAGGGGCTTCGCGGCATACTTTGCTGGCCCTAGCTGTAGTCGGCGAAGATCCGCTGCTGCTCGCCATCGAGGGTGACCTCGCCGCCGTAGGGGAGGATCCACTGCGGGCGGGTGTGGCCGAAGGGGACACCGCACACCACGACGGCGTCGGGGTTGTACAGGCTCACCTGCTCGATGACGGCGTCGAACTGCTCCTCGCGGTCGCGGTACTCGGGGAGGAAGAGGCTGCGTGCCGGGGGCCGGGCGACCATGACGCCGTCGACGGCGCCGAGGATGTCGGCCTCGCCCAGGGCGCGGACGATCTCCATGATCCCGTGGGTGTTGGTCAGACGCTGGGAGGCCTCGAGCATGAGGATCGCCCCCTCGAGGTCCTCGGCCCGCGGGACGCGGTCGGCCAGGGACATCTGGGTGATCACCTCGAAGCACCCGCCCCAGGTTCGCCCGGTCACCCGGCGCGCCGGGCCGGCCCAACGCCAGGGTTTCGTGGATTCGCGCAGGCCGTTGACCTCCAGGGCGAGGGGATCGGACCACAGGATGCCGTGGTCCTCGGATTCGCCCGGGTCGGTGATCTCCAGGACACCCGAGCGATCCAGGGCGGCGTGAAGGGAGGTGGCGGTGATGTCGTCGATACGCGGGCCGGCCCCGAGCTGCACCTGGGTGTTGCCGCCGTGGAAGGCGCGGATGCCCAGGCTGTGCAGCAGGTTGAGGATGTTGGTGTTGTCGCTGTAGCCGAAGAAGGGCTTGGGGTTCGCGGCGATGATCTCCGGGTCGAGGAAGGGGATGACGGTGACCTGGTCGTCACCACCCAGGGTGGTGAAGATCGCCTCGATCTCCGGGTCCGCGAACGCGGCCATGACATCGCGGGCGCGGTCCTCGGGATAAGCCTCGAACTGGCGGGTGGTGGGATATTCGACGGGCTCCAGACCGAAGTCCTCACGCAGGCGCCGCATGGCCTGTTCGTGGACCTCGGGACCGAGAGCGGGCGCCGCCTTCGAGGGGGAGAGGACGGCCACCTTTGTTATGTCTGCATCAACACCCATGCCATCAACTACACCACTTAGGGTGCCGCAAATCCAGAAAGCATCGTTCAGACGGCCAGGGTGAGCTCGCGCGCGGAGGTCGGCGAGATGTCCATCCCGGCGTCGCGGGCGACGGCCATGACGTCCTCCACCGATGCCGCCTCCGACGGCGCGCTCGCCAGCACCCGCGCCAGCTCGCCCTTGTAGTGCTTGTTGAAGTGGCTGACGACCTTGCCGTCCTTTTCCACCCGCACCGTCACCGCGCCGGGCACTGTGCCCAGCTGCTGGTAGGTGCCCGAGCGCAGATCGACGACGAAGTCCTCCGCGGCCAGCGCCTCGGTGATCAGCCCACCCCACATCTTCTTCAGCGTCGGCGCGCCGGGCAGGCGGGTGCCACCGGAGAGCCGGTAGCGGGGGATGAGGTCGCCGGCGCGGACGACGCCGAACAACGCGGAACCGACGGCCAGGCGCTCCCACGCATGGGCAGGCAGGGTGGGGGCCGAGAGGGCGTCGAAAAGCACGCCCGTGTAGCGGTATAACGCGGGCATGGTCGGCGCCGTGCGCAGCTCCCGGTTGGCCTCCGCCTCCGGGCGGAGCTTCTCGGAGATCTTGAGCACCGGCAAGGCCTCGTCGACGGGCAGCGTGGAGAGGGCGTCGATAAGCGAATCCCGCACCGGACCCAGTGCCGGAAAGCTCAGTCCCTCCAGGTCGAGCGCGGGGCCGGAGCCGCCGGGGGCCTTGGTCTCGGAAGGAGGGAGGACTATCAGCATGGGGTTCAGGGTAGCGGGTAGAGTTTCACACCATGATCACACGTCTGTCCTCGCTGTTCCTTCGCACCCTGCGCGAAGACCCGGCTGATGCCGAGGTACCCAGCCACAAGCTGCTCGTCCGCGCCGGGTACATCCGCCGCGCCGCCCCCGGTGTGTACTCCTGGCTGCCGCTGGGACTGCGCACGCTGCGCAAGATCGAGGACGTCGTGCGCGAGGAGATGAACGCCATCGGCGGCCAGGAACTGCTGTTCCCGGCGCTGCTGCCGCGCGAGCCCTACGACAAGACCAACCGCTGGACCGAGTACGGCGACCACCTCTTCCGTCTCAAGGACCGCAAGGACAACGACATGCTCCTCGGGCCCACCCACGAGGAGATGTTCGCGCAGACCGTCAAGGACCTGTACTCCTCGTACAAGGATTTCCCGGTCACGCTGTACCAGATCCAGACGAAGTACCGCGATGAGGAGCGCCCGCGCGCCGGCATTCTCCGTGGGCGCGAATTCGTGATGAAGGACTCCTACTCCTTCGACATGTCCGACGCCGGCCTCGAGGAGTCCTACCAGGCCCACCGCCGCGCCTACCAGGCGATCTTCGACCGCCTCGGCGTCTCCTATGCCATCTGCCGGGCCACGTCCGGCGCCATGGGTGGTTCGGCCTCCGAGGAGTTCCTGGCGATCTCGCCCAACGGTGAGGACACCTTCGTCCGCGCCACCGACGGTGACTACGCCGCCAACGTCGAGGCCGTGGTGACCCAGCCCGGCACCGAGCTGCCCATCGATGGCCAGCCGGAGGCGGTCGAGTACGACACCCCGGATGCGGAGACCATCGCCACCCTCGTGGAGTGGGCGCGTTCCGAGGGCATCGACGCCGAGGCCTCCGACACCCTCAAGTGCGTGGTGGTCAAGGTCACCGAGCCCGGCCAGGAGCCGGAGCTTATGGGAGTGCTCGTCCCCGGCGACCGCGAGGTGGACATGAAGCGCCTCGAGGCATCGGTGGAGCCCGCCGAAGTCGCGATGGCGGAGGACGTCGATTTCAAGAAGAACCCCTTCCTGGTCAAGGGCTATGTCGGCCCGCGCGGCCTGGCCGCCAACGGCGTGCGCGTGCTCGCCGATCCCCGCGTGGTGCCGGGCACCGCGTGGATCACGGGTGCCGACGCCCCCAACCGCCACGTCGTCGGCCTCGTCGCCGGCCGCGACTTCGAGATCGACGGCTACGTCGAGGCCGCCGAGATCCGCGAGGGCGACCCCGCGCCGGAAGGTATGGGCACGCTGACGCTTCAGCGCGGCATCGAGATCGGCCACATCTTCCAGCTCGGCCGCAAGTACACCGAGGCCTTCGACGTGCAGATCCTCGACGAGTCCGGCAAGCGCTCCATCCCGACGATGGGTTCCTACGGCATCGGCGTCTCCCGCCTCATGGCCGTGCTCGCCGAGCAGCGCCACGATGAGCTCGGCCTCAACTGGCCCGCCGAGGTCGCCCCGTACCAGGTGCACGTGGTCGTGGCGAACAAGGACGCCGCCGCCATGGAGGCCGGCGAGCGCCTGTCGGCCGAGCTCGACGCCGCCGGCATCGAGGTGCTTTTCGACGACCGCCCCAAGGTCTCACCCGGCGTGAAGTTCAAGGACGCCGAGCTGCTGGGCATGCCCTTCGCGCTGGTGCTGGGGCGTTCCTTCGCCGACGGCATCGTGGAGGTGCGCGTGCGCGGCGGGGAGACCCTGTCCGTGGCGCCCGAGGAGGCCGTCGCGAAGCTGCAGGAGCTCGTCCGCGGCTAGCTGAAGCGCACGAAGACGCGCCCTCGTATGTGTCACCACATACGAGGGCGCGTCTTCTTCTATGCCCAGGCCGTTTAGAGCTCGGAGGAGGCGGTCGCGACGACCTTCTCCTCGCGCTGGGTCTTCTTCGGCTTGACCTTGCCCGGCCACCAGAACTTCTCACCGAGCATCTGGACGATCGCCGGGATGAGGATGGTACGGACGATGAGGGTGTCCAGGAGCACGCCGATGAAGATGACGATGCCCACCTGCGCCAGGACCACCAGCGGGAGCACACCGAGGGCGGCGAACACCGCGGCCAGCAGGATACCGGCGGAGGTGATCACGCCACCGGTGGCGGACAGCGAACGCAGCACGCCTTCCTTGGTGCCGTGCTCGCGGGCCTCCTCGCGGGCGCGGGTGATGAGGAAGATCGAGTAGTCGATACCCAGTGCCACGAGGAACACGAAGGAGTACAGCGGGGTGAGTGCGTCGAAGTTCTCGAAGCCGAGGATGCCGGTGGAGATCCACCAGCCCAGACCCAGGGCGGCGATGTTGGTGATGAGGACCGTGGTGGTCATGATCACCGGGGCCAGGACCGAACGCAGCAGCACCATGAGGGCGATGAGCAGGACGAGCAGGATCACCGGGAAGATGAGGGTGCGGTCATCGGCGGCGGACTGCTCGGTGTCGTAGAGATCGGCATCCTGGCCGCCGACGAGCGCGTCGGTGCCCTCGAGGGAGGCACGCAGCTCGGCGGTCTCGCCGCCGGAGACCTGGAGGATCTCCCAGTCACCGGCCGGCTCGCCCGGGGTGACGGAGTGGCCCTCGTCCTCGAGGACCTCCGTGACCCCGGCAGGGTCCTGGGTGGCGATGATGGCCGGGGTGGCGTCCTGCTCGGGGAACTTCTCCTCGAGCAGGGTGGCGGCGGAGATGGACTCGGGGGTCTCGATGAACTGCTCCGCCTGGGTCAGGCCGGTGCGGATCTGCAGGGCGCCGGCGCTGGCGACGGCCAGGAACACCAGGGCGATGGCACTGACCATCACCGGCTTGGAACGCACGACGTTGCCGATGCGGTCCCAGAAGCGGTGGTTGACCTCGGTGCCCTCGCGCGGGATCCGCGGCCAGAAGATCCAGCGGCCGAAGAACAGCAGCACACCGGGCAGGACGAAGACGGCGAAGAGGAAGGCGATGGCGATGCCGAACATGGACGCCAGGCCCAGGCCACGGGTGGTGGGCACGGCGGACAGCAGCAGGCAGGCCACGCCGAGGATGACGGTGACGGCGGAGGCGAAGATCGTCTTCACCGTCGGGCCCCAGGCGTTGGCCATGGCCGCGAAGCGGTCGTCGTGGCGGTGGAGCTCATCGCGGTAGCGGGAGATGAGCAGCAGGGCGTAGTTGGTGCCCGCACCGAAGACGAGGACGGAGAGGATGCCGGCGGTGGACTCGTTCCACACGGCGCCGATGGCGTCGAGGGCCCAGGTGTAGGTGGTGGCGGTGACGCGGTCGGCCAGGCCGATGACCAACAGCGGCAGGATCCACAGGATGGGGGAGCGGTAGGTGACGATGAGCAGCACCGCGACGATGATGCCGGTGACGGCCAGCAGCATGAGGTTGGCGCCGGAGAACACACCGGAGAGGTCACCGTCGATGGCGGCGGGGCCGGTGACCTGGGCGCTCACCCCGTCGGGGAGGTCGGCGTTGGCCTCGGCGCGCAGATCCTCGATGCGGTCGACGTTGTCGGTCAGGCCCTCGGAGACGACCTCGACGGGCACCATGGCGGCCGTCATGTCCTCGTTGGGGATGAGCGGTCCGCCGAGTTCCTCGGCCTTGGGGGCGATGGCCGCCATGTCGAGGGGGTCGTCGCTGGTGAACAGGACGATGGCGGCGTTGCCGTTGTCGCCGGGGCGTTCCTGGAGGATCTGGGCGACGCGGGTGGAGTCGACGTCGTCCGGCGCCATGGCGGTGGGATCGGAGGGGGTTTCTGCGGAGCCGAAGGACATCGAGGCACCCGCGAGGACAATGAGAAGAAGGGCGAGCCAGCGGAAGGCCCGGGCGGTTGATGTACTCACCGGTCACAGAGTACAGATATCAACACCATGTCGGTAACTCACGCGGTGCGGGCGAGCCAGGCACGCCAGCCGTCGTCGGCGGCCTCGCTGACCGCGCGCAGCCACTGCGCCTCCCGCTCCGCCTCCAGGGCGGGGACAAATCCCTCGTCAGAGGGGGAAAGTGCACCGGTGGGCTCGTAGCCCGGTGCGGCCACGGGAACATCGCCTGTGGGTTCCGCCACACTGCGCAGGGCGGTGATGCGGTCGAGGGTGGCGTCGATAAGCGGATCGAGGTCGGCGTGGAAAGCCTGCGCGGCCTCGAGGCCGTGGAGGCGGGCGTACTCGGCGGCCAGCAGCTCGCGCGCCTGCGTGGCGGCGTCGGCGGACAACTCGACGGTGTCCGCCTCGCCGGAGGCGAGCGCCACGGCCTGGCGGGCGATGAGATCGCGGGACTCGGCCGGCACGTCGTCGACGGCGGCCACGGTCACCTCGAAGGGGTCGGCCTCATCGACCGCGGAGGGGGAGTAGTCGCAGGAGGAGGGAGTGGTGCCGTCCTCATGGGTGCCGCACAGGCGCGCGATCTCGGCCTCGAGTTCCGCGGCGTCCGCGGCGCGCCCGGTGGCATGCGCCTGATCCGCCAACGCCGACAGCTCCGCATTCGGCTGCGGGCCGAGCATCTCCACGGAGCAGGAGGACAGCAGCGGCAGCAGTAGAAGAGGGGCGAGGCGACGGTTCACAGCGCACACCCTACCCGCGTTAGGCTGGTGGGTATGGCATTCCCCGGAGAAGCAGAACTGATCAGACTCATCACCCCGGTGACGGACGCATGCGGCCTCGACATCGAGGGTGTCAAGGTGGCGCGCGCGGGCCGCAAATCGGTGGTGGGGATCTTCGTGGACGCCGACA
>NZ_JAUNRW010000056.1:0-5430 GCF_030535495.1 Corynebacterium sp.
GTGGAGAGTGCTCATGCACTATTGGACTGAGAAAACCGGCGAAAGGTTCCCCGCTGATTTAGCCGATCTGAACCTTCGTTGCGCAGTCGATCTTGGCGTAGGGGCGCCCCTTATCATCGATGGAGGTCAGCGCGTAGTTGCCGCCGTAAGCGCGGCACCCGGTGTAACCACCCCCACCGATCGGAGCGGGCTGCGGGGCAGGCGCAGGGGCGATGTGTGGCGCGGGAACGACAGGCTGGACGGGACGCTCCCGGTCACGTCGCTCCTGTTCGACCCGCAGGCGATCTGCCTCCGCCTCGGCGGCTGCTGCCTCCCGAGCAGCCCGTTCCTCGCGGACCACTTCCTCGCGTCGGGATTCCAGTTCATCCTCCCGAGCCTTGAGCTGCGCCTCGAGATCCGCCAATGCGCGGCGTTCCTTCTCGTACCCGTCGAAAGCGGCGTTCTCGAAGTCACTGGGATTCTTGGTGGCGCCTTGAAGCTGACGAACCTCCGAGAGCAGGGCCAGCAACCTGGTTTCATGGAGGTCGATGTCAGTGGTTCCCATGGCGGCTACAGATGCGGCCAATAGTGCTGTGACCTGTGACGTCAGGTTCTCAGTTTGTTCTGCAACCGAGCATTCCTCCGGTAGCGCGTGGATGCCTTTCCCAGCGGCACGGGCCTCATCCTCAGCGGCGGACACAGAACCGTGGAAACGGCTGTTGGCGCCGAACTGCACGGCCACCCCGTAGCCCTCCCGGGCGATCTGGGCGTTGATCAGGTTCCCTCCCAGGTACACACCAGCCAGATCGCGACCGTAGCGGTCTGTGGTCTCTTCGTCGTACTGCAGGGAAACCTCGGTGCCTGCGGGGAGTACCGACCGCAGGAAGGCTGTGGCCTCCTCAGCCAGGCACTCGGCAGGAGCGCCGTCCCGGCCCATCTCCGGCGTGTCCACATTGAGGAGACGAATGCGCCGCTCTTCGCCGTCTAGCAGGGCGTCGATCGTGTCCCCGTCGATGACCCGGACAACGCTGACGGAATCTGACCCGGAGGTGATGACAGCCACGGCCGTCATGGTGGCGACCCCTCCCGCAGCCAGAGCTGCGACGATGGTTCCAAACTTGGGCATGAGGGCGGGGAACTCCTGACACTCGCGCGCACGCGGTGCGCTGACGTGAATAATCCAGGTGAACATTACCGGGGTCGCCCGCGCGTCTAGCATGGGTCGCATGGAGATCACCATCGTCGACCACCCGCTCGCCGCCTCGCGACTGACCATCATGCGTGACGCGCGCAGCGACAATGCCGCGTTCCGCGCCGCCCTTGCCGACCTGGGCACCATGCTCGTCTACGAAGCCTCCCGGGATCTGCCCGTCGAGCACTTCGACTGCCAGACCCCGGTGGCCGTCGCCGACGGCACCCGGCTGCAGGATCCGCCCATCGTGGTGCCGGTCATCCGCGCCGGGCTGGGCATGATCGACCCGGCGCTGTCGATGATCCCGGACGCGCAGGTCGGGTTCATCGGCCTGGCCCGCAATGAGGAGACTCACGAGCCGGTGCCCTACCTGGAGGCGTTGCCGCACGATCTCACCGGCCGCACGGTGTTCGTCGTCGATCCGATGCTGGCCACCGGCGGTTCCCTGCTGCATGCCATCCGCCTGCTCGCGGACCGCGGGGCCACCGACATCACCGCCATCTGCATGGTGTCGGCGCAGCCGGGCGTGGATGCCCTGGCGGAGTCCGGTCTGCCGGTGCGCCTGGTCACCGCCTGCGTCGATCCGGAACTTAACGATGACGCCTACATCGTCCCCGGTCTCGGCGATGCCGGGGATCGTCTCTACGGTCCGCGGAACATCGACCTGTAGGCACCCCCTCCCGCGCTCCGCCCACTGCAGTGGGCGGAGTTTTCCCACTGCAGTGGGCACCGTGGAGGAATGTCGCACGGGTACGAGTGGAACGGCTGGCCGAGCTTCGGGCTCCGCCTCGGCCGCAACCTCCGTGCGGTGCGCCGGAAGCGGGGGCTGACGCAGGATGATCTGGCGGCGCTGACCGGGCTGGCGCGGAACACGATCTCCAACATCGAACGCAATCTGGGCAACGCCGACACGCCGGGCGACCCGCAACTGTCGAATCTCTACCGTCTGGCCCGCGCGCTCGACGTCCCCCCGGCCGTGCTCCTGCCCGCCGGTGGGGAGGTGGTGGCGGACATCTGCCCAGCCACGGGGCTCGGCATCGACCTCCGCTGGCCGGCCGAGACGCAGCTCGAACCCTTCCGTGACGCCTACGTCCTGCACGGACAGCTCCCGCGCTACGAATCCGAGGTGGCCCGCGAGATCCACCCCACAGACCCGGGCGAGGTGGAGTCGGAGGATGAGCGCCCCGCCATCGAGGGAGAGGACCCGGCGACGGAGTAGGATCATAAGGCGTTGACCCCCGGATGAGGTCTGCGGAAAGGACAGTTCGTGAAGGGTATCGCCGCACGCGTCGATGAGTGGCTCATCGCCCACCAGGAGAAGGTGCTCGGTTGGCGTCGTCACCTGCATTCGCACCCTGAGCTGTCGCACATGGAGTACGAGACGACCGAGTTCCTCGAGGACACCCTCAAGGCGCACGGTCTCGCCCCGACCCGTTTCCCCGGCACCGGCCTCATGGTGGATGTCGGCCCGCCGACCGCGGACCGGCTGGCCTTCCGTGCCGACATCGACGCCCTGGCCGTCACCGAGCTGACCAAGCTGCCCTTCGCCTCCGCGGTGCCGGGGGTCTCGCACTCCTGCGGGCACGACGTCCACACCACGATCTCACTGGCCCTGGCATGTGCGCTGGCCGAGAATTCCGATGCGCTCAGCCACGGCATCCGCGTGCTGTTCCAGCCGGCGGAGGAGGTCATGGACGGCGGTGCCACCGACGTCATCGCCTGGGGCGGCCTGGAAGGCGTCGGCTCGATCTTCTCCCTGCATGTCGAACCGAAACTGCGGGTGGGCAAGGTGGGTGTGCGCACCGGCGCGATCACCTCGGCCGCCGACGTGCTGCGAATCAAGGTCTCCGGCCCCGGTGGACACTCCTCCCGCCCGCACCTGACCAACGACGTCGTCTACGCCCTGTCGTCCCTGGTCACCCAGCTGCCGGCGTTGCTCTCGCGGCGCATCGACCCGCGTACCGCCACCGTGCTCGTCTTCGGTTCCCTCAACGCCGGTTACGCCCCCAACGCGATCCCGGAATCCGGGCAGCTCACCGGTACGGTGCGGACGGCTGATATCGCGACGTGGCGCATTCTGGAGGACCTGCTGGAGGAACTCATCGCGCAGGTGCTGGCCCCCACCGGCTGCGCCCATGAGCTGTCCTACCAGCGCGGCGTTCCGCCGGTGCTTAACGACGATGTCGCCACGGCACTGCTGGCCGATGCCGCCCGCTCCATCGATCCCCAGTCCGTCGTCCAGGCTCCCCAGTCCTCCGGAGGCGAGGACTTCTCCTGGTATCTCGAGCATGTGCCGGGATCCATGGCGCGTCTGGGCTGTTGGTCCGGCGAGGGCCGGATGGGTGATCTGCACCAGGGGGACCTGCTTGTCGACGAGCGCGCCATCAGCGTCGGCGTCCGACTCTTCGCCTCGGTTGTCGAGCAGTACGGCGAGGGGACCGGAACGGGTGCATCCAGCGGCGGCTTCCTCTCCTAGCGACTAAACTCGGGTTCCAAGTGTCCGCGGGACCCGTGGACGGAACAATCGCGCGTGGAGGAGACCCCTTGAAGAATCGCATCGTCATCATCGGCGGAGGCCCCGCCGGCTACGAGGCAGCCCTGGCCGGAGCCAAGTACGGGGCGGATGTGACGATCATCGAGGAACGTGGGATCGGTGGTTCCTCCGTGCTGCTCGACTGCGTGCCCTCCAAGTCCTTCATCGCGGGTACCGGCATCAAGACCGACCTCCGCCGCGCCGATGACATGGGTCTCAACTCGCTGCTGGGCCGCGCGCGAATCCACCTGCCGGCGCTCAACGAGCGAGTGAAGAACCTGGCGGAGGAGCAGTCCGACGACATCGCCGTCCAGCTCGAGCGTGCCGGAGTGACCTTCGTCAACGGTCGTGCGCGTTTCGCCGAGTCCCAGCTCGACACCGTCCATCACGAGGTCACCGCGACCCTGGCCGACGGTTCCGAGCAGGTCTACGAGGCCGACCTGGTGCTCATCGCCACCGGTGCCACCCCGCGCATCCTGCCCAACGCGCAGCCCGATGGCGAGCGGATCCTCACCTGGCAGCACGTCTACGACCTGGAGGAAACGCCGGAGCACCTCATCGTCGTCGGTTCCGGTGTCACCGGTGCCGAGTTCGTCTCCGCCTTCGCCGAGCTGGGTGTCAAGGTCACCATGGTGGCCTCCCGTGACCGCATCCTCCCGCACGATGACGCCGATGCGGCCGACGTGCTCGAGCACGTGCTGTCCCAGCGCGGAGTCTCCCTGGAGAAGCACGCCCGCGTGGAGTCGGTGACGCGTACCGACGACGGCGGGGTCTGCGTCCGTACCTCCGACGGCCGCGAGATCTTCGGCTCCCACGCCATCATGTCCATCGGTTCCATCCCCGCCACCGAGGGCCTGTGCCTGGAGAACGTCGGCGTGAAGACCGCTGACTCCGGCCACATCAAGGTCGACCGTGTCTCCCGCACCAACGTCGCCGGCATCTACGCCGCCGGTGACTGCACCGATCTGTTCCCGCTGGCCTCGGTTGCCGCGATGCAGGGACGCATGGCCATGTACCACGCGCTCGGTGAGGGCGTGACCCCGATCCGTCTGAAGACGGTGGCCACCGCCGTGTTCACCCGCCCGGAGATCGCCGCCGTCGGTGTCACCCATGCCCAGGTGGAGAGCGGGGAGGTCTCGGCCCGCGCAGTCGTCCTGCCGCTGCAGTCGAACCCGCGCGCCAAGATGCGTTCCCTCAAGCACGGCTTCGTCAAGCTGTTCTGCCGCCGCAACTCCGGCCTGGTCATCGGTGGTGTCATCGTGGCGCCGACGGCCTCGGAGCTCATCCTGCCGATCGCCATCGCGGTGTCCAACAACCTCACCGTCAAGCAGCTCGCGGAGGTCTTCGCCGTGTACCCGTCGCTGTCGGGGTCGATCACCGAGGCGGCCCGTCGCCTGGTGGCCACCGACGACCTGGCGTAGGACGCCACCGAAACATACCGCGAAGGGCCCGAATCATCGACGACTCGGGCCCTTCGCGGTACGTTCTGCTGCCTCAGTGGGTGGTGTAGCCTGACTTAGGCCAATTTAGTCTGACGGCTGTGGTAGCGAATCGATGATGGTTTGGGCGTCGTCTGGGGCCGGGGACTGGGCGTGAACTGTTTGACCTGCGACCTTAATGGCAAACGAACAGTATTTGCTCAACGTCCGGACCAGCCTCTTCAACGACAACCCGGAAGCCTGCACCAGGATATGTCCTGTGGCCATTGCCGCCATCACGATCGTCA
>NZ_JAUNRW010000056.1:5530-14438 GCF_030535495.1 Corynebacterium sp.
GTGGTGTAGGAGAAGTCCAGGGTGGCGTCGAGGTCGACGACCACCTGGCGGCCCGCGTGGGGGAACGCGCGCTGTGGGCAGCGTTCCCGGGGGCAGGTTGTGCACCCGGGGCCGATGGGGGTCGCTGAGGTGGGGGAGAGGTCCAGGCCTTGCGCGTAGACGAGACGCTCGGCCTGTTCGAGATCGCAGCCCAGGCCCACGGCGAACTCCTTGCGGGGCTGCCCGAAGCCGTGGATCTGGCCCGCGACGGTCCGGGCGATCCACAGGTAGTGGCGCCCGTCCGGCATACCCGCCACCTGGCGGGTCACCCGTCCCGGGGTCTCGAAGGCACGGTGGATCACCCACAGGGGGCAGGAACCGCCGGAACGGGAGAAGTGGAAGCCGGTCGCGGACTGCCGCTTGGAGATGTTGCCGGCGCGGTCGGTGCGGACGAAGAAAAAGGGGACGCCGCGGTTTCCGGGGCGGTTGAGCGTGGATAAGCGATGGCACGTCGTCTCGAATCCGGTGCCGAAGTGCACGGCGAGGCGATCGATGTCGTAGCGGACGTCCTCGGCGGTGGTGAGCATCTGCTCGTAGGGCATGACGACGGCCGCCGCGAAGTACTGGGCGAGCGCCAGGACGGCGATCTCGCGGGCCTCGTCGGTCGGGAGCTCGGCGGCGAGTTCCTGCAGCTTCTCGGCGTGCCCGGTGAGGCCGTACTGCAGGGCGAGTTCGAAGCATAGCTGGGCCTCCGAGAGTCCGGTCCGCAGATGGAGTTCCCTGGTCTCCGGGTGGTAGACGCGCCGGGGGCCGGAGGTGAGCTTGCGGAAGCGGACGATGACGCCGAGGTCGCGGTCGAGGGAGGTCGATAAGCGGGTGAGGCGCAGCTGGGGTTCACCGAGGCGGCGGGCGAGGTCCTCGCCGAGGGTGTCCAGGGCGTCGACGTAATTATGGGCCTCGTAGAAGAAGTCGCGGACGAGGCGGTAGGGGGAGTCGTCCCCCCGCACGGGCGCGCGGTCGGCCAGGTCGAGGACCTCGGTGACCAGATCGGGGTAGCGGGCGGCCAGATCGGCCAGCTGGTCGTCGGGGACGGTGGGGAAGGCGTCGCGAAGCTCACTGATGGTGCGCGCGTCGTGGTCGGGGGAGAAGAAGGCGGGGTCGACGTCGAAGTGCTGGGACAGTGCCATGAGCACGGTGACGGTCAGGGGGCGCTGGTCGTTCTCCAGCTGGTTGAGGTAGCTGGTCGACAGGCCGAGGCGGCGGGCCATCTCCTGCTGCGTGAGGTTGCGACCACGCCGCAATGTGCGGATCCGTGCCCCCGCGAAGTGCTTGCTCATGTGCGGGCCTTTCCGTCGATTAGCGCCCTGACAAGGGGTTTATGCAAGTTTTGCAGAAACTGCGATGTGATGCCACAAGTTTACGCCCGCTTTACTGTGACTCCCAACACAGAATTCGCACTACTGTGAGGGCCAACGCATCGTCCACTCACATGAGGAGTAGCCCGACACCATGATCAACCACACCGTGCGCACCTACCGCTCCGCCGAGGATTTCCCCCACGAGGAGCACCTGGCCTACAAGATCGCCCGCGTCGCCGCCGACCCCGTCGAGGTTCCGGAGGAGACCAAGGAGATGATCATCAACCGCATCATCGACAACGCCTCCGTCCAGGCCGCCTCCGTCCTGCGCCGCCCGGTCACCTCCGCCCGTGCCATGGCCGCCGCCCGCCCCGTCACCGACGGCCGCGGTGCCTCCGTCTTCGGCCTCAAGGGCAAGTACGCCGCCGAGTGGGCCGCCCTGGCCAACGGCACCGCCGTCCGCGAGCTCGACTTCCACGACACCTTCCTCGCCGCCGACTACTCCCACCCGGGTGACAACATCCCGCCGATCCTCGCCGCCGCCCAGCAGGCCGGCAAGGGCGGTCGCGAGCTCATCCGCGGCCTGGCCACCGGCTACGAGATCCAGGTCGACCTGGTCCGCGGCATCTGCCTCCACGAGCACAAGATCGACCATGTCGCGCACCTCGGCCCTTCCGCCGCCGCCGGCATCGGCACCCTCCTCGACCTCGACGTCGAGACCATCTACCAGGCCATCGGCCAGGCGCTGCACACCACCACCGCCACCCGCCAGTCCCGCAAGGGTGAGATCTCCTCCTGGAAGGCTTTCGCCCCGGCCTTCGCCGGCAAGATGGCCATCGAGGCCGTCGACCGTGCGATGCGCGGCGAGGGCGCCCCGTCCCCGATCTGGGAGGGCGAGGACGGCGTCATCGCCTGGCTGCTGTCCGGCCCGGACCACGAGTACACCGTCCCGCTGCCGGGTGAGGGCGAGGAGAAGCGCGGCATCCTCGACACCTACACCAAGGAGCACTCCGCCGAGTACCAGTCCCAGGCCCCGATCGACCTGGCCCGCCGCATGGGCGAGGCCCTGGCCGCCGAGGGCAAGGACCTGGCGGACATCGAGTCCATCGTCCTGCACACCTCGCACCACACCCACTACGTCATCGGCACCGGTTCCAACGATCCGCAGAAGTTCGATCCGCAGGCCTCCCGCGAGACCCTCGACCACTCGATCATGTACATCTTCGCCGTGGCACTGGAGGACCGCGACTGGCACCACGAGCGCTCCTACGCCCCGGAGCGCGCCAATCGCCCGGAGACCATCGAGCTGTGGCACAAGATCTCCACCGTCGAGGACGCCGAGTGGACCCGCCGCTACCACTCCACCGACCCGAACGAGAAGGCCTTCGGCGCCAAGGCCGTCATCACCTTCGCCGACGGCACCGTCGTCGAGGATGAGCTGGCCGTCGCCGACGCCCACCCGCTCGGAGCCCGCCCGTTCGCCCGCGAGCAGTACATCGCCAAGTTCCGCACCCTGTGCGAGGGCGTCGTCTCCCAGGAGGAGCAGGACCGCTTCATCGCGGCCGCCGAGAACCTGGAGAACCTCACCGACCTGGCCGAGCTCAACATCGAGATCGACGAAGACGTGCTGGCGCAGGCTCCCACCGTGGGCGAGGGTCTGTTCTGATGGCCGGCCTGTTCTCCTCCCCGGTGACGCCGACGGAGCGTCGTAAAGCATTCCGTGACGGGCTGACCAGCGGGAAGATCCAGAAGTTCCCGGGCGCATTCTCCCCCCTGGTCGCCCGCGCGATCCAGGAGGCCGGCTTCGAGGGCGTGTACGTCTCCGGTGCCGTCGTCGCCGCCGACCTGGCCCTGCCGGACATCGGACTGACCACCCTCACGGAGGTCGCGCACCGCTCCCGTCAGATCGCCCGCGTCACCGACCTGCCCGTGCTTGTCGACGCCGACACCGGTTTCGGTGAGCCCATGTCCGCCGCCCGCACCATCTCCGAGTTCGAGGACGCCGGAGTCGCCGGCTGCCACCTCGAGGACCAGGTCAACCCGAAGCGCTGCGGCCACCTCGACGGCAAGGAGGTCGTGCCGACCGACCTCATGCTGCGGCGCATCACCGCGGCGGTCAACGAGCGTCGCGACGATCAGTTCGTCATCTGCGCGCGTACCGACGCCGCCGGTGTCGAGGGCATCGACTCCGCCATCGAGCGCGCCAAGGCCTACGCCGACGCCGGCGCGGACCTCATCTTCACCGAGGCGCTGCACACCCCGGCGGACTTCGAGAAGTTCCGTAAGGCCGTCGACGTGCCGCTGCTGGCCAACATGACCGAGTTCGGCAAGTCCGACCTGTTGTCCGCCCAGCAGCTGGAGGATCTCGGCTTCAACGCCGTGATCTACCCGGTGACCACCCTGCGCATCGCCATGGGCCAGGTGGAGGAGGCGTTGAGCGAGATCGCCGAGACCGGCACCCAGACCGGGTGGGTCGACCGCATGCAGCACCGCTCCCGCCTCTACGAGCTGCTCCGCTACAACGAGTACAACGCCTTCGACCAGGCCGTGTTCACCTACTCCGCCGACACCTACCAGCCCACCTTCACCCAGTAACCACCCTCTGAAAGGGGATGAGCACCATGTCCGAGAACAACAACCCTGAGGTCCGCAAGGGACTCTACGGAGTCATCGCCGACTACACCGCCGTGTCCAAGGTCATGCCGGAGACCAACTCCCTGACCTACCGCGGTTACGCCGTCCAGGATCTGGTCGCCGAGTGCTCCTTCGAGGAGGTCTTCTACCTCCTGTGGAACGGTGAACTGCCCACCGAGGAGCAGCTGGCCGAGTTCAACCAGCGCGGCCGTTCCTACCGCAAGCTCGACGCCGGCCTGATCTCCCTCATCCACTCCCTGCCCACCGACTGCCACCCCATGGACGTCATGCGCACCGCCGTGTCCTACATGGGCACCAAGGATCCGGAGCACTTCACCCCGGACGCCGACCACATCACCCACGTCGGCCACAACCTCCTCGCCCAGCTGCCGATGGTGCTGGCCATGGACATCCGCCGCCGCCAGGGCCTCGACATCGTCGCCCCGGACCCGGACAAGTCCGTCGCCCACAACCTGCTGTCCATGGTCTTCGGCAACGGTGAGGATTCCCCGGCGTCGAACCCGGATGATGTGCGTGACTTCGAGAAGTCCCTCATCCTCTACGCCGAGCACTCCTTCAACGCCTCCACCTTCACCGGACGCGTGATCACCTCCACCCGTTCGGACGTGTACTCCGCGATCACCGGTGCCATCGGCGCCCTCAAGGGTCCGCTGCACGGTGGCGCCAACGAGTTCGTCATGCACACCATGCTGGCGATCGACGATCCCGCCAAGGCCGCCGACTGGGTCAACAACGCCCTGGACAACAAGGACCTCATCATGGGCTTCGGTCACCGCGTGTACAAGAAGGGTGACTCGCGCGTGCCGTCCATGGAGCAGTCCTTCCGTGATCTCGCCGCGCGTCACGACGGCGCCAAGTGGGTCGAGATGTACGAGAAGATGCGCGACGCCATGGACGCCCGCACCGGCATCAAGCCGAACCTGGACTTCCCGGCCGGCCCGGCGTATCACATCCTCGGTTTCCCGGTGGACTTCTTCACCCCGCTGTTCGTCGTCGCCCGCATCGCCGGCTGGACCGCCCACATCGTGGAGCAGTACAACGACAACTCCCTGATCCGCCCGCTGTCTGCCTACAACGGCCCGGAGCAGCGCCAGGTCACCCCGCTGGCCGCCCGCTAAGTCTCACGACGCAGGCAGGCGAGATCGATGAATCCCACGGCACTGCCCACACAATGGGGTGGGTGGCGTGGGATTTGTCGTGTACGGCGCCCCGGGAGTTTCCGGCCTGCGGAACAAAATAGTGCTTATCGACGCCCCGTGCGCGGTGTCCGGAATCGGGCATCAACCAGGATATTCGTGTCTGGTTACCCGCGTTCCGTGGGACGAAACCCCCCGCTGATGACCCGTATTATTGCGATACTGTGGTGAGGAAGAGAGTCCACCTCCTCTCAGACGCACCCCCGACATGACGTTCGGAAAGGACCCCCAACGTGGCCACAACCACTCTGCCTGCCTTCAAGAAGGTACTTGTCGCCAACCGTGGCGAAATTGCTGTCCGTGCCTTCCGCGCCGCTTTCGAGACGGGAGCCGCCACTGTTGCGGTCTATCCGAAGGAGGACCGCAACTCCCACCACCGCTCATTCGCCTCCGAGGCCGTGCGCATCGGCACCGAAGGGTCCCCGGTGAAGGCCTACCTCGACATCGACGAGATTCTGCGTGCGGCCAAGAAGACGCACGCCGACGCCGTCTACCCCGGCTACGGCTTCCTCTCCGAGAACGCCCAGCTGGCGCGCGAGTGCGCCGAGAACGGCATCACCTTCATCGGCCCGCCGCCGGAGGTCCTCGACCTCACCGGTGACAAGTCCGCCGCCGTCGAGGCCGCCAAGAAGGCCGGCCTGCCGGTCCTGCAGGATTCCGAGCCCTCCACCGACATCGATGAGCTGGTGGAGATGTCGAAGGACTTCACCTTCCCCATCTTCGTCAAGGCCGTCGCCGGTGGTGGCGGTCGCGGCATGCGTTTCGTCGAGAAGCCCGAGGACGTCGCCCAGCTCGCCGCCGAGGCCTCCCGTGAGGCGGAGGCCGCCTTCGGTGACGGTCACGTCTACCTCGAGCGCGCGGTGCTCAACCCGCAGCACATCGAGGTGCAGATCCTGGCGGACGCCACCGGCGACGTCATCCACCTCTACGAGCGGGACTGCTCCCTGCAGCGCCGCCACCAGAAGGTCGTCGAGATCGCCCCGGCCCAGCACCTGGATCCGAAGCTGCGCGACCAGATCTGTGAGGACGCGGTGAAGTTCTGCCGCTCCATCGGCTACCAGTGCGCCGGCACCGTGGAGTTTCTCGTCGATGAGAAGGGCAACCACGTCTTCATCGAGATGAACCCGCGCATCCAGGTCGAGCACACCGTCACCGAGGAGGTCACCTCGGTCGACCTGGTCAAGGCCCAGATGCACATCGCCGCCGGCGCCACCCTCAAGGAGCTGGGCCTGTCGCAGGAGAGCATCCAGCTCCACGGCGCGGCCCTGCAGTGCCGCATCACCACCGAGGACCCGGCGAACAACTTCCGCCCGGACACCGGCACCATCACCGCCTACCGCTCCCCGGGTGGCGCGGGTGTGCGTCTCGACGGCGCCGCCTCCCTCGGCGGTGAGATCTCCCCGAACTTCGACTCCATGCTGGTCAAGATGACCTGCCGTGGCGCCGACTTCGCCACCGCCGTGGCCCGCGCCCAGCGCGCACTCAACGAGTTCACCATCTCGGGTGTGGCCACCAACATCGGCTTCCTCCGGGCCCTGCTGCGGGAGGAGGACTTCCAGACCAAGCGCATCTCCACCGGCTTCATCGCCGAGCACCTGCACCTGCTGGCGGCTCCGCCGGCCGATGACGAGTCCGGCCGGATCCTCAACTACCTGGCCGACGTCACCGTCAACCAACCGCACGGCAAGCGCCCCACCGAGATCCGCCCGGTGACCAAGCTGCCGATCCGGGAGGACAGCCCGCTGCCGCGTGGTTCCCGCGACGTGCTGCGTGACCTGGGGCCGAAGCGCTACGCCGAGGAGCTGCGCAACCAGGACGCCCTGGCCGTCACGGACACCACCTTCCGTGACGCCCACCAGTCCCTGCTGGCCACCCGCATCCGTTCCTCCGCGCTCGTCGCCGCCGGCCACCACGTCGCCCGCATGACCCCGGAGCTGCTCTCCGTGGAGGCCTGGGGTGGGGCGACCTACGACGTCGCGATGCGCTTCCTCCACGAGGATCCGTGGGAGCGTCTCGACGCTCTGCGCCGGGCGATGCCGAACATCAACATCCAGATGCTGCTGCGCGGGCGCAACACTGTCGGCTACACCCCGTACCCGGACAGCGTCTGCCGCGCCTTCGTCACCGAGGCCGCCGACTCCGGTGTGGACATCTTCCGCATCTTCGACGCCCTCAACGACGTCTCGCAGATGCGCCCGGCGATCGAGGCGGTCCTGGAGACGAACACCTCCGTCGCCGAGGTCGCCATGGCGTACTCCGGCAACCTCCTCGACCCGAACGAGAACCTCTACACCCTCGACTATTACATGCACCTGGCCGAGGAGATCGTGGAGGCCGGCGCGCACGTCCTGGCCATCAAGGACATGGCGGGACTCCTGCGCCCGACGGCCGCGTCCCGCCTGGTCAAGGCCCTGCGCCGCAACTTCGACCTGCCGGTCCACGTGCACACCCACGACACCGCCGGTGGTCAGCTGGCCACCTACCTGGCCGCCGCGCAGGCCGGTGCCGACGCCGTCGACGGTGCCTCCGCCCCGCTGGCCGGCACCACCTCGCAGCCCTCGCTGTCCGCGATCGTCGCCGCCTTCGCCGACACCCACCGCGACACCGGTCTCTCCCTGCAGGCCGTCTCCGATCTGGAGCCCTACTGGGAGGCTGTCCGCCAGCTCTACGCCCCCTTCGAGGCGGGCGTGCCCGGCCCGACCGGCCGTGTGTACAAGCACGAGATCCCGGGCGGCCAGCTGTCCAACCTGCGCACTCAGGCCAAGGCCCTGGGGCTGGAGGACCGCTTCGAGCTCATCGAGGACTACTACGCCGCGGTCAACGACATGCTGGGCCGTCCCACCAAGGTGACCCCGTCCTCCAAGGTCGTCGGCGATCTGGCACTGCACCTGGTGGGCGCCGGTGTGGATCCGCACGACTTCGCCAGCGACCCGCAGAAGTACGACATCCCGGATTCCGTCATCGACTTCCTCCGCGGTGACCTGGGCAACCCGCCCGGCGGCTGGCCGCTGCTGCGGGAGAAGGCCCTGGCGGGCCGTTCCACCAAGGAGTCCTCGCTTGTCGACGTCCCCGCCGAGGACGAGGCTGCACTGGCCAGCGAGGACCGCCAGACCCGCCGCTCCACCCTGGACAAGCTGCTGTTCCCGAAGCAGGCCGCTGAGTTCGCCGAGCACCGCCGCCAGTACGGCAACACCGCCGCCCTGGAGGACCGCGTGTTCTTCTACGGGCTCAAGGAGGGCGAGGAGAACGTCATCCGCCTGCTCGGCGAGAAGGATCAGCCGCCGATGGTGGTGCGTCTCGACGCCGTCGGTGAGCCCGACGACAAGGGCATGCGCCAGGTCGTGGCCAACGTCAACGGCCAGATCCGCCCGATGAAGGTCCGCGACCGCAACGTCGAGTCCGTCACCGCCTCCGCGGAGAAGGCCGACGCTTCCAACCAGGGCCATGTGGCCGCACCGTTCGCCGGTGTGGTCATGGTCCACGCCAAGGTCGGTGACGAGGTCAAGGCCGGCGATCCGGTGGCCGTCATCGAGGCCATGAAGATGGAGGCGACGATCACGGCCACCAAGGACGGCGTCATCGAGCGCGTCGCCCTGGCTCAGGCCACGAAGGTGGAGGGCGGCGACCTCATCGTCGTCATCGGCTAGACTGGTGGTCAACAGCCAGTAGAGACCGTGAACCCGGGGTGCTCGCCGCCAGGCCGCCCCGGGTTCCGTCGAT
>NZ_JAUNRW010000170.1 GCF_030535495.1 Corynebacterium sp.
GGGAGCGCGTCACCCGTCATGACGTCAAGGCCCGCATCGAGGAGTTCAACGCGCTCGCCGGCCACGAGCACATCCACAAGGGCATGACCAGCCGCGATCTCACGGAGAACGTCGAGCAGCTGCAGATCATCCGTTCCCTGGAGTTCATCCGCGACAAGTCCGTCGCGGTGGTCGCCCGGATCGCGGACCGCGCCGCCCAGTACAAGTCCCTGGTCATGGCCGGGCGTTCGCACAATGTCGCGGCGCAGGCCACCACCCTGGGCAAGCGTTTCGCCACGGCCGCCGATGAGATGCTGGTGGCCATCGAGCGCACGGAGAATCTCCTGTCGCGCTACCCGCTGCGCGGCATCAAGGGCCCGATGGGCACCGCGCAGGACATGCTCGATCTCATGGGTGGGGATGAGGCCAAGCTGGCCGCCCTGGAGACCAACATCGCCGATCACCTCGGTTTCGCGCGCATCTTCGACTCGGTCGGCCAGGTCTACCCGCGATCCCTCGACTTCGATGCCGTCTCCGCGTTGGTGCAGCTGGGTGCGGGCCCGTCCTCCCTGTCGCACACCATCCGCCTCATGGCCGGCACGGAGACCGTCACCGAGGGCTTCAAGGAGGGCCAGGTCGGTTCCTCGGCGATGCCGCACAAGATGAACGCCCGTTCCTGTGAGCGCGTCGGCGGCCTGCAGGTCATCCTCCGCGGTTACCTCACCATGGTCGCAGATCTCTCCGGCCAGCAGTGGAACGAGGGCGACGTGTTCTGCTCGGTCATCCGTCGCGTCGCGCTGCCGGATGCGTTCTTCGCCCTGGACGGCATGTTCGAAACCTTCCTCACCGTCCTCGACGAGTTCGGTGCCTTCCCGGCGATGATCAACCGCGAGCTGGAGCGCTACCTGCCCTTCCTGGCCACCACCCGCATCCTCATGGCGGCCGTCCGCGCCGGCGTCGGGCGGGAGACCGCGCACGAGGTGATCAAGGAAAACGCCGTCGCCGTGGCGCTGAACATGCGGGAGAACGGCGGCGAGCAGGACCTCATCGAGCGTCTGGCCGCCGACGAGCGCCTGCCGATGACGCAGCGGGACCTCGATGCCGCCCTGGCCGACAAGCACGCCTTCATCGGTGCGGCAGAATCCCAGGTCGAGCATGTACTGCGCCGGGTGCAGGTGCTTGTCGACGCCCACCCGGACGCCGCCCAGTACAAGCCCGGCGAGATTCTCTAGCGAGAACTCGAGCTACTACCCGACGCCGGCTTTGCCGGCGCGGGCTCAGGAGTCGGTGTCGCAGGAGCCTGGGGAACCGCCGAAGTGACGCTCACCCTAATAACTTCTGCTGACCCATCCGCATACTTCACGGTGATGGGAATGTTGATCGAACCCTCGACACCGTGCAGGGTAGTCACGGTGAACTCGCCGGTTGTGGCGGAGACATCGAACAGCCACCCTTCCTGGCGGAGTTTCTTGATCTGTGCGGAATCCGCGATCTCAAATGTGTGACCAGTTGCGTCGCCTCTGGTGCCGGACTCAGCCTTTGGCACGACCTTCGTCTTTTCAGATGGGGCGATGCGGACCTCGGGGTAAGAGAACTCGAAGACCTCAGCCTCCGAAGGTTCCGGCTCGGGGGTGGGCTCCGGCTCGGGAGTGGGTTCCGGGGTCGGCTCCGGCTCGGGGACGATCAGAGCGGCCACGCACTGTTCTCCCACTTCGTAGAATGGCGCGAGACCTGCGTAGGCTTTGAACTCATCTTCCGCGGCGGCGAGGCGGTAATTATGTGGCTTTGCGTACTTCGCGAGGGCGGTACTCAGTGGGTAAGAATTCTGGGTCACGCCGTCAAAGACCGTCCCTTGGGCGGCGAAGGCGTCGAAGCCAGTCGAGTGACTGTCTGCGCGGGTCCAGCCGTCACCTGCGTTGATCACCGCTGCGTCGCCGAAGGGGTACTCTGCCAATTCGGCGCGGCTCCAATGAGCTGCGACTTCGGCGTTGACCATATAGCCATTGTCGGCGTATGACTGGTATCGCTGGTGGAGTTCAGACCCAGTGAAGACGAAGTAAGAGGTCTCAAGAATGCTGAACCCCTTGGCGGCGATGTCGTCCTGGAAGCGGATCCGCTGGTAGGTTTCGACACCCGTTCCGAATCGCCCCGCAGCGCGCTCGGAATCGATCTGCTCAAACACTGGAGTCAGCTCCGGGAACAATCCACGCAGCGTGCTTTCAAGCTCGAGCATCGCGTCGATCTTCTCGCGGAAGTACTGCTTGGAGTGCTCGATTTCGGAGGGGGACAGTGAGACCTGGCAGATGGGTTTGTCGTTGCGGGTGTCAGGGGTGACGATCAACGCATTGACTGCAGGGACGGTCAATGATGCCGCCACCATGGTGGTGAGGATGGAAAGACCGATGGTTTTTCTACGAGGGATTCTCAAAGGGACTCCTTGAAAGTAGGGGACACCTAATGTGTCCAGATCAGGACACTACTAATCGTGTCGGACATAGGTCCCACCGGCCTCGAACGAGCATTCGTAGCGCGCCCCAGCTCCATTTCCCAACCAACCCTGCCGGGTCTACACTCCATGTTCATGCGTCCTGAGCTGTCCGATTACAACCACATCTCCGCCGGCAAGGTCCGGGA
>NZ_JAUNRW010000171.1 GCF_030535495.1 Corynebacterium sp.
GTGACCCGTATGCCCGCTCTCCCCCTGATGCGCGTCGGGGTGTGGCTGATCGTCCTCGGACTGTTCGTCACACCTCTGACGCTGGTCGTCACCCTGGCCGCCGGTGGCAACCAGATTCCCGTGCTGCTGGACCAGGGGCTGGGCACCGCGGTGTGGAACTCCGCCTACACCACGCTGCTGTCGGCGGTGGGGGCCACGATCGTCGGCACCGCCATCGCTCTGCTGCTGGACCGCACCAACGCCCGCGGCACCACCATTCTGCGGCTGTTCCTGCTCTCCCCGCTGCTCATTCCGCCGTTCATCGGCGCGATCGCGTGGCTGCAGCTCTTCGGCCCGAATCAGGGACTCAACAGGTTCTTCGGCACCGAGATCTGGAACATCTACGGCGCGGACGGCGTGACGTTCCTGCTCATCCTGCACTCCTATCCGATCGTCTACGTCATCGTCGCCGCGGGCCTGCGCTCCATTCCCTCGGATCTGGAGCAGGCGGCGCGGATCTCCGGTGCCGCCACCACGACGGTGTTGCGCACCGTCACCCTGCCGCTGCTGCGCCCGGCGCTGCTCTCGGCCTTCACCCTCACGGCGGTGGCGAACCTGGCGGACTTCGGTATCCCCGCGCTGCTCGGTTCCCCGGCGCGCTTCGAGACCCTGGCCACCATGATCTACCGCTTCATGGAGTCCGGCACGGTGGCCAACCCGCTGCAGACCGTCTCGACAATCGGCGTGGTCCTCCTTTTCCTCGGTATCGGCGCAGTCACCGCCGACTACCTGGTCTCCCAGTGGGCGGGCTCCAAGCTGCAGGACACCGGCCAGGCGCTGCGTTTCGATCTCGGCGCCGCCCGCTGGCCGGTCACCCTCCTGGCCTGGGTCATCGGCCTGGCCGTCACCCTCGGCCCCATTCTCGGACTGGCCTACCGCGCGCTGCTCCCGGCCCCCGGCATCCCGCTGACCCTGGACACGGTTACGCTGGAGAACTTCCGCCGGTCGCTCGCGAATCCGCGCGTGGTCGAGGGTTTCTCCAACTCCGTGACACTGGCACTGTCCGCCGCGCTCATCTGCGGCATCCTCGGCTGGCTCATCGGCCTGCTGGTCACCCGCACCCGCTTTGTCGGCAACACCGCGCTGACGCTGACGGTCCTGCTGCCCACCGCCCTGCCGGGTCTGATCATCGGTGTCGGCTGGCTCATCCTGGGCCGCTACACCGGCACCTACAACACCATGTGGGTGATCCTCGGCGCCTACGTCTGCGCCTTCACCGCGCTGGTGCTGCAGGCGGTGCGTGCCCCGCTGCAGGGCACCCCGCTGGCGGTGGAGGAAGCCGCGCGCATCTCCGGTGCGGGACGCCTGTGGGCCCTGCTGAGCACCACCGGCGCCATGGCGATCCCGGCCGCGTTTTCCGGCGCGGTGCTCGTCGCGGTCACGGCCGTACGCGAGCTCACGGTGTCCATCCTGCTCATCGCCCCGGGCACCACCACCCTCGGCGTGCAGGTGTTCAACCTGCAGCAGGCCGGCAACTACAACCAGGCCTCCGCACTGTCGCTGATGTTCGCCGTCATCGGTATCGTCGCCCTCGCGCTGACCGTGCGTTCCCCGAAAGTCAGGAGCTGACCCCGTGTCGTCCATCGACATCCATGACCTCACCGTCACCTTCCCCGACGGCACCACGGGCCTGGCGGACATCGATCTGCACGTCCACCCCGAGGAGTTCATCGCGCTCATCGGCGCCTCCGGTTCCGGCAAGACGACGCTGCTGCGCACCATCGCCGGGTTCATCTCCCCTTCCGCGGGCCACGTCGCCATCGACGGCCGCGACGTCACCGATGTTCCCCCGGAGAAGCGCCGCATGGGCATGGTGTTCCAGCAGCACGCCGTGTGGCCGCACATGTCGGTGGCCGGGAATGTGGAGTACCCGTTGAAGCGCGGGGGCGTCGATAAGCACGAGCGCACCCGGCGCGTGGAACGCGCCCTGGAACTCGTCGGCATGGGTGGCTTCGCGCGGCGTAAGCCGGATTCCCTGTCCGGCGGGCAGCGGCAGCGCGTGGCACTCGCGCGCGCCATCGTCGCGGACCCCACCGTGCTGCTTCTCGACGAAGCCCTCTCCGCCCTCGACGAACCCCTGCGTGACAGCCTCCGCCGCGAGCTGGTCACGCTCACCCGGCGCGAGGGCCTGACCACGGTGCATGTCACGCACGACCGCGCCGAGGCGCTGTCCATCGCCGACCGCATCGTCGTCCTCGGCGAGGGGCGGATCCAGCAGATCGCCACCCCGGCCGAGCTCATCGCGCGCCCGGCCACCGCCGAGGTCGCCGCGTTCATCGCGGACGCCACGCTTCTCGACGCCACCGCGCTGGATGTCGAACCCTCCGAAATCGTCGGCAGCGGCGAGTCACTGACCCTGGCGGTGCTGCCGCACATGGTGGAGGTGCTGCCCGCCGACGCCGAGGGCATCCCCGCCCAGGTGCGCTCCGTGCTTTACGACGACGGCGACTGGTCCCTCACCCTCGACGCCCTGGACACCGTGTTCCGGGCGACGGTGCGCGGTGCACGGCCCGAGGTCGGCGACGCGGTGACCATGCGCGTGCACGGGCCGCTGGGGTACCG
>NZ_JAUNRW010000057.1 GCF_030535495.1 Corynebacterium sp.
GCCATAGATTATCGCTCCTCGCGGAATTCGACGTGCTTGCGGGCGATCGGATCGAACTTCATCAGCGAGATGCGATCGGGGTTGTTGCGCTTGTTCTTACGGGTGACGTAGGTGTAACCGGTGCCAGCCGTGGACTTCAGCTTGATGATCGGACGAATGTCATTACGTGCCATTAGTTAGATCTTCTCCCCACGTGCACGGATCTTGGCGACAACGGACTCGATGCCGTCGCGGTCGATGACCTTGAGACCCTTGGTGGAAACGTTCAGGGTGATGGTACGGCCCTCGGAGGGCAGGAAGAACCGACGACGCTGCACGTTGGGGTTCCAACGGCGCGAGTGACGTCGGTGCGAGTGCGAGACGGTCTTGCCGAACTGCGGCTTACGTCCCGTGACCTGGCAAATAGCCGACATGGGTTTTCTTTCTCCTAGCCGCCCACGTCGAAAAGCATGCAAGGACCGCGCCGCACCGATGATGTCGTACCCTCGTGACTGAGTACGGGTCGGGGCGCAGTCTTTAAGCCAGCTGACGGGGCGTAGACGTTTACTTCGACAACAGCAAGGGACAACTCTACAGACCGGGGCGGCGAAAACCTAATCCCGAGTTCACAGGCCAAACGCCTTCGCCAGCCGCAGCGCCAGCATGGTGCGGTCGCCGGCCTGCAGCTTCCGCAGCAGGGCCGAGACATGGTTTTTCACGGTTCCTTCCGCCAGGACCAGTTCCGCGGCGATCTGCTGATTGTTGAGTCCGGTTGCCACGAGCTTCGCGACGACCCGTTCCGTCCGCGTGAGCACCGCCAGCTCATCGTCGTCCCGGCTTGTCGACGCCCACGCGTAGCGCGCCACCCGCGGGTCCAGGATCATGCCCCCCTCGGCGGCCGCCCGGATCGCATCGGCCAAGGCATCGGGGTCGACGTCTTTGAGGAGGTAGCCGGAGGCGCCGGCCGCCACGAGATCGGCGACGAGCTCGGAGTCGTCGAAGGTCGTCAACACCAGTGTGGGCACGTGCGGGGCGCAGGCACGGACCACGGCGAGGCCGTCGGTGCCGGGCATGGCGGCATCGGTGATGATGACGTCCACCCCGTGTTCCCGGGCCAGAGCCAGGGCCTGGGAGCCGTCGGTGGTGGTGGCGACGATGTCGATACCGTCGATGGTCTCGAACAGCAGGCTCAGGCCGCGCAGCAGCATGGCGTGGTCGTCGATGAGCAGAACGCGCAGGGTCATGGTTCCTCCGGGAGGGTGAGGGTGAGCAGGGCGCCGTGGTCGATGCCGCCGTGGGGGTCGATGGTGAGGGTGCCGCCCAGGGAGGCGGCCGCCTCCTGCAGGCCCCGCAGGCCGAAGTCCGGGGCGGCGTTGTTGCCGCGGCCGTTGTCGGCCACGGACACCGACCGATCGCGGAGGGTGATGCGGACCCGGTCGGCGTCGGCATGCCGGACGACGTTGGTCAGCGCCTCCTGGACGACACGCAGGATCAGTTGCGCCCGCGGCTCATCCGGTTCGGTCTCGAGTGCGGTGTCGACACTCACCTGGAGGCCGGTGGTGTCGAAGGAGGCGGCGAAGTGCTCGAGCGTGGCGCCGAGATCATCGTCGACGAGTTCCACCGGACGCATGGCGCGCACGGTGGAACGCATGACGTCGAGGGATTCGGTGGTGGCCTCCCGCGCTCGTCGCACCTCGGCCCGGGCCCGCTCCGGATCCCGGTCGATCATCCGCTCCGAATAGTCGAGGCTGAGTCCGATGGTGGTCAGGCGGTGGCCGAGGCCGTCGTGGAGGGTGGCGGCGATGCGCTCGCGCTCCTGGGACAGGGCCAGCTCGCGGGAATCCCGCAGGCTGGCCCGCAGCCGCTCGTTCGCCTCCTGCAGCTCATCGAGGGCACGTTGCCTACCGCGGATGAGCCCCGCGACGGCCAGACCGGCGGCGACGAGGAGAACGGCGTTGGCGGTCTCCCCCAGAACGTGCGGCCAGGCGCTGCCGACGACCAGGTGGATGCCACCGGTGGTGGCGATGACCACGGCCCCGTACACCAGTGCCGCCCGGTCGCCCAGGGCCAGCAGCAGGACGATGATGGTCATCCACTGCAGGCCGATGCTCGTCGGTGAGTTGGCGATGAGGAAGGAACAGTAGCCCACCACCGCGAAGCTCATCGCCGTGGCCGGACCCGGGCGCCACAACCACAGGCACCAGGCCGCGAGCAGGACAAGCCCGGTCACCCCGCCCAGGACCTGCTGGGGCACCGGGCGATGCTCCGCGAGCACGGCGCCGAGAAACAGCAGTAGCGCCACGCCGAAGAAGAAGGAGAGCAACCGTCGGTCCATGCCTGTCACGCTACCGGCGGTCACCCGTGACCCGGGTCATGATTTCGGCCCGTGGGAATCGTGACCGGAGGGGGTTCTGGGACGTCACTGCAGCCCATAGCGTCTACAGGCATGACTACCACTCAGAAACTCCAGGACAGCCCGCTTCTTCCCGTCACGTGGTGGGGAGTGCTCATCCGCATCGTCGTCGGCTCCGTGGCCATGTTCGCCGCGAACATGGCGCGCGTGCCCTTCCACGACTGGGCCCAGCGACGATGGCCGGACGGTGATGCCCAGCTGCTGTCCACGGCACTGATCTTCCTCATCACCCCCCTCATCATCGTGGGCGGTGTGCTGGCGTGGATGCGGTGGGTGGAGCGGACGTCGATAAGCATCACCGGGCTGACCAGGTACCGGACGATGCTGCCGGGGTTTGTCGGCGGGCTGGCCCTGGCCGGCCTGGCGATCATCCTCGGATGGATCGTGCTGGCGGCCCTGGACCAGGGGCAGGCGGAACCGCCGATGCTCGACGGCAACGACATGACGCAGGTGTCCACGGGCATGCTGCTGGTGTTCGTCGTCGTGCGGGCGGTGCTGCTGCAGGGGCTGCCGGAGGAGCTGATCTACCGCGGGTGGTTCTTCCAGCTCACCCGGAATCGCCCCTGGCTGACACTGGTGTGGACCACGCTGGCGTTCACGATCATCCACCTCACCTCCTCCGGTGGGCAGCAGAACCCGATGGACCACCTCTTCTATCTGGTCATGCCGCTGGGTATGGGTGTCCTCGGTGGTGCCGTGGTGTTGTGGCGGGGATCGGTGTGGTGGGCGGTGGGAACCCACGGTGGCCTGCACATCTGGCTCGCCGTGGCGTCCGCGGCCTATCCGCTGACCCTGGGGCGGGAGGCGTGGATGGTGCTCGGGTGCACGCAGATCCTGGTCGCGGTGGTGATCCTCACCCTGTGGCACCGCGGCAGGGTGCAGCGAGACTCCCATAGCACGGAATTTTAGGAATCCGGCACCCGGGGAGTAGGATGGTCCGAGTTGTCAATCTCCAACCCAACTCAGGCACGATCCGGGCCTCTGTACGACATGCCCTGGAACCGACCTGATGTTCTATCCTGAGGGAATCGAGACTTCATGAAGAATGATATCCACCCCGACTACCACCCGGTGGTCTTCCAGGACGCCGGCACCGGCTTCAAGTTCCTGACCCGTTCCACCGTCACCTCCGACCGCACTGTCGAGTGGGAGGACGGCAATGAGTACCCGCTGATCGTCGTTGACGTCACCAGCGAGTCCCACCCCTTCTGGACCGGTGCGCAGCGTGTCATGGACACCGCCGGCCGTGTCGAGAAGTTCGAGAAGCGTTTCGGCGGCATGGCCCGCCGCAAGAAGAAGGCCTAAGGAGGTAGAAGAACCATGGCAGTTCCGAAGCGAAAGATGTCCCGCGCCAACACCCGCATGCGCCGCTCCCAGTGGAAGGCCGACAACGTCGCCCTCCAGGAGGTCAAGGTGGACGGCCAGACCGTCCGCATCCCGCGCCGTCTGGTGAAGGCCGCACAGCTGGGCCTGGTCGAGGTCGAGCAGTTCTAGTTCCGCCTCACCCCACGGTGATCTGATGACACCGACCCCCCGATCCACACTGCTGGAGGGGGGTCGGTGTCTTTGTTTCGGGCGTGGTACATAATGGGGTAATGAACATCCTCGTGGTAGACGACGAACAGGCCGTCCGAGAGTCCCTGCGCCGCTCCCTCATCTTCAACGGCTACAACGTCTCCCTGGCGGAGGACGGGGTGCAGGCGGTGGAACACATCGACGTCAACCGCCCGGATCTGGTGATCCTGGATGTGATGATGCCCCGCATGGACGGGCTGGAGGTCTGCCGCACCCTCCGCAGTTCCGGCTTCGACCGGCCGATCCTCATCCTCACGGCCCGCGACGGTGTCTCCGACCGTGTCGCCGGGCTCGACGCGGGCGCCGACGACTATCTGCCGAAGCCCTTCGCCCTCGAGGAACTGCTGGCACGCGTGCGTTCCCTGTTGCGGCGGGCAGCGCTCGAGACCCCCGGGGAACAGAGTGGCCAGCAGGACCTGGAGTTCGAGGATCTGTGTCTGAACACCGAGACCCGCGATGTCTCCCGCGGAAACCGGCAGATCAGCCTCACCCGGACGGAGTTCTCGCTGCTGCAGCTGCTCATGCGAAACCCGCGCCGGGTGCTGTCCCGGGCCACCATTCTCGAGGATGTGTGGGGCTATGATTTCCCGACCTCGGGCAATGCCCTGGAGGTCTACATCGGCTACCTGCGGCGCAAGACCGAAGCAGAAGGGGAGTCCCGACTGATCCACACCGTCCGTGGTGTCGGTTATGTCCTGCGTGAGACGGCCCCGTGATCCTGCGTCGGACGGCGACGATACCTTCGGCGGAGCCGGAACCGGACTCGGGGGCGTCGGGTGGCTCATCTGCCGCCGGCACCGAGCGCGGTGACATTCGGGGGGTGCCGACGAACCTGCGCTGGCGGTTGTCGCTGCTGACCTTCGCGGTGGTGGCTTTCGCCGTGGGGTTGATGAGCTTCATCACCTATTTCACGGTGTCGCTCACACTGACGGCCGGGGTGGACAGTGAACTCGAGGAACTCTCCGGCGTGATGCTGGAGAAGACACTCGATCCCTTCTACCTGACCGATCTGGACCAGGAGATCCTGCAGTTCAAGTCCTATCACCCGGAGACCCGTATCGCGGTCTCGCCTCCCGGCTGGTCGTTCTCCCGCGGCGATGCCATTCCCGTGGGCGGCGAGTTACGCGGCTCGAGTGAATCCTCGGGTACCTCGTTTCGCACCGTGGGCAGGGAGCGGATCATGTCGAAGACGGATTCCCTCGGGGCCACGGTGGTGCTGGCCAGGGACATGGGCAATACCCACCAGTTGATCACGTCTCTGGGATCGTTGCTGCTGGTGATCGCGGCACTGGGTACCGTCCTGGCGATCGCGGCCGGACTGGTGGTGGCCGCAGCCGGCCTCACGCCGCTCAAACGACTGCAGCGGGCCGTCGATTATGTCGCCCACACGGATGATCTGCGCCCCATCGCGGTGCAGGGCAACGACGAGGTCGCTCACCTGACGATGTCCTTCAACGCCATGCTCGCGGCCCTGCAGGAATCACGCACGCGCCAGTCGCAGCTGGTCGCCGATGCCGGGCACGAACTGAAGACACCGTTGACGTCGATGCGCACGAACATCGAGCTGCTCGTTCTGCTCAACCAGCCGGGTGCGGAGAACCGCATCTCGGCCTCGGACCGGCGCGACCTGGAACGGGACGTCATGGCGCAGATGACGGAGCTGTCCACCCTCATCGGTGACCTGGTGGACCTGGCCCGTGAGGAATCCGCGGAGACCGTCGTCGAGGCGTTCGATCTGGACGAGGTCATCGTGTCCTCCCTGGAGAGGGTGCGGCGTCGCCGCCAGGATCTGGATTTCGACGTGCACCTCATCCCCTGGCAGCTGACGGGCGACCAGTTCTCCCTCGGCCGGGCCATGCTCAACCTGCTCGATAACGCAGCCAAATGGTCGCCCCCGGAGGGGCAGGTGCGTGTCCGGATGACGATGCTTGCCGACGACCGCATCCAGGTCACCGTCGCCGATTCCGGCCCGGGAGTGTCCCTGGAGGACCGGGAGCGGGTGTTCGAGCGTTTCTACCGGGCGGCGGAGTCACGCTCCCAGCCGGGCTCCGGACTGGGGCTGTCCATTGCGCGGCAGGCGGTGATCCGGCACCGCGGCAGCATCCGGATCGACGAGTCCGACGATGGCGGAGCGCTGGTGATCGTGGAACTGCCGGGGCGACCGCAGGTCACCGCGTCCAGTTAACGTACAGAATGGCTTCAGGAATGGCCCAGAGCAGAGGAGCACAATGTCCGGCATGCACGAAAGACCGTCTTCTGAGCCTTCTGAGCCTTACCAGCCGGTGAGCTCGCCCTACCAGCAGCAGCCGGCGGACCACAGCGCGGAGGGACCCCCGACGCCGGACACCGGGTCGGGCAAGCGCACCGTGGGACTCGGGACCGCGCTGGCGCTCATGCTGGTCGCTTCGGTCGCCTCCGGTTCCATCGTCGGCCTCGTCACCGCGAACTCGGACACCGGCTCGGGGGCGGAGGCCGTCACCTCGCTCAATGAGCCGAGCGCGCCGGCGGCTCAGGCGCCACCCGGGGGCGTGGAAGAAGTGGCCACCGATGTCCTGCCGACGGTCGTCTCCCTCCAGGTGGCCACCCGTATGGGTGCCGGCGAGGGATCGGGATCCATCATCTCCTCCGACGGTTATGTGCTGACCAACCATCATGTCGTCTCCGGCGCGGACGGTGGTTTCGGTCAGATCGAGGTCACGCTCAACAACGGACGCACGCTGCCCGCGGATTACGTCGCCTCGGACGCCCCGACGGATATCGCGGTGGTGAAGATCCGTGACGTCTCGGATCTCCCGGTCATGCAGTTCGGTGACTCCGATGCGCTGCGCGTGGGCCAGGAGGTCGTCGCGATCGGTTCCCCGCTCGGCCTGAGTGCGACCGTCACCTCCGGCATCGTCTCCGCGCTCAACCGCCCGGTCCGGGCCTCGGACGGCGGCGGCGAGTCTTCGCTCATCGACGCCATCCAGACCGATGCCGCGATCAATCCGGGCAACTCGGGTGGTCCGCTGGTGGACATGTCGGGCAACCTCGTGGGGATGAACTCGGTCATCGCCTCCATGAGTTCCGGACGGGAGGCTGGCTCGATCGGGCTGGGATTCGCGATTCCCGCGAACTTCGCCAAGCGCGTCGCGGACCAGCTCATCTCCGCCGGGCAGGCCACGCACCCGATGCTCGGGGTGCAGGTGGCCGGCCGGGCGGATGTGCACGGTGCTCTCATCGCCTCCGTGGAGCCGGGGAGCCCGGCCGACACGGCGGGCATACAGTCCGGGGACGTGGTGCGTCGCGTCGATGAGCGCATCATCGACAACTCCGATGCCCTGGTGGCCACGATCCGGTCCCAGGAATTCGGGCAGACCGTCACTCTCGAAGTTCTGCAGCCGGATACGGGGCAGAGCCGAGAGGTAGAGGTTACTCTGACCTCAGAGTGAATCACCAGATATTAGACACGAGCTATGTAAGAATTTCCAGAATGGAGAATATCGTGCACACCGTCGATGAGCCCCCGCGCACGTCCGCACTACTCGATGTCGTCGAGCCGGATGCGGCCTTTCTGATCGCGACCGAAAGAGAAAGTACCCCGCCGGCTCGTCGTCGGGCGCTGGTGGTCCTCGTCGCGGACCATGTCCTCGGTTCGGGGGAGGACACCGACCGGCTGGTCACCGAGCTACTGGTCGAAGCCGGATTCTCTGTCGATGCAGTGGTCTCCGTCCGCTCGAAGAAGTCCCAGATCCGGCAGGCCATTGAGACCGCTGTCGTCGGGGGCGTGGATCTGGTTCTCACCGTCGGTGGGACCGGCGTGGGGCCCCGTGACCGGACACCGGAAGCCACCCGCTCGGTGCTGGATCAGCTGGTACCCGGCATCGCGCAGGCGCTGCGGTCTTCCGGGTTGGCCTGTGGTGCGGTCGACGCCTGCACCTCCCGGGGCATTTCCGGGGTGTCCGGCTCCACCGTGGTGGTCAATCTGGCAGCCTCCCGCGCGGCGGTCCGCGACGGTATGGCCACCCTGACGCCGTTGGTTCACCACGTCATCGATCAGCTGCAGAAGTACAGCGTTGAGTAACAGAAGGTCCCGGCGGCGGGTCGTCCGGAAATCGGACGCCGCCGACATCGACCGGAACGCCGACCGCCCGGACTCCCTGTTCGGGAATGTCCGGGCGGCGGATGGGGAGAGGGAGGTCATCCTCGACCCGGAGGCCGAGGAGTCACTCTCCGCGGAGGAGTTCTGGCGCGAACAGCGCCCTCCCCACTACTGACGTGACTAGCGCTTGAGCAGGTCGCGGATCTCGGTGAGGAGCTCGACGTCGGTCGGCTGCGGCTCATCCTCGTCCTGCGGGATGCCACGCTTGGCGGCGGCGATCTCGTTGAGCTTGTTCATCGGGGCGACGATGATGAAGTAGACGACTGCGGCGATCAGCAGGAAGTTGATCGCGGCGGTGATGACGGCGCCGAAGTCCAGGAAGGTGGCGTCGTTACCGGAGATGACGTGGAAGCCGAGGCCGGAGACGTCTGCGCCACCCAGGGCGGCGATCAACGGGTTGATCAGGTTGTCGGAGAAAGCGGTGACGATGGCGGTGAAGGCGCCGCCGATGACCACGGCGACAGCCAGGTCAATGACGTTGCCGCGCATGATGAATTCCTTGAAGCCCTGAAGCATGGTGGTCCTTCCGATCGAAACTGAGAGTTTTTCAAGAACGAACAAACTCTAGACGATCAATCGTGATTTGGGGAGTGGGATGTGAGTACAACCGCGAGGGGCGACGAGAGGGATGCTGCCGCCACCGCGTGAGCGGACTCTTCCGGCAGTCCGATGAGGAGAGTGCCCGGAGTGTCCCGGGTATCCACGAGAATGACCCGTCCACCTGTGGAAATCACGTCTGGTTCTGCCCGTTCGGATCCGCCTGCCAGCACCGTGACTTCATCTCCGTGTTGTAGCAGGGGCAGGATTTCGGGTTCGGAGAGTCTCACCGGCACCACGGTCGTGATTTCACCCACAAAGGATGTGTTTAGGTCTGTACCGATGAAACGGGTGGTGCTCACGATCTCACCGGCAGGGGCGTCCACGGCCAGGATCCGGCCCTCGATGTCGTGCGGATCGCGCACCGCGGTGGAGGGCAGGAGCGCCGGCGGGACGCTGACGAGCGCGACGTCGTCACGCTCCACCGCGGAACCCGCGACCACCGGGCGGGTGAACACCAGGGCGCGCGGAGTGCCGGGCCCGGCGTCGCGAAGCAGCAGTATCAACGCCGCACCCAACAGCAGGACGGCGAGAACCCGCCGCAGCAGGACGGCGCGGCGCCATCCGGGAGTGCGTATGAAGGACAGGAATCGGGTAATGACAGTCATACAGTATTGGACTGTCCCGGAGCCCCGGCGGTTCCCCGGGGCCGAAAAGTCAGCGGAAGTGGCGAACTCCGGCGGGGGTGATCGCCATGTCGACGGGCATGTCATGGTCCTCGGCGGGGATGTCATCACGAATCTCGCCGTTGTAGAGCAGAACGGCGGTCCGCGGCGGGTTCTCCGCCCCCGCGAAACGGGCCAGGGAACGGTCGTAGAAGCCGCCGCCCTTACCCAGGCGGATGCCGTCCGGAGAGACCCCGAGGGCGGGAACCAGGATGAGTCGGCAGAGGGTGATGGCGTCCGGGCCCAGGCGCTCGCCGGTGGGTTCCGCGATGCCGAGCACACCCGGGGACAGGGCCAGGCGCCCCTGATAGGGAGCCCAGTCCAGGCGACCCCCCGGCAGGGAGACCGGCAGGAGGAGTGAGGAGGCTTCGCCGTGGAGGGCGTCGAGAAGCAGCGGCCCGCCGGGCTCGCCGGGGAGCGGGGAGTAGGCGGCCACGGACGTCTCGACGGGAGTCAACGACCGCAGCAGTGCGGCCGTGTGCGCGATGATCGCGGCGTCCTCGCTGCTGGCCTGCTCGGGCGACATGTCCTGACGCGCCTGACTCATCCGCGTCCTGAGTTCCCGTTTCTTCTCCCGGATGTCCATACCCTCAGCGTAACCGTGCGGGGTAGGCTGGTGCGTTATGAGCTTGTCTACCTCTGATCACCCGCATGGCGTGAAGACCGTGATTGTTCCCGCCGCCGGCATGGGGACCCGCTTTCTTCCCGCCACCAAAACGGTTCCCAAGGAGCTTCTCCCGGTGGTCGACACCCCGGGCATTGAGCTGATCGCCGAGGAGGCCAATGCCCTCGGCGCCTCCCGCCTCGCCGTGATCGTGGCGCCGAACAAGCAGGAGGTGCTGCGGCACTTCGAGCAGTTCCCCAACCTGGTGGAAACACTGGCGGAGCGCGGCAAGACCGAGCAGGTGGAGAAAGTCCAGCGCGCCGGCAAGCTGATGACCCCCGTCGCCGTCGAGCAAGAGAAGCCGCTCGGGTTGGGGCACGCCGTGGGGCTGGCGGAGGCCGTGCTCGATGAGGACGAGGATGTCGTCGCCATCATGCTGCCGGATGATCTCGTGCTGCCCATGGGTGTCCTGGAGAAGATGGCCGCCGTGCGCGCCGCGCTCGGGGGATCAGTGCTGTGCGCCTTCGACGTCCCGCGCGAGGATGTGTTCAACTACGGCGTGTTCGACATCGAGGAGATTCCCGCCGATGCCGGACTCGAGGCGAAGACCGTCAAGCGGGTCGTCGGAATGGTGGAGAAGCCCGATGCCGACGACGCTCCCTCCACGTTCGTGGCCACCGGCCGCTACCTCCTCGACCGGGGCATCTTCGACGCCCTCAAGCGCATCAAGCCGGGCAAGGGCGGGGAGATCCAGCTCACCGACGCCATCGAGCTCATGATCCGCGAAGGCCACCCGGTCCACATCGTCGTGCACGAGGGGAAGCGCCATGACCTGGGCAACCCGGCCGGCTACATCCCCGCCTGTGTCGATTTCGGCCTCGCCCACCCCCAGTACGGCCCCGTGCTCAAGCGGGCCATCACCGAGATCCTTGCCGAGCACGAGGCGGCCGCTGCCGCCGTTTCCGCCGACCAGGACTGATCCCCGAGGAGTCTGCAGTGCGTTCCGTTGAGCACCAGCTCGCTCTGGTCACCGATGCCGCGGTCACCCCGGAACCGGTCCGCATCGCCATCGCCGACGCCCTCGGTCTCATGTGCGCCGAGGAGGTCCAGGCGACCCGTGCGCTGCCCGGTTTCCCGCAGGCGGCGATCGACGGATACGCGGTCCGCGCCGTGGATGTCGGCGGGGAAAAGGGCCTGGGGGCCCCGGTGCCGGACCCCGACGCCCCGATCGAGCCGGTGGAACGCTCCCTGCCCGTGGTCGGCGAGGTCGCGGCCGGTTCCCAGCAACCCCTGCGCCTGCAGCCCAAGCAGGCGGTGCGCGTGCACACCGGTGCGCCTTTACCGACGCTTGCCGACGCCGTCCTCCCCCTCGAGTGGACCGACCGCGGTCGCCGTCGCGTCACCGCTCAGCGCGTCGTGCGCTCCGGGGACTTCGTCCGCCGCACCGGCGATGACATCCAGCCCGGAGACGTCGCCGTCACCGCCGGTTCCATTCTCGGCCCCGCGCAGATCGGCCTGCTGGCTGCGGTGGGTCGCTCCAAGGTGCTGGTCTATCCGCGTCCGCGTCTGTCGGTGATCTCCGTCGGCCGGGAACTCGTCGACATCGACCGGGAGCCCGGGCTGGGGCAGATCTTCGACGTCAACTCCTATGCGCTGGCCGCCGCCGGCCGCGAGGCGGGCGCGGAGGTCCACCGCGTCGGCATCGCCGTCGGTGAGCCGCGGCGTCTCAAGGAGATCGTGGAGGGGCAGATCCAGCGCAGTGAGGTCATCGTCATCTCCGGCGCCGTCGGCGGCCAGGGTTCGGAGATGTTCCGGAAGGTGCTGGAGGAACTCGGGGAGATCGACACCGCCCGAGTCGCCATGCATCCGGGGTCCGTGCAGGGTTTCGGTCTGCTGGGCAAGGAACGCATCCCGGTGTTTCTGTTGCCGAGTAATCCGGTGTCGGGGTTGGTCACCTTCGAGGTTCTCGTGCGCCCGCTCATCCGCGCCTCATTGGGCAAGCGCAACACCGCGCGCCGGGTGGTCCGGGCGCGGGCGCTCAACCACATCGCCTCCCGTGAGGGGCGGCAGGGTTATATCCGCGCCCGTCTCATGCGTGATGCCGAGACCTCCGATTATCTGGTCGAGGGCATCGGCGCAGCCACCGGCGCCCCGGCCCATCTGCTGGCCGGCCTGGCGGAGGCCAACGCACTTATCCGGGTGCCGGAGGAGGCCACGGAGATCCGTCCGGGCGATATCGTCGACGTCATGTTCCTCGCCCAGGGCAGCTGAGGATCCGTGTTCGATCCTTTCGGGTGGTCCGCCCGTACCTATCACCAACCCGGTCGCGGGCCCCGCGACATGGTCCATCCGGGGTGGCCGGAATCCACCCCGACGGTGCGGCTGCGTGACGGCGGGCGGCTCCGCCTGCGCCCCCTGACCAGTCGCGATGGGCGCGACTGGCGTCAACAGCGGCTTCTCGACGAAGCCCACCTCCGCCCCGTCGAGCCCACCGCCCGGGACGGCTGGGGGGCTGCGCACTCGCAGTCGGCATGGTGGGGTTTCTTCTCCGGGATCCGTGACGCGGCGCGGCGTGGGCAGGTGGTGCCCCTGGTGATCGAGCTGGAGGGGCGTTTCGCCGGGCAGGTCACCCTGGGCACCATCCAGCACGGCAGCGTCTCGGACTGTTGGATCGGCTACTGGGTGTTCTCCGCGGTGCAGGGTCGGGGAGTGGCCACCGCCGCCTGCGGCCTGGGCACCGACCATGCTTTCCGACGCCTCGGTCTCCACCGCGTCACCGCCACCTACCTTCCCGATAACCCGGCGTCCGGCAAGGTGCTGGCGGCCAACGGTTTCCGCGAGGAAGGGTACCTGCGATCCAACCTGCACATTGACGGCCGCTGGCGCGACCACCATTTCGTCGCGCAGAACAATGAGGATCACCGCGATTCCTGCGTGGAGCGTCTCCGCGCCGCCGGACGATTGCGCTGATCCACCCCGGCGTGGCAGGGCGGTGGCCCGATTGGGCACCGATACTCTGAACACGAATCCTTGTCCCCTCCCCAGGAAGGTGCACGAATCGTGTCCAGTAGCCTGATCATCGTCCTGATCATCGTGGTGTGGCTGTTCGTGCTCGCCCCGCTTCTCATGCGTGGGCAGAAGCCGATCCGCAAGGCCGGCGAGGCCTTCGACGACACCCGCGTCATCCACCAGGGTGGCTCCGGTGACCTGCCCGCCCGTCGGCGCCCGCGCCTGAGCGCCGCCGACATCCGCCCGGCGTCCCGCCCGGTGGAGGAGGACGATCTGGAGCTGGTCGACGTCGACGAGGTCCTCATCGACGACTCTCCGCGCCCCTCCCGCCCCTTCCGCGGCCTGTTCACCCGCGCGCAGGATCCCGCCGCGGACGAGGTCGTCGACGGTGGTGTGGTCCATGAGCTCGAGTCCGGTGAGCGTATCGACGCCGCCGAGTCCCCGGACGCCGTCACCGCCGAGGTGGATGAGTGGGACGACTGGGACGAGGAGTCCACCTACGCCTACGACGACACCTACACCTCACCGTCGGATCTCATGTATCCGGACTCGATTGACTCGGTGGTGGACATCGTTGAGGACGAGGATGGGGACGAAGACGAGGACGCGGCCGGCGTAGAGTCCGCAGCTGCGGACTCCGCGGAACCTGCCGACGCCGAGGATCTCTCCGAGGAGGAGATCGAGTTCGCCGAGCACCGCGCCTCCCGCGGTGGCTGGGATCCGGTGGCCGACGCCGCGTCCTCCACCGGCCGCTACCAGCGCCGTCAGCGCACGCTCATCGGGCTGGCCATGGCGGTGGTGCTCACCGGCATCCTGGCGTTTGTCGTGGGTGGGTGGACCTGGGTGCCGGCCGGTGTCGCGGCCGCCGCCGCCGTCCTGTATCTCGTCGCACTGCGTACCCAGGTGCGTGAGGAGCAGGCACTGCGCGCCCGTCGCATCCGTCAGCTGCGCCGTGCCCGGCTCGGTGTGCTCAGCGCCGCCGACGAAGAGCTGTCCATCCCCGGCCACCTGCGCC
>NZ_JAUNRW010000058.1 GCF_030535495.1 Corynebacterium sp.
TCCACCTCGTCGGTGGAGTCCGCCGGGTCGTTGCCGATCGGGACCGCTCCGGTCCGACCCAGTCCGAGGCAGCCCGCGAACATACCGACCAAGCCCTGGCAGCGGAGGGTGAGCAGCGCCGGGTGGGGCACGCCCATCCGGTCGCGGCACGTCTCGACGATCGCCCTGGCCAGCGGCGCGGAGTCGGCCGGTGTCCCCTCGGCCACCCACTCCTCGATCATCGTGCAGAGGGTCCCGCTGTAGGTGACCCACGCGCGCGAGGCGTTGGCCGCGATCTGCACCGTGCAGCGCTCGGACCCGCCGCTCCCGTCCGCCGGGGCGGTCAACCGCATCACCCCGACCGCCCCCGGCCTGCGCAGGTGGCGCCCGAGCGCCTCCTCGAACACGGACCAGGGGTCGGTGTCCATGTCGAGCGCGGACCAGTCCGGCCCGGGCATGTCGTACTTACGCACCGGGCCCGGCCCCGCTCGGCACGCGTGCGGCGACGGCGTCCACCGCCTCCCGCAACTGCAGGCTCGCCTCGCAGTGGCCCAGGCGCTCGCCGATCGTGTCGGCGATGGCGCCGTAGAACCACAGCTTCTCCGCGGGCCCGGCGTTGAAGACGTCCCACATCTCGTCGCCCATCCGGTCGTGCGCGACCACCATCGAGCGCAGGTTGTGGATCTTGTCGGCGGCGGAGATGAGCAGGCACTCCTCCGAGTCGTCCGCGAGGGCGGCCAGGTAGCCCTCCTTGCGCACGCGCCACGGGGGCGTCTCCTCGCCGGCCGTCTTCTCTTCGGACACGCCGCGGACGAACTCGGTGACGCGCTCGCCGAACTCGGCCGTCATGTCGTCGGCGGAGTAGACGCTCGGCGGGACGTCCTCGAGCACGTCGTGCAGGATCGCCGCCACCACCACGTCCTCGTCGGCGGTGAAGTCGGAGACGATCATCGCCACCGCCACGGGGTGGGCGATGTACGGCGTGGGGTCGTCCTTGCGGGTCTGGCCCTCGTGGCAGCGGGCGGCGACCGCGAGCGCGCGGTCGATCGTGGGGGTCCATGTCATGGGCATGGCGCACTCCTTCTGGAGTGGAAGGGAACCGGTGCCGGAGCAACGCCACCGGGTCGTGGGGCGGAGCCTCGTTCCTCGCGGATCGTGGCCTCGCTCTCCCACGCCCTCAGTAGACACCACGGGTACGACACGATCGCCGGATACAAGGGGTGGGGAACCGTTCGGGCCTGCCGGTACGTCGTAGGTGATGACCGTGCGACGTCAGGCGGATCGCGGACCGGCGAGATGCGCCAGGAAGAGTGGAACCTCAGCTTCGTCGGTGAGCACGACACGGTCTGCGGGGTAGGCGAGGAGGTGCTGGAGAAGCGTGACCAGCCTGCCGTTGGGGACGGCGAGATCGCCGACAGGGAGGGTGAACGCTCCGTACTTCCCGTCCTCGGGGCGTCGAGCCTCCGGCCGGAGGCCGATGGAGATCTCCGCGTGCATCGCGGCATTCGCCTTGGTCATGTACTTCGTTCCCGCCGGTGTCGGTTGGGAGAGGGCGACCGAAACGATGTCGGACCACTGCAGGGTCACGGATTCCTCGCCCGTGTGGGCGCTCACCTCTGTGGGGCCGATGAGCACGCTCCGCTTCCACCGACGTTGTGCGAGCAGGTAGCCGATCATCCACGCGGCGATTCCGGCGATCACCAGCCACATGGCCGGCCCCTGTCGTCGGGCTCCGACGATTCCTGCGAGGTAGGCGAACAGCCCGCCGACGCCCCAGCTCGCCAGAGCGGCACAGAGGAGGAGGCTCGCATCGAGGCGGCGTGCGCGAAACCGGAGTCCCCGGAGGCTCACGGTGTACCGCGGGGCCAGGGTCTCGGAGAAGTGGACGGCCAGGTAGCCCAGGATGCAGATGAGGAACCCCAGGCCGTAGAGGACGTGCACGATGCCTTCTCCCGGGCCTGCGATACCGGCCCGATGGGCGATGAGTCCGCCGATGAGTGTGACCGAGGCGCACACGGCGCCGGACAGGACCCGAATGGCGTAGGCGCGCACAGTCAGATCCCCCCTTCGCGCGTTGGCTTGCGGCACCGAAGACTATGCGACGAGCGGAGCGCGTAGGGGTGCCAGCGGCCGTGCCAGTTACCCAGTTCGAGGGCGCGACACCAAACGTGGTAATACGCCGATAAGACGGCTTATCGGAACCGGCACTTATAGGTGTCGGCCCTCCGATGTACCGTCCATCTCATCGACCGCCAGATCAATTCGAGGAGGTGCCCGTCATGGAGACCGTGACCATGAATCAGATCGCCGAGCTCGCGGGCGTCCGCCGCCCGGTTGTCTCCGTATGGCGGTCGCGTTTCGCCGACTCGCCTCAACCATTCCCGCAGCCGCTCGATGCCCCGACCCTGCTCTTCGACGCGGCTGAGGTCGGCCGATGGCTTGATTCCACCGGCCGGGGCAACAACTCCGAGGCCCGTGCCGACGCGGTGATGTTCTCCACGCTCCTGGAATCGGCGGCCACTCGTCTCAGCGCGGCGTCGGCACTGCTCCTGCTTCACGCCCTGTCGGGCGAGCCCCTTTCGGGGCAGGACCCCGACGACCTACTGATGCTCCTGGCTGGTCGGGGCCTGGAGTCTGTGTTGCCTCCGGGGGAGGCCGCCACGGCGCTGGACGACGACGAGCTGGTGCGATCCATCGACCGGCTCGCCGAGGCCGGGACCACCGCTTCGCGCGTCCTCGACCGACTCGTTCGCCGTCACGAGTCCGCCGACGGAAGGCTGGCTGCCGAAACGCTCACGGAGAAGGGCGATCGGCTGATGTGTGCCATGATCGCCGAGCTGGCGCGAGACTCCGATCGTGTACTGGTGCCGCGCGGTCCGGGCGGTCTCCGGCTGATCGTGCGGGTAGTGGAGTCGATCGCGGAGGGGGAGCGCCCGCGGGTCGGTATCGCGTCGGACCCGGAGACTCCCGAGGAGAGGCTGCTCTGGCGATATCTCGTCTCGCTCGGGGCCCGTCTCGAGGCTTTGCCGCCGGGAGCTGACGCCCTGCTTGTCGGCCAGTGGTCCGCGGTGGGGGAGGAGCACACCGACCGGTGCTTCGACCAGATCGATGATGCGATCCTCGACCTGAGTGGCCGCAGTGCCGCGGTCGTCATCGCGCCGGCACGACTGCTGACCGATGAGCGTCGAGGCGACGAACACCGCGGGAGAATCCTCGGTGGAGGGTCGTCGGGCTACTCGGCACCGCTGCGCTACGTCGCGCGGTTGCCGCAGGGGATGTGCCGATTCGGTGGGCGTCGCCGTCTAGCGCTGTGGGTGCTGGGGACACCGGTGGAGCAGGAGCTCCGGGACTTCACCACGTATGGCGAGCACTCGGGGCACGCTCTCGATGCGGCGGAGTGCCGCGCTGTCGGCTCCGATGCCGTCGCGGCATTGCGCGGTGGTGAGGCGAGGCGCTCCCACGCGTTCCTGCGAAGCGCCCATCGCGCGACTGACGTATTCGCGACGCAACCGGCCCTGACACTGCCGGTGTCCGACGTCGCACTCGACGATGGTGGGGACGCCCTGGCACGGCTGTGGGAGCGGCGCGACGCCTGCCCGACAGACCTGCTGGCCGGCATCGACGTGGTCTCAGGTGGGGCGGCCGAGGACGCGTCGCTCTCGTGGAAGGACGCGACGTCAGGTGCTGACCGACCGGCACGGGTCATCACTGGTGTACGGATTCCGGCCGAGGTCTTCGCCGCCGGCCCCGGCGGCATCGGCGTGATCGGCCCTGACGAGGTACGCGGTTGTGCGCCCGTGGGGGAGCGGTCGGTTGAGCTTGTGAGGTTGGTGGAGAAAGTGCCGAGGTTCCGGCTTACCGAACCCGGAGACGTGGTCTTCACCGCGACAAGCGAAGCGGCTGCGATGATCGACGCCATCGGGGGCCACGTCGTCCAGGCCCCGGCCCGCATCCTCCGTCGCCTGGAACCGGCCGAGGGTGGAGTCCGCATTCTTCCCGAGACCGCGATGCGGGACATCGTGGCGGCGCGGGGAAGTGACTGCCGATCGTGGCGGTTGCGCACCGTCGTCGCCGACGCCGCTTCCCCGTGGCGCGCCGTGGCCGCTCGCGCCGCCGAACGGCGGGCACAGCTCCTCGCCGAGCTGGACGCGCTCGACGCCCTGACCACCGAACTATCCGATGGACTCGCAGCACGCACGCTGCGGGCCACCTTTACCGAGGAGAACGCCTGATGGCGAGAGTGCTGGTACCGGTTCCGCAGGAGGCCTCGACCCCCAAGGAACTCAAGGACACCCTGTGGAAGGCGGCGGACAAGCTCCGCGGTTCCATGGACGCGTCGCAGTACAAGGACGTGGTCCTCGGACTGGTCTTTCTCAAGTACGTCTCCGACGCCTTCAGCGAGCGCCGGGATGCCATCCGCGAGGAGCTGAGCGGCGAGTCGGAGGAGTTCATCGCCGAGACGCTGGAGGACGCCGACGAGTACCACGGGTCCGGGGTGTTCTGGGTGCCGAGCGAGGCGCGGTGGGAGTACCTGGCGAGGCACGCAAAGGGCATCCCGGCGTCGAGCACGCACGACGCGAGGTCGATCGGGGAACTGATCGACGCCGCGATGGTCATGCTCATGAACGAGAACGCCTCGCTCGTGGGCACGCTGCCCACGATGTTCGGGCGGGACAACGTGGACCAGCGGCGCCTGGGCGAGCTGATGGATCTGTTCAACGCCGCCCGCTTCACCGGCGGCGGGGCGAGCAAGGCGCGGGATCTGCTCGGGGAGGTCTACGAGTACTTCTTGGACAAGTTCGCCAAGGCCGAGGGCAAGCGGGGCGGCGAGTTCTACACCCCGCCCGTGGTGGTGCGGACCCTCGTGGAGATCCTCGAGCCGCACTCGGGTCGCGTGTACGACCCCTGTTGTGGGTCGGGCGGCATGTTCGTGCAGACGGAGAAGTTCCTCGAGGCGCACAAGGAGGACCCGACCAACGTCGCGGTCTACGGCCAGGAGCTCAACGAGCGGACGTGGCGGATGGCCAAGATGAACCTGGCAATCCACGGGATCGACTCGCAGGGCCTGGGTTCGCGGTGGGGTGATACCTTCGCGCGTGACATCCACCCAGACGTCAAGGCCGACTTCGTGATGGCCAACCCGCCGTTCAACATCAAGGACTGGGCGCGTCGCGAGGACGACCCGCGGTGGACGTACGGCGTGCCGCCCAAGCGCAATGCCAACTACGCGTGGATGCAGCACATCCTGTCCAAGCTGGCCGCGGACGGCGAGGCCGGCGTGGTGATGGCCAACGGCACCATGACCACCACGACGTCTGGTGAGGGCGACATCCGCAAGGCGATGGTCGAGGACGACGTGGTGCAGTGCATCGTCGCCCTGCCGGGTCAGCTCTTCCGGGCGACCGGCATCCCGGTGTGCGTGTGGTTCTTTGCCAAGAACAAGGCCGCCGGCAAGCGCGGGTCCGTGGACCGGCGGGGGCAGGTGCTGTACATCGACGCCCGCGAGCTGGGCCACATGATCGACCGCGTGGAGCGCACGCTGAGCGAGGAGGACCTGCAGCGCATCGCGGAGACGTTCCGCTCGTGGCGCGGCCGGGCGTCCGCTGCCGGCAAGTACGAGGACGTGCCGGGCTTTTGCAAGTCCGCGACGCTGGAGGAGATCGCCGCCGCCGGCTACGCACTGACCCCCGGCCGGTACGTGGGCGTGCCGGACGCGGAGGTCGACGACGAGCCGATCGACGCCAAGATCGCGCGGCTCACCGCCGAGCTCACGTCCGCGCTGGACGAGTCGGCCCGGCTGGACGCCGTGGTTCGCGAGCAGCTGGGGAGGCTGGGGTGAACAAGACGTTCGGTGCACTGGTCCAGGAGGGCGTGCTCGAGTTCAGCGACGGGTACCGCACCCGCAAAGATCAGCTGGCCGATGAGGGATTCCGGATTCTCCGTGTGTCAGACGTTCACGACGGTTGGATCGGCCGTGACGGACAGGACTTTGTCGCCCGAGACCTTGCGGACAGGATCGGCCAGAAGTTCGCCCGCGAAGGCGATCTCCTCCTGACGACGAAGGGAACAATCGGCCGAGTGGCCGTCGTACCGGACCTTCGTGACGAGGCACTGGTCTACAGCCCTCAGCTCTGCTACTTCCGTGTCCGCGATGAGGCTGCACTCGACTCCAAGTACCTGCGGTATTGGTTCTCTTCATCGCGTGCGAGGCAACAGATCCGTGCACTGTCCTCCAGCACGGACATGGCGCCGTACTTGAGCCTTCGTGACATCCGTGCCATGTCGATCTCACTGCCGGACCTGGCGGTTCAGCGCAGAATCGGCGAAGTTCTCGGCGCGCTGGACGACAAGATCGCTGCGAACAGACGAGCCGCTGCTTTGAGTTACGGCCTCATGGACGCCATAGTTGGGGCATCTGAGAAAGTTGACGTCCCTCTGTTCGACGCGTTCTCGTTCACCTTTGGCGGTGCTTTCAAGGGCGAGCACTTCTCAGAACCTGGGGTAGGGCGTCCGCTCATTCGGATCCGAGATCTCAAGAGCCAGCGGTGCCAGATTTGGACAACGGAGGCACTGCCGAAGGAGCAACTTGCCGAGCCTGGTGCGCTCCTCGTCGGCATGGACGCTGAGTTCAGACCCACGATGTGGACTGGCGATTCGGGGCTGGTGAATCAGCGGGTCATGTCCGTAACGAGCGAGAAGTACGGACCCGCCGTTTCTCGGGTGGCGCTATCGGATCCGCTTCTGCGTATCGAGCGCTCGAAAGTAGCCACAACCGTTATTCATCTGAACAAATCTGATCTTCACCTCGAATCGGCTGCGGTACCTAGTGAGGAAGAGCTAGGCAGAATCCGGGCGGCTGTCGACCCGCTGTACTCCCGTTGTGTCGCAGCATCGGTGGAGAGCGATCTGCTAGCCAGTACCCGCGACGAGCTCCTTCCCCTCCTCATGAGCGGTCGGATCACTGTCACGGATGCCGAGCGTGCGGCAGGAGATGTGTTGTGACTTCCCGTCGGGGCGGCTCACTGTGCATCAGTGTGGTGTCACTTCACGTCACTGTATGCAGTGATGAAAGTGATAAGCAGTGAAGCGCGCTGGACTTGTCGAGGATTCGCGACATGGTGCATTTGTATCTCCCAGGCGATACAATCGCCACATGGCCGAACGGGTTGCCGATGTCGTGGCGAAGCTCACTGAGATCGCTTCCGATCAGTGGGGGCTCGTCACCACGGCTCAGGCCGGAGCGCAAGGCGTAACCCGGCTGGTGCTGTCACGCCTTGTGGAGCGGGGTGTTCTGGAGCGGGTGGTGCACGGCGTCTACGCGTTTCCCGCGGGAGAGGACCGCTTTCGCACTATGCGAGCTGAATGGCTCGCACTCGCGCCCGCTGTGGGATCGGTGGAGCGACTCGACGACCCGTCGCTCGGAGTGGTCTCGCACGCGTCGGCTGCGGAGATTCATGGGATAGGCGATCTACTCGCTGACGTGCCAGAGTTCACGCTCCCGAAGCGCAAGCAGTCCAGACGGATGATCCGGACACATCAGGCAACTCTCGCTTCAGACGAGGTCACGGTCCGTGAGGGGCTGCCCGTCACCACTATCGAGAGGACCATCGCCGACCTCTACAGGGATGGCAATGACACGTCCCACGTTGCCGATGCAATCCGGGATGCCATGAATGCCGGCGTACTAGACCGGCTGAAACTGGCGAAGGCACTCGACCCTCTCGCACGCAGTGCCGGGCATGAAGACGGGGCAGCGATGGCGGAGAGCCTCCTTGCCGCGGTGGGGCTCGACGCGTCGTCGATCGGCAAGCGGCTCGCGCAATCGGAGACCGGACGCGGACTCTACGCAGCAGGTGCGCTCGAGGGGTACCGGAAGGCGATGGAAAATGTCGCCCGACACATGGATGCCCAGATTCCGGAGAGCCTCAAGAAATCGCTGGAGAAAATGGCAGCGGATGCCTCGCGCGTGCAAGCGCTTGCCGATCTCCAAAGCCAGTTTGAGGCCGCAGCGGCACCTGCCAGCGAGGCCATGGCCCGCCTTGCCCGTGACGCCTCGCATGTGCAGGCAATGGCAGAGCTCGGGAAGAAGCTTGAAAAGAATTGGGGGCCAGCAGTGGAGAACCTGCGCCGAGCCTACGAAACGCCGCAGATTCGGAACGTTTACCCGAGGACTCCCAACCCGGCGAGCAACGCACGAGGAGAAGGCGCTGATTCGGATGAGTGACGAGAAGTCATACTCATCTCCGGCCGCACTCTTGAGCGCCGTTTCTGCTCGGGCGAAGAAGGACGCCAAGGAACGCGGAGTACCTGCCGAGCGGTTGATCCGGGAGTTCGAGTTCAGCCGTCTACTCGCTCGAGTCTTCGCCGAGGGATCAGATCGTTGGATCCTCAAAGGCGGGCAGGCGATGCTGGTGCGGCTGCCGGACCCACGTACGACAAAGGACATCGACCTCCTACACCACGTCGACCCGTCCGATCTCGATGCTGCGGTGGATCACCTACGCGAAGCTCTGGCCAGAGATCTCGGCGACTACTTCAGGTTCGACATCACCAAAGTGGACGAGGTCCACGAGAACGATGAGCAGACCGGTGTGCAGTGTCGACGAGTGACGGTGGCCGTCCGGTGTGGGGCAAAGGAGAAGCACCCGATCCAGATCGACATCGCGGCGGACTCACTTATGACCGAGGCTCCGGTCATGGCGACATTCCCTGCGGTGGAGCTGCCGAAGGTTCTTCCACCCACGGTGGCCGTCTACCCCGCTGTCGACCACATCGCCGACAAGGTCTGCGCGACGCAAGCCACCTATGCCCACGGGAGGGCCTCCTCTCGCGAACGCGACATGGTCGATCTCGTCCTGTTCGCGGTCACTCACGGTGTTCGTGGTCGGGCGGTCCGCACCGCCGTGGAAGCCGAGTGGTCTCACAGAGGAATCGCCGGCCCGGCACGCTTCGATCCACCACCGAACTGGCGAAGCAGATACCCGAAAACTGCCAGAAAAGTGTCTGCGCTCACCGAATACGCAGATTTCGATTCCGCCAGCCGGCTTCTTTCCGACTTCCTCGATCCGGCCCTCTCCGGCGCAGTCGATGGGCACACGTGGAATCCCGAGACCGTCAGTTGGGAGCAGCAGTGAGCGAGTGTCGATTGCTCCACAAGCACCACACCACTACCGTGGGGGCATACCACCTGCCCCCTCTGGGGGCAGGTTTTTTCATACCTGGACGAGCCCCCCACAGCATCGACCAGGAAGGCCCCCTCCCATGACCCACGGCTGGTCCGAAGCTCAGGCCGAGCACGAACTGCTCGAGGCCCTGGCTGAGCGCGAGTGGGAGCACCGCACCGGCGCCTCCGTCGCCCCCGGCTCCGGCGAGCGCGACTCGTGGCACGACGTCGTCCTGCGCGGCACCCTCCTGCAGTCCCTGATCAACCTCAACCCGGACGTGCCGGAGGAGTACCTGCACCAGGCCATGGCCGAGGTGCTCAACCCCTCGTCGCAGGACGCCATCACCGAGAACCACCGCATCCATCACATCCTGCTGGGCGGCTACAAGGGCATCGCCTACGTGGACGACGACGGCCGCGAGGTCACCCCCACCGTCCGGTTCCTCTCCGGCGACCCGGATCGGAACACCTACCACGCCGTCAGCCAGCTCACGGTGCGCAGTCGCGAGCACGAGCGACGCTTCGACGTGGTGGCCTACGTCAACGGCATGCCGCTGGCGATCCTCGAACTCAAGAAGCCCGGTGCCAAGCAGGCCGACGCCGAAATCGCCTACAACCAGCTGCGCACCTACCTCCACGAGTTCCCCATGGCGTTCCGTTTCGCCTGCCTCATGGTGGCCACCGACGACCTCGCCGCGCGGTACGGCACCCCCTTCACTCCGTGGAACCACTTCGCGCCGTGGAATGTGGACGACGACGGGCGGCCCGTCGCTATCGGGGAGCCGGACGCCACCGGCGCCCTCGTCACCGAGCTCGATCTACTCATCGACGGGGTGTTCAACGTCGAGCGGTTCGGTCAACTCCTCCGCGACTTCACCGCGTTCGACCAGACCGAGTCCGGGCTGATCAAGCGGATCGCCAAGCCGCATCAGTACTTCGCCGTGACCAAGGCCGTCGGCAGCACTGTCCAGGCCGTGGACTCCGACGGCCGCGCCGGCGTGGTCTGGCACACCCAGGGCTCGGGCAAGTCCATGGAGATGGAGCTCTACACCGCCAAGATCATGCGGCACGAGCGGCTGGCCAACCCCACCGTCATCGTGATCACCGACCGCACCGAGCTCGACTCCCAGCTCTTCGACGCCTTCTCCGTGAGCGACCTGCTCCCCGAGTCACCACAGCAGATCGCCTCCCGCGACGAACTCCGCACGCACCTTGCCGATCGGCGATCCGGAGGGATCTACTTCACCACCCTCCAGAAGTTCGGCCTGAGCAAGGCGGAGAGGGATTCCGGCGCCGAGCACCCCCTCCTCTCGGAGCGGCGAAACATCGTCGTCGTCGCCGATGAGGCACACCGCAGCCACTACGACAACCTCGACGGCTACGCCGCCCACCTCAAGCGGGCCCTCCCTCACGCCACCCTCATCGCCTTCACCGGAACCCCCATCTCCGAGGGCGAGCGCGACACCCGTCGCGTCTTCGGCGCTGACATCGACGTCTACGACCTCCACCGGGCCGTCGAGGACGGCGCCACCGTCCCCGTGGTCTTCGAACCCCGCCTCATCAATCTCGTGCGGATCGACGGGATCGACGACGAGCAGCTCGATGACGCCGCCGAGGAGGCCCTCAGCGGGCTCGACGCCGCCGACGCGGACAGGCTCCAGCGGGCCGTGGCCAAGCTCGACACCGTCTATGGGGCGCCCGAGCGGATCCGCACACTCGCCGCCGACCTCGTCACCCACTGGGAAACGCGCCGCGAGGCAATGCGGCCGTTCCTCGGCGTGCCCGGCAAGGCGATGATCGTCTGCGCCACCCGCAGCATTGCCGCGAACCTCTACGACGAGATCGTGGCGCTACGCCCCGACTGGCACTCCAACGCCGACGACACCGGCCGCGTCAAAGTGGTTTACACCGCCGACCCCGGCGACGCCCCGCACGTGACCAAGCACCTGCGGCGCCCGAGCGCGATCGCCGCCGTCAAGCAAAGGGTCAAGGACCCGGACGACGAGCTCGAGCTGATCATCGTCAAAGACATGATGCTCACCGGGTTCGATGCGCCCTGCCTGCACACCCTGTACGTGGACCGTCCGCTCAAGGGCGCACTGCTCATGCAGACCCTCGCCCGCGTCAACCGGACGTTCCGCGGTAAGCAGGACGGCCTGCTCGTGGGCTACGCGCCGCTCACCGACAACCTCTCCAAGGCGCTGCAGGAGTTCACCCGCGAGGCCCCCTCGGGCGGCGACAGGCTCGTGGGCCGAACCTCGGACGAGGCAGCGCAAATCGTCCTCGACCTGCTCGGGAGACTCGCGGAGTTGATCGGGGACGGCTGGAAGGAGCAATGGCGGAACGACCCCCAGCGTGGGTGGCGGACTGCTCAGCTCGCCGTGGTGTCGCGACTCCGCTCGCCGGCCACCCCGGGGAACCGGATTGACGACGACCCGGAGGCGCGTCCCCTCGCCGACCGCTTCCGGGACCTGTCCGCCAAGCTCGCCCGGGCCTGGGCACTTGCCGCCGGGAACTCCGACCTCGAGAAGGTCAGGCCCGACGTGCGCTTCATCGAGGAGGGGCGGGTGTGGATGCTCAAGCTCGACGCCCAGCAGACCGTCGGCAACGGCGACCTGGTCCCCGACGAGATCAAGCGGATCCTCGGCGAGCTGATCGTCGACTCCGCGGCCAGCACGGGCGTGATCGACATCTACAACGAGGCTGGGCTGCCGTACCCGCGGCTCGACACCCTCACCTCGCAGTGGGTCGAGGAGGCGCAGAAGCCCTCCAAGGCGCACCTGGCGATCGAGGCGCTCAAGGCCACCCTGCTCGAGGAAGCGACCGCCGTCACCCGCGGCAACGAGGTGAGACACGCCCTGTTCTCCGAGCGGGTGAACGACCTCATGGCGCGCTACACAAACCAGCAGCTCACCGCTGCCGAGGTGATCGCCGAGCTGGTGGAGCTGGCAAAGGAGGTGCGGGCCGAGGCGGACCGCGGGAAGCGGTTCGAGCCCCCGCTGGAGACGTACGAGCTGGCGTTCTACGACGTCGTTGCGTTGAACGAGTCCGCGATTGACGTGCTGGGTGACGACATCCTCGCCGAGATCTCCCGCTCGATCGTCGCGACCATGCGCCGAGACATCCGCACCGACTGGACCGTCCGCGAGGACGTCAAGGCCAAGCTCCGCGCCTCCGTCAAGCGGACCCTGCGCAAGTACGGCTACCCGCCAGACCAGCAGCCCGAGGCCATCCAGCGCGTGATGCAGCAGATGGAGACGCTGGCGCCGCGGTACGCGGAAGAGGGCTAGCCTGCGCTGCAGCCATTCCATGCATTTAGAGAGAGTGTTTTATCCGAAGATGGTAGCTTTGCACCTTATAGTGCCTCAAGCAGATTATCTGCCCATTGTCGAACAATTGTGGCGCTGTCGACGAAGTGTCGAAGCGCGATATTGAGGTCGCTCGCGGGCGTGACGAATTCTCTACTTAGTCTGCGGAACTGGGCGATAGTTTCTGATAATTCCCTGGCGTTGCCGGTGAGCATTCCGATTGATTCGGCGAGGCTGCCGAAAGTTCCGGCGGTTCGGGTAACGGAACTGGCCATTGCCCCTGATAATTTGGTTTCGCGGATAGACGCGGCGAGCAAGTCGTGGTTTTCAGTTTGCGATCGAAGGTCTATCTTCAGAATCTCGGATGCGATCCTAAGGTTCCTGAGCGGTATTGAGATCTGACTTGCAAGTTCCGCGAGAAGTGAATGGTGTTCCTGGACGTTGGGGGCGCCAGGATGCAATGCGAGCCGTTCGGTGTAGCTAATGAAGGCGTCTGTAGTTTGCCGAAAGCTGGCGTTGGCATCGGAAAAGATGTAAGACCATCTTGTGTCTGCGTTCTCAATCGCTGCGGCGATGTCGAGAATCCCTGGCGCTGCGGATTGGTTTCCTGGGGCTGGTGATGGGCCTGGAGGAATGGCGAACTCTAGGCCCTGCTGTGCGGCCTCAATGACTTCCGCAATTCTACGGGCAAGTTGATTTGTAGCGACACGCGCGGCGGGCGAGTTCAATGGGCCAAGTCGCAATTCTGTCCAGTCGGAATGCTGGAGTCGATACGTTTCTGACGCGATCTCATCTCCGCCGGTACGGAAGTCGTCAATGGGCGCCCACATTACCGGAATTAGAAGGGACTCTCTGTCTCCCTGCCGCAGGACCTCTTGAAACTGATTGAACTCCTGTCGGCAGTTTTCGCTTTGTAGGTAGCTGGGGGAGATAACTGGCAAAAATGCGATTGAGCCCGCAACGGCTCGGTCCAGTGACTCCTGCCAATCATTTCCTAGTTTAAGGTCTTCTTTGTCTCGGTAGATGCGGAACGCCGAACCTGTTAGCGTAATGTACTCATCCTTCAGGGCGTCGCACCATTCGGCAATTTGTCCTCTCTTGTCGTCATTGTGCGCGTAACTAACGAAGCAGGCAATGGACGAAGTGTTGAGAGTCTCCATTGGGCGATTATATGACTATTGGGTACCTTCTCGCCGCCGTGTGCGTGTCTGGAAAGCGTGTTGATCAAGTCAGGGTGGTTCTTGCGGTAGGGGTTCGCGAACAACGGGGCCTTGTCCAGGCGGCTTTGCAACACTCCGGCCGGCCGAGGGGCGCCAACTCCCGACACCCGTCAGCTCCGCTCGGTATGGTCCAGGTCACAGCGCCCGCCCGGCGCCGTCACACCACGCCCCTGCGGCACGTCCCCACTCCACGCCCCCGCGAAGGACCCACCACCATGGCCGATACCGTCCGCGAGCAGCTCCTCCGTCACGCC